>JBPYFM010000102.1:0-2342 GCA_051986435.1 Solirubrobacterales bacterium | reverse complement strand
GATCGGTGACGGATCCGTCCCTCTCCCGTCACCCTCCCGCGAGGGTCCCTCCACACTCCCCTGACACCCGGCCCTCTCGGCCACGGCCACAGCCTGCCCGGGCCGTGGCCGAGAGGGCCGGGTCCCTCGTGCTTCGGGCGATAGCTTGAGAGTCCGCGTCCCTCGTGCTCCGGGCGCCAGCTTGAAACGTCCGCGCACCCTGTCCCGGCGCCCCTCGCTAGTCGGGCACCGGCTCGGCGTAGCGCGCCACGGTGAAGGCGATCAGCATCGGCACGTGGAGGGCGTAGACGACGAGGGAGAGGGTGACGACGATGAGCGGGCCACCGGAGAGGCCGTTGCGCAGGAACGCGTACTCGATCAGGCCCGCGGTGATCGCGTAGGCGAGGAGGGCCCAGCGGCCGACCTGGAAGAAGCGCCACCAGGCGAAATCGTCGACGCGGGTGAGGGAGATGAGGTTGGCCGCGAGCAGCAGGGCGGAGAGGGCGAGGAGGACGATCGCCGGGGTGAGCGGGACCGATTCGGGCAGGTGGGCGGCGAGGTAGATGCCGCCCGCGACGATCAGGGCGAGCGACGCCATCCCGATCTGGGTGACCGGCGGCATCGGGCGCTCCGCCATCAGCCGCTCGCGATCTTGGTCATGATCACCAGCGTCGCGATCTGCAGGGCGCCGAGGATGCCCGCCGTGTAGATGAACCTTTTCATCAGCCGTTCGATGATCGCCGGGTTCGGCTGCGGCTTCCTCAGCTCGAAGAGGACCGCGATGTTGGCCGGCTCCAGCAGGCCGAGGGCGATGACCGCCATGCAGCCGACCACGATGTAGCTGGCGACGACCCAGCCGTGGTTGTAGTAGCCGCTGTCGACGGTGCCGAGGAAGTGGCCGAGCTGCCATCCGGCGGCGAGCGTCGCGGTCACGACGGTGGGCATGATCAGGACCATCTTCGGCATCAGCCGCGTGGTCATTTCGATCCGCGCCGGGACCGCGAGCTTCCCCAGGATCGGGCCGAGCACGAAGCCGAGGAAGAGGTCGATGATCGTCCAGGCAGCGCCGAAGGCGACGTGGAAGAAGGCCAGCGGCCAGAGTTCGTTGACGGCGATCGCCACGACGAGCCCGGCGAAGACGATCGCCACCGGGATCAGCCCCAGCCGCGGGACGATCTCGAAATCCGGGATCGTGAGCGCCCCGGGCGGAGCCGTCGCCGCTGCCGCCGCGTCCCCTGGTGCCGGTGGTTGCGCCGTCGTCGCCATGAGCGCGAGCCTATGCGAACCTCGTCACAGATGTTTCGGGACCTAACTTTCGGCGCTAATCTATTAGGTACCGAAACTTTGGGACGCGAAGGAAGTGATGCGTAGGTGAGCGAAGCAGCGCAGACAGCCGGAAGCAAGATCGAGGCACACGTGTGGCGGATCGCCACGGTGGTCGTCCTCGGCACGATCATGTCGGTCCTCGACACGACGATCGTCAACGTCGCCCTCGACACCCTGGGGAGGGACCTGAACTCCACGGTCGACCAGATCCAGTGGGTCGTCACCGGTTATCTGCTCGCGCTTGCCGCGGTGATCCCGGTCAGCGGCTGGGCCTCGCGGCGCTTCTCCGGCCGCAGCGTCTACCTCTTCTCGCTCGTCCTCTTCACCGCCGGCTCGGTGCTCTGTGGGTTCGCCCAGTCGACCGAGTCGCTGGTCGCCTTCCGCGTGATCCAGGGGATCGGCGGCGGCATGCTGGTGCCGACCGGCCAGATGATCCTCGTCCGCGCCGCCGGGCCGCGCAACCTCCCCAAGGTGATGAGCGCGATCGGCGTCCCGATCGTCCTCGCCCCGATCTTCGGCCCCACCATCGGCGGCCTGCTGCTCGAGCACGTCTCCTGGCAGTCGATCTTCCTCGTCAACCTCCCGGTCGGCATCCTCACCCTGGTCGCTGCGCTGAAGCTCCTGCCCAAGGACCAGCCGGAAGGGGCGGAGCCGCTGGACTTCCTCGGCCTCGGCATCCTCTCGGTCGGCCTCGTCGGCATCACCTACGGGCTCGCCGAGACCGGCTCCGCCGGCACCCTGTTCGCGGGCTCGGTCCTGGTCCCGCTGGTCATCGGCCTGGTCGGCGTCGCGACCTTCGTGCTGCGCGCGCTGAAGGTGTCGAACCCGCTGCTGAACGTCCGCCTTTATAGGGACCGGGCCTTCACGGCGGCCTCGATCACGACCTTCTGCCTCGGCGCCGCGCTCTTCGGCGCGATGGTCCTGATGCCGCTCTACTTCCAGACCGTCCGCGGCCAGGACGCCGTCGACACCGGCCTGCTGCTGATCCCGCAGGGGCTCGGCGCGGCGGTCGCGATGGGCCTCTCCGGGCGCGCCAC
>JBPYFM010000101.1:0-2655 GCA_051986435.1 Solirubrobacterales bacterium | reverse complement strand
GATCGGTGACGGATCCGTCCCTCTCCCGTCACCCTCCCGCGAGGGTCCCTCCACACTCCCCTGACACCCGGCCCTCTCGGCCACGGCCACAGCCTGCCCGGGCCGTGGCCGAGAGGGCCGGGTCCCTTTCCGCGCCTCTGCCCACGCAGGAGAGCCTCTCTCGAGCCACGGGCGAGCGCGTAGGCGGGGCACGGTCAGTGGCTCGACCGAACGGGGCGGCGTCACGGAACGTCGCCTGCGCGCTGGTACGGTCACGGGATGGGCAAGGTCTACGAGCGCATCAACCAGCATCAGCGCGAGTGGATCGGCCGGCGGGAGCTCTTCTTCGTCGGCACCGCGCCGCTTGCCGGCGACGGGCGGGTGAACGTCTCGCCGAAGGGGCCGATCGGGACCTTCCGGGTCTTGGACGACCACACCGTCGCCTACCTCGACATGGTGGGCTCCGGGGCGGAGACCGTTGCACATCTGCGCGAGAACGGGCGCATAGTCGTGATGTTCTGCGCCTTCGATGGGCCGCCGCGGATCCTCCGGCTGCACGGCCGCGGTGAGGTGGTCCCGGCGGGCGATCCGCGGTTCGAGGAGCTCTGCGCGCGGGCCGACTTCGAGGCTCCCCACGAGGTCGAGGCGGCGCGGCGTGCGGTGATCGTCGTCGAGGTCGACCGGATCGCCGACTCCTGCGGCTATGGCGTGCCGCTGATGGGCTACGAGGGCGAGCGCGTGCACGCCGAGAAGTGGGCGGAAAAGAAGGTGCGGTCGGGCGGCGAGGCGGCGATCGTCGAGTACATGGTGGAGAAGAACGCCGCGAGCATCGATGGCCTCCCCGCGTTCGACCCCGGCGAGCGCGTCGGCTGATCCACCGCTCGGGGATCCGCAAATTGGGGGGATTCGGCAGCCCCAGCCGGTCTCCGGCCATTGCTACCCTCCCGGGGTAGGCGATCCGCCTGCGCGTCCCGTCGTCTCTACCGAAGAGGAAAGCGCGCTCCTTGACCACGTTCGAGCGGTTCCCGGCCGACCGCGACAAGCCCCGTGACGAATGCGGGGTCTTCGGCGTCTACGCCCCCGGGCACGATGTCTCCCGCCTCGCGTACTTCGCGCTGTACGCGCTGCAGCACCGCGGGCAGGAGTCGGCGGGGATCGCCACGTGCGAGGGCGGGCACATCACCACGCTGCGCGACGCGGGGTTGGTGTCCCAGGTCTTCGACGAGGAGAAGCTGCGGGCGCTGGAGGGCGACATGGCGATCGGCCACGTGCGGTACTCGACGACGGGCGGCGGCTCGTGGGAGAACGCCCAGCCCGTATGGCGCGACGACGGTCGCGAGGTGGCGCTCGCACATAACGGGAACCTGACCAACGCGGTCGAGCTGTGGGCCGAGCTGAAGGGGCGCGGGATCGACTTCCGCGGGACGAGCGACTCGGAGATCATCGCGGCGCTCGTGTCCTCGCACGAGGGGAAGCTGATCGAGGACGCGGTCGAACAGGTGATGCCGCGACTCGAGGGCGCCTACTCGACCGTGGTGATGACCAAGCACGCGATCGTAGCCTTCCGCGATCCGCACGGGATCCGGCCGCTCAGCCTCGGGCGGCTCGGCGACCGCTTCGTCGTCGCCTCCGAGAGCTGCGCCTTCGACATCATCGGCGCCGAGCTGATGCGCGAAGTGCACCCCGGCGAGCTGGTCAGCCTGACCGAGCGGGGGCTGGAGACGCGCCAGGTGGTGCGCGGAGTGCGGCGCTCTTCGTGCGTCTTCGAGCACATCTACTTCTCCCGCCCCGACAGCCGCATGGAGGGCAACGTGCTGCAGCAGGCGCGCGGGCGGATGGGCGAGATCCTCTGGCGCGAGGCGCCGGTCGAAGCCGACCTGGTGATCGCGGTGCCCGACTCCGGCAACCCGGCGGCGGCGGGCTTCGCGCGCGCCTCGGGGCTGCCGCGCGACGACGGCCTGATCAAGAACCGTTACGTCGCCCGCACCTTCATCCAACCCGGGCAGGAGCTCCGCAAACACGGCCTGCGCCTCAAGTTCAACCCGCTGCCGGAGATCGTCGCCGGCAAACGGATCGTCGTCGTCGACGACTCGATCGTGCGCGGCAACACGACCCGGCAGATCGTCGGGATGCTGCGCGGCGCCGGCGCGCGCGAGGTGCACATGCGAATCTCGGCACCGCCGATCCGCAATCCCTGCCACTACGGCGTCGACATGTCGACCCGCGAGGAGATGATCGCCCACGGTCGGACGATCGAAGAGATCGCCGACGAGCTCGATGCCGACTCGCTCGCCTACCTCTCGATGGAGGGCGTCTACGAGGCGATCGGCGGCAGCCCCGAAGACCACTGCGACGCCTGCTTCAGCGGGCACTACCCCCTCGGCGACCCCGACGAGGCGAACGGCAAGTTCGCCCTCGAGGACATCGCCGTGATCCCGGCGAGCTGAGAGAGGCCTCGGCCAGCGGTGGCTCCGCGCCTGCGCCGGGGAAGCTGGCGCCTCTTGCCCCTGCGGCGGCGGAAGCTGTCGCCCGGGGCGGCTGATCGGGGTCCTGGCAGGCTGTGACCCCCGATCAGCCGCCCGGGTCGGGAGGTGGTGCGGGAGACGCCGGGGGTTCGTCACGCCTCCGTGGGCTTCTCCACGGAGGCGTGAGGGTTCCGTGACGTCTCCCGACCGC
>JBPYFM010000100.1:0-5918 GCA_051986435.1 Solirubrobacterales bacterium | reverse complement strand
GATCGGTGACGGATCCGTGGGACTCCCGTCGCTCTCCCGCGAGTGTCCCTCCACACTCCCCTGAGACCCGGCCCTCTCGGCCACGGCCACAGCCTGCCCGGGCCGTGGCCGAGAGGGCCGCGTCCCTCGGCCGTCCCTCGCCGTCCCTCGCCGTCCCTTCCCCGTCCCTCTACGGCCCTCGGCGCAGCACCGTCAGCCCGCCGACCACCTCGAAGCCCAGCCGGCCGTAGAAGAGCTGGGGCCAGTCGGCGGCGTCGGCGGTGATGAAGATCGTGGCGTCGCCTTCCGCTTGGGCGGCGGCGACGGCGGCGGTGACGATTGCCTTGGCGTAGCCGCGCTCGCGGGCGGGGATGAGGGTGCCGACCTCCTCGACCTGGGCGATGCCGCCGGCGCGCAGGAGGCGACAGGCGGATTGCGGCTGGTCTTCGGCCGGGGCGACGAACCAGCGGTCGCCGCCCGGTTTGCCGTAGCGCCGATCGAGCTCGAGGAGCTGGTCGACGGCCGGTGCGCCGCCGCCGTCGGGGGGCATCGACTCGCCGATGATCGCCTTGCGCAGGTCGGCGATCTCCGCCAGACGCGCCTCGCGTGCGGCCGGCGCCGAGGCGTCCGGCTCGATCATGCCCCCGCGCCAGAGCATGTAGCGGGTGCGCTCGACCTCCCAGCGGGGCCACTTCGCCGCCTCGGCTTCGACTTCCGCCCCCAGGCGCTTCCCGTCTTCTTCATCGAGAAGGCAGATCGTGCGGTGGCCGAAGCCCTCGCCGCCGAGTGCGTCGTCGGCGATCGCCACCACCTGGTCGACGCTCAGCCCGACCTCCTCGATCGCGATCCAGTTGGCGTCCCAGATCAGCGGCGTCGAGCGGGTGAGGAAGAGCCGTCCCCAGCTCTCCCGGTGCACCTCATCGCAGACCGCTTCGTCGAGCGCCAGCTCGAACGCCAGCAAGTTGTCACGGTCTGATGTCGCTTCGCCCTCCATCCGGATAGCCTCCCAACTCGCGCGGCCGCCGGCCGCCCAGCCAAGCCGCAGAACTTCGCAAAAGGGGGACCGAAGCCGCATGTTCGTCAAGAAGGCCGCCGTCGTCGGTGGGGGGACGATGGGTGGGGAGATCGCGCAGGCGATCGCCGCCGCCGACATCCCGGTAGTCGTCAAGGACATCGAGCAGAAATTCGTCGACGCCGCGCTGGAGAAGGCGCGCGCCGTCACCGAGGGCCAGCTCGGCAGCCAGGTGAAGAAGGAGCGCATCACCCAGGAGCAGGCCGACGCACGCCTCGCCGAGGTGATGGGCAACATCACCGGCACCACCACCTACGCCGAGTTCGCCGACGTCGACTTCGTGATCGAGGCGGTGCCGGAGAAGATGGCGATCAAGCAGGCGGTCTTCAGGGAGATCGACGCCGCCACGCCCGGGCACGCGATCCTCTCCTCGAACACCTCCTCGCTCTCGATCACCGAGATGGGCGAGGCCACCCTGCGGGCCGACAAGGTGGTCGGCTTCCACTTCTTCTACCCGGCGTCGATCATGCCGCTGGTCGAGGTGATCGTCGGCGAGGACACCTCGCAGGAGACCGCCACCGCGGCCTACAACTTCGCCCAGGCGATCAAGAAGCAGCCGATCGTCTGCGGTGAGGTACCGGGCTTCGTCGTCAACCGGATCCTGATGGCGACGATGGGGGAGATCTGGCGCGCCCAGGAGGAGAAGGGCCTGTCACTGAAGGCGATCGACGCGGCCATCGCCGAGGCGAAGCTCGCGCCGATGGGGCCGTTCTTCCTGCAGGACCTGCTCGGCCTCGACACCGTCTTTCACGTCGCCGAGCACCTGAACAAGTCCTACGGCGAGAGCTTCTACGTCCACGAGGGCCTGCGCGGCCTGGTCGGCGAAGGCAAGCTGGGGATGAAGAGCGGCGGCGAGGGCTTCTTCAAGGACGGCGAGCAGACGATCCCTGGCGACGCCGAGCCCGACGCCCAGGAGTTGATCGACATGTTCGGCTGCCGGGCCCTGATCGAGGCCTGCCTGCTGGTCGAGGAGGGGATCTCCTCGGTCCGCGACATCGATGTCGGCATGATGACCGGCGCCGGCCTCGACCCCCGCAAAGGCCTGCTGCCGCCGTTCTGGAAAGCGGATGTCGAAGGCCTCGACACCATGCTCGAGAAGATGGAGGCGCTGGAGGAGAAGTACGGCGAGCGCTTCACCCCGCCGATCACGCTGCGGCGCCTCGTCGCCCAGGGCCGCCACGGCTACGCCACCGGCCAGGGCTTCTACGCCTACCCGAAGCCCGACGAGGGCGAGCAGGCGGAGAAAGTGAAGCTGGAGACGCGCGGAAACGTCGCGATCGCCTGGCTTGCCAACGCGCCGATGAACGCGGTGCACCCGCAGGTGATCAAGGATCTGAGGACGGTCTGGGACAAGGTCAAGGCTGACGAGGGCCTGCACGCGATGGTGATCGCCTCCTCGGTGCCGATCGTCTTTTCCGCGGGCGCTGACATCAAGGCGTTCACGACGATGGACGAGGCGGGCGGCAAAGAGCTGCTCGACGCCGCCCACGCGCTGTTCCGCGAATTCGAAACCGAGCCGGTGGCGACGATCGCCGCGGTCAACGCGATCGCCTACGGCGGCGGCTGCGAGATGGCGATGGCCTGCGACTTCCGCATCGCCGGCGAGGCCGCGGTCTTCGGCCAGCCGGAGATCAAGCTGGGGATCATCCCCGGCTTCGGCGGCACCCAGCGCCTGCCGCGGCTGGTCGGCGAGAACAAGGCCCTGGAGATGAACCTGGTCGGCGACGCGATCCTCTCCGAGGAGGCGCTCGAAATCGGCCTCGTCAACCGCGTCGTGCCCGACCACGAGCTCTTCGAGACGGCGCTGATGTGGGCCGACAAGCTGGCGGGCCAGGCGCCGATCGCGCTCGGTCAGATCAAGCAGGTCTCCCACAAGGGCGACATCGACGCCGGCATCGAGGCCGAGAAGGTCGGCTTCGGCACCGCGTTCGCGAGCGAGGACGCCAAAGAGGGCGTCGGCGCCTTCCTCGGCAAGCGCACGCCGAAGTGGAGCGGTAAGTAGGCGCACCCGCGGTCAGTTGTTCCTTTTGGACGCCAGGCGTCCAAAAGGAACAGCCGGCGGGCTACGTCAGAACTTGACGGCCTGCTTTTCGCAGTTGGCGACGATCGTCTCCGCGCGCGCGCCGGTGAATTCGGCGGCATGGGCGCAGGTTTCGACCGCTTCCTGGCCGCAGCGGTTGATCGTTTCGGCCCCGACGATGCCGGCGACGGTCGGGTTGATGCACCCGAGCGCCGGCGGTGGGTTGCTGTCGCCGACGGTGGCGGCGACGATCGCGATCATCGCGACCAAGGTCACGACGACGATGCCGACGGCGACCTTGATCTCCCTGGGACTCAGTCTGTAGAGCGGCGTGTTCTGCCGTTCGTAATGTCCTTCGAGTGGCATGGGGAGAACCTACGTGCGTGGGTGCGGGCCGGCTATCTCCCATCGGGAGAAGATCACTCGGCGATCTTTGGACACTCGTACGTAGCCCCGGTGCTTCCTTCGCGTGAGGGTTACGTCCAGTCCAGACACGCAACGGAAGGAAGCATCGAACCAATGGAATGGTTGAACGAAGGCGCCAATTCTTGGCAGCTCACCGCCGCGACCCTGGTGGGGCTGATGAGCATCCCCGGGCTGGTCGTGCTCTACGGCGGGGTGATGCAGAAACGCTGGTCCGTGAACTCGATGATGATGGCGTTCGTCGCCTTCGCGATCGTGCTCATCCTTTGGGTCCTGGTCGGATTCAAGATGGCCTTCGGGCACCCGATCCACATCTTCGGCGCGACCTCGGGCTTCTTCGGGAACATGTGGGGGAAGCCAGAATCGATCCTCAACAGCCATAGCCTGCTCGAACAGGCCCATATCCCGGAGCTGGCGGAAGAAGAATTCCTCTTCCCGCAATCGACCCTGGCCTACTTCCAGATCGTCTTCGCCGCGATCACCCCGATCCTCATGCTCGGCTCGGTCCTCGGTCGGTTCAACTTCAAGGCCTGGATCCCGTTCGTCGCCCTCTGGACGCTGCTGGTCTACACGATCAACGCCTTCATGATCTGGGGCGGCGGCTTCTTCGCGCAGCAAGGCGCCCTGGACTACTCCGGTGGCTACGTCATCCACCTTGCCGCCGGTGTATCCGGCTTCGTCGCGGCGGCGGTGATCGGACCACGGCTCCAGCGCGACCGCGAGGTCGACGCACCGAACAACCTGGCGATGGTGGCGGTTGGTGCCGGCCTCCTCTGGATGGGCTGGAACGGCTTCAACGGCGGTGACTGGTACAGCGCCGGCGAAATCGCCTCCGCCTCGGTGCTCAACACGAACCTCTGCACCGCGGTCGCTTTCCTGGTCTGGGTCGCGCTCGACTACGCGACCGGCCGCAAGCCCAGCCTGATCGGCAGCGTCAACGGCATGATCGTCGGCCTCGTCGCGATCACCCCGGCCGCCGGTTTCGTGAACGGCTGGGCGGCGATCATCATCGGCGTGGTCGCCTCGGCGATCGTCTACTTCGCGCTCAACTACCTGAGCCGCACGGCGCCGTTCCGCAATGTGGACGACACCCTCGGCGTCATCTACACCCACGGCTTCGCCGGCGTCGTCGGTGGGCTGATGACCGGGATCTTCGCCAACAAACTGATGGCGGGCGAACACGAAGGGCTGATCTCCGGCGGCGGGCTGCACCTCCTCTGGGTGCAGGCCTACACCGCAGCCTGGGTCGTCGCCTTCTCCGCGATCGGCACGTTCGTGCTGCTGAAGATCGTCGGCCTGTTCGTGTCGCTACGGATGACCGAGGCGGAAATGGAGACCGGCGACATCGCCGTCCACGGGCACGAGGTGTACCCGTCGGACGTCCCGTCGCTCGGTTACCCCGACGGGATCAAGTCGGGGAGCTCTTCGGGGTCGACGGCCCCGGCAGCCGGGACGGCCTGACGCCGCCCGCCTAGAGCCCGAACGAAATCACGGAGCCGCTCCCCGCTTCCTCCCGGGGGCGGCTCCGGATTCGGGCACACTTCGACTCCACGACGCTCAGGGAGATCCATATGGCACTGAAGATCATCGTTTCCTACGACGACACCGACAACGACCGCGACGCGCTCGCGCTGGGTCGGTTGCTCGCCTCCTCGGGCGCCGAGCTGTCGCTCGCCTACGTCCGGCACTCCTTCGGCGAATCGCTCGACCAGCACGCCGCCGAAGAGCTGCTGGCCCGGGGGGCCGAGTCCGTCGGCACCCCGGACATGCCGAAGTACGTCGTGATCAACCCGGCGACCAGCGTCGGCCTCGGCGAACTGGTCGAGCAGGAGGGCGCGGCCGTCCTCGTCTTCGGTTCCGAGTACCGGACCGCCAAAGGCCTCGTCAAGCCCGGCATCTCCGCCCACAAACTCCTGCTCGGGGGCAGCTCGGCGATCGCCGTGGCCCCGGCGGGCCTGTGGTCGGAGTCCGAGCCCGCCGTGAGCACGGTCGGCGTCATCGACGAGGGCGACCCGGCCGCTCGCCAGACCGCCGAGAGCCTCGCGAGCGCCCTCGGCGCGACCGTCGTCGAGCACGGCTCCGGCAAGCTCGACCTGCTGGTGGTCGGCTCGCGCAAAGAGGCCCCGGACGGCAAAGTCGTCCTCAGCGCCTCGAGCGACTACGCGGTCGAGGCGGCGAACTACCCGGTGCTGGTCATTCCTCGCGCGACGGCGATCGAGTTCTCTTAGGCGGTCAGGGGTATTCAAGCTGGCGCCCGGGGGCCAAGGGACGGGGAAGGGACGGGCGAGGGACGGGCAAGGGACGGCCGAGGGACGCGGCCCTCTCGGCCACGGCCCGGGCAGGCTGTGGCCGTGGCCGAGAGGGCCGGGTGTGCGGGGGGAGGCAGGCGGGACGGAGGCGTCACGGGAGTGCGGGGGGAGTGGG
>JBPYFM010000099.1:0-5735 GCA_051986435.1 Solirubrobacterales bacterium | reverse complement strand
CCGGCGTCAGCTGCAGTACCCGCCACGGCCCCTCGCCGCACATCGGCTGCGTCTCCCCCGCCGCCCAGCGCGCCTGCAGGTCGGCGTAGTGCGGGCTCGCCGGGTGGCCGGACTCGCCGCTGAACATCTGCCAGCGCGAGCGGTCGGGGTCGGTCGGGTCGGCGACCATCCGCCAGCTCGGCGCCCAGACGGCGCGGTAGGGATCGTTCGGGTCGTAGGCGATCTGGCACACCGTCTCCTGCGCGCCGCCGGCCTTCACCCGCCGGTTGAGGATGCGGTTCAGCACCGGGTTCGCCTGCCCGAGCGCGTGCGGGAACTCCATCTCGTGCACCGTCCCCCAGCGCCAGGCGTCCGGGTCGGGGCCGAAGCGGTCGGTGAGGTCGTCGAGCGCGCCCGCCAGCGCCTCGGTCACGAGCTCGTCCCACGGCCGGTGGATCAGCTCGTCGTCGGCTTCCTCCCAGAGCGCCATCAGGTGCGAGCGCCAGCGCCACGGTGAGGTGATGTGGGGACTGAAGCCGTTGTCGGCGCGGTCGAGCCAGCGCTCGCAGAGGTCACGGTCGACGATCGCCGCGCGCGCAACCTCGCGGGCGAGGCGCAGGATGAAGGCCTGGTAGATGGTCCCGGCGACGGTGTCGACGTCGAGCCGCCCGTCCCAGGACCGCAGCCGCTCGATCGCCGCGCGCTCGCGCTGGCCGGGCGGGTGCAGGCGCGAGAGCCTGCGCGCCGCCTCGATGCCAGGCAGCGAGAGCACGTCGGTCTGCATCGCGGCGAAGAAGTCGAGGTCGTGCTTCCCCCGGCTCTGGATGAGTTCCTCGATCCGCTTGGCACGGAACCCGTCCAGGTATTCGGAGGTGATGTGGTGCGGGTAGTCGTCGCCGACGATCCGGTTGTTGGCGGTGACGAGATAACCGGACTCGGGGTCGACGACCTCCGGCAGCTCCTCATATGGGACCGTCCCCTCCCACTCGAACTCGCCGGTCCAGCCCGGCTTCGGCAGGTCGGCGACGCCCCCGCGGCGCCGCGGCAGGCGGCCGATCAGCCTGTAGCCGATCGAGCCGTGGCGGTCGGCCCAGATCATGTTCGAGGGCGGCGAGGTGTGGCCCTCGAGGCGGGCGACGAGGTCGGGGCCGGAGGTCGGCTCCAGCAGTTCGAACATCCCGTCGAAGGCGGTCGGTTCGCGCAGCGTGAGCCAGGCGAGGGCGAGCGGCTCGGCGTCGTCGGCACCGAGCGCCTCGTTGACGATCGGGCCGTGGTGGGTCTCGCGGACCTCCACCACGTCGGGCCGCTCGCGCCCTTTGACGACGATCTCCTCGCGCCGCGTCTCGAGCGGCCGCCACTCGTCCTCGAAGAGATAACGGTCGCCGTCGATCCGCTCGATGTAGAGGTCCTGCACGTCGGCCATCACGTTGGTGATCGTCCAGCAGACGTCGTTGCCCTGCCCCATGTAGACGCCGGGCATGCCGGGCAGGGTGGCGCCTCGGACGAAGCGCTCGCCGCAGCGCAGCTCCATCTCCTCCCAGATCGGCGGCATGCTCGGCGGCAGGTGCGGGTCGCCCGCGATCAGTGGCATCCCGGTGACGGAACGCTCACCGGACACCGCCCAGTTGTTGGACCCGCTCGCCTCGGTGGCGAGGCCGAGCACCCGCCGCACGGCGTCGATCTGCTCGACCAGCGGCAGCCCCTCGCCGCTCCACGGCGTCTGGTCGACGATCGGGTTGTCGCGCGGGTAGGCGGGGTCGAGGCGCGCGGTCAGCTCGGGGCCGAGCTCCCGCACCATGTCGGCGCGCAGCAGCTCGCGCTCCCAGTTCGTGCAGAGGCCGAAGGCGAGCAGCTTGCCGAGGCAGAGGATGTCGACCGGGCTCCAGGGCTCCCACTCGAGCCCGAGCAGCCGCATCTCCAGCGGCGGCGCCTTCGCCGCGGCGGCGCCCGCGTTCACGCCGGCGCAGAAGCGCCCGAGCTTGCCCCGCAGCTCCGCGCCCAGCTCGCCGAGCTCCCGCTCCGCGACCCGCCGGATGCCCAGCGTCCGCATCAGCCGGTCGACCGCCAGCGTCTCGGCGCCCGCGAACTCCGACAGCCGCCCGCTCACCACCCGCTTGTAGAAGTGCATCTGCCAGGCGCGGTCCTGCGCGTGCACGAAGCCCTGCGCGAAGCTCAGGTCGTCGCGGTCCCCGGCCTCGATGTGCGGCACGCCCCACCGGTCGCGCCGCACGGTCACCGGCCCCCGCAGCCCCGGCACCTCGATCCGCCCCGTTTCCTGCGGCAGCCCCCGCCGCGCCAACCGATGCCAGGCGACGCCCACCGAGGCAGCGGCGAGCCCGGTCCCGGCGACGCCGGCGAGCAACGCTGCCTTCGCCGCCCCCCTCACGCTCATCTCCGCCATCGGCGCATTTTTCCAGACGGCCGAAACTTCCCTGAGCAACGCGCGTTTGAGATCGCGAACGACGACCACCGGACGGTCGTCACCGGACAAGGGAGTTGACGATGGACAGGGTCTGGAGGACCGCCCTGGCGGCGGCGATGATCGCTGCCTGCCTCGCGGCGATGGCAGGCAGCGCCTTGGCGAAGGGCAGGGCCGGGCAGCGCGACGCGCGCTTCGGCAAGGACGGCAAGGTGACGGTGGGCTTCCCGTCGGAAAGCGCCGGAGCGAGCGGGCCGCAGTACGAGCTGCCCTTCGAATTCACGCCGGGGCACCAGAAGATGGCCACGGCGCCGGGCGGCAAGGTCGTCGTCGCGGGCGCCTCGAAGATCGTGCGCTTCCTCGGCGACGGCAAGCTCGATCCGAGCTTCGGCGACGGTGGTGTGGTCACCGTGACGCGACCGAAAGGCGGGGTCTTCGTGCTGTCCGATGTCGCCGTCGACTCGCTCGGTCGGGTCGTGGTCGTCGGGCTGACGCGTCCGCTGCCGACCAACTCGACCCCGGATCCGGTGGTCGCCTCCGCCACCGTGATGCGGTTCGACGCCGACGGCAGGCCGGACCGCACCTTCGGCACCGACGGCAGGCTCGTCACCGATCTCGGCCTCGGCGCTCCGGCGGCGCCGGGAGGCACCTACGGCGGGCCGTCGGTCGGCATCCGCAGCGTGGTCGTCGACTCGCAGAACCGGATCGTCATCAGCGGCGGCTACGTGACCGAACTGTCCCACTGCGAACGCAGCGTCAACTCGAAGGGCTTCGTCGCCCGCCTCACCGAATCGGGCGCGCTCGACCCGACCTTCGGCGCCGGCGGCATCCGCGCCCTCGGCACGATCGCCAGCCTCGGCCGGCTCGCCCCGTTCTCCGGCGGCTACCTCACCGCCGGGACGGGTGGTCCGTTCTGCTCGGCCGCAGAAGGGCCGGCGCAGCTGCTGACGGCCTTCGACGCCGACGGCAACCTGAACTCGGGGTTCGCCTCGTTCAGCTTCCGGACGCTGAAGACGGTCGCCCCGATCGCGATGACGGTCACGCCCTCCGACAAGATCCTCCTGCTCGGGGAACCCCAGCATCGCCGCATTTATCACAACGTCCTCAGGGTCGAAGAAGGCAAAAAGGTCGTCAAGAAGGTCCCCAAGACGATCACCTACCAGGTGGTCGTCCGCCTGCTCCCGAGCGGGGCCTTCGACCCCGGCTTCAGCCGCATCGGCTCCGCCAAGTACCTCGACCCCGAGGCGGGCTCCTTCTCCGACCTGACCGCCGACGCCGGCGAACGCACCTACCTCGTCGGCAACACCGGCAAACGCGTCTCCCCGTCTCCCCACAACCACATCCTGCGCCGCACCTTCGTCCTCGGCAGGCTCACCCCGAAGGGCACCTACGACCGCGGCTTCGGCAGGCGAGGCAAAGTGACGACCGGCTTCGGCGGCCCCTCGAGCGCCGTCGCCACCCAGGTCCTCCTCGACGGCAAGGGCCGGATCCTGGTCGGCGGCAGCGTCATCACCCCGGAACTGAAGAGCGGCGGCGGCTTCGCGATCGCCCGTTACCTGCCGGGAAGCTGACGCGGGCGCGCCCGCGGGACCGGACACCCGCGGGCGCCGGCTGTTCCTTTTGCGCCCATGAGGCGCAAAAGGAACAGCTGGGCTACTCGGTCAGGCCGGCCGGGAGGCGGCGTTCGGCCTCCAGTTTTTCGAGGTGGGACTCCATCGCCATCGCCGCCATCGGGATCAGCTCGGCGGGGACGTCGTCCCAGACGACGGCGAGGAGGGTGGCGCGGGAGCGCTCGCCTGCTTCGAGCGCGGCGACGAGACGGCGCTCGCGCATCATGCGGTGCTCGACGTACTCGGCCAGCTTGGCGTCGGGGTCGGTGATCCAGGGGCCGTGGCCGGGGCACATGAGGGTGAGGTCTTCGGCGGCGAGGAGGGCGAGGGAGTCGAGGAAGGCGGCGAGGGAGTTGCCGCCGGGCGGGACGATGGTCGAGCCGAGGCCGAGGACGAGGTCGCCGCAGAAGCCGACGCCGTCCTCGGTGAGGAAGACGACGTGGTCGTCGGCGTGGCCGGGGGTGGCGACGGCGCGCAGGGCGCCGAAGGTGGCACCGGCCTCCGGAACGAGGACCTCGGCGTCGAGGTGCGCGGCCGCGGCGACGTGGTCGGCGTGCGAATGGGTCGCCAGGAACGCGCCGATCCCGCCGCGCTCCTTGCCCGCGGCCAGGATCGCCTCGACGTGCCCCGCGTCGTCCGGGCCCGGATCGATCACGAAGCACGGATCGGCGCCGTAGACGTAGGTGTTGGTGCCCTCGAGGGTCATCGGCCCCGGGTTCGGGGCGACGATCCGCAGGACCTCGGGGTGGCCGGGGGCGGTCTCGGGCATGGGCGCGGCGCCCGCGGGCGTCAGTGGCCGGCCACTTAGTCCGCGACCTCTTTGGCGATCGCCGCGCGGGCGTCGGCGGGCTCGAGGACGACCAGGTCGCCGGCGCCGCGGAGGATCTCCCGCACCAGCCAGGCCTTGCCCGCGTAGGGCAGCTCGACGACGACGGCGCCGTCGGCCAGCTCCTCGACCACGGTCCGCTCCTCGCGCAGCCAGCGCGCCCGCTCCGGCGAGACCCAGACCCGCGCCACCTCGGCGGCGGGCACCTCGCCGTGCGTCATCCAGCCCTCGACCCGGGCGAATTCCTCGACCTCTGGACGCGGCTCGAAGCTCTCGTCGGTCGGCTCGGCCTCCTTGATGCGGTCGAGCTTGAAGTGGCGGACGCCGTCTTTCTTGAGGTCGTAGGCCTCGACGTACCAGCCCTCGCGACCGTTCTGCAGGCGGTAGGGCTCGATCCGCCGCGTCGTCAGCTCGTCCTCGTTCTCCTTGTAGTAGGAGAGCTCCAGCACGGTCGACTCGGCGATCGCCTGGTTCAGCAGGCGCGCCACGCTCGCGTCGCCGCCCCCGGCGGGGACGATCTCGAGGCCCTCCTCGGAGGGATCGTGGCCGAGCGCCTTGACGATTTTCTCGCGCGCCTTCTCCAGGTTCGACTGCGGCAGGTGGTCGCCGAAGAGGTCGATCGCGGCGACCAGCGCCTTCGCCTCCAGCGGCAGGAGCCGGGCCGGGCGGGCGAAGTTGTCGCCGTAGGGCTCGGAGTCGACCTCGATCTCGTCGCCGAGGATTTCGGCGTAGAGGACGTAGGTGCCGCCGCCGAAGTTGACGACGTTCAGCAGCTCGATGTCCTCGCGCAGCTCGTCCTCGGTCAGTTCGAGGCGGCTGCGCAGGTCGGCGACCTCGAGCCGTTCTTCGGCTTTCGCCGCTTCGATCAGCATCCCGGCGAGGGTGACGAGGCGGGCGAAGC
>JBPYFM010000098.1:0-25628 GCA_051986435.1 Solirubrobacterales bacterium | reverse complement strand
GATCGGTGACGGATCCGTGGGACTCCCGTCGCTCTCCCGCGAGTGTCCCTCCACACTCCCCTGAGACCCGGCCCTCTCGGCCACGGCCACAGCCTGCCCGGGCCGTGGCCGAGAGGGCCGCGTCCCTTTGCCGTCCCTCGGCCGTCCCTTGCCCGTCCCTTGCCCGCCCCTTGCCGCCCCCGGGCGCCGGCCCGAACGCCCCGAACGGCCCGAACGCCCCGAAACGCCCCGAACCCCGACCGCGCCTACCCCCGCCGCATGGTGCGCCGGCCGATCCGCAGCAGCGGCCGGGCGCCGTCGCGGAGGGCCTTCGCCCGCACCTCGCCGCGGCCGTAGAGCAGGCGCGCGGAGTTGCGCACCGCCTCCCCCAGCGTGCGGTCGTAGGGGTGCCACCAGAAGTCCCGGGTCAGGCCCGGCTCCCAGGTGTTCATCTTGATGTCGACGCACTCGTAGAAGCCGAATTTCGAGTGCGAGCGGCCGAGCCCGGAGCTCTTCACCCCGCCCCAGGAGCACTGGCAGGCGCCGTGGCTGAAGGAGTGGTCGTTGATCCAGACCATGCCGGACTCGAGGACCCGGGCGATGCGTTCGCCGCGCGCCCGGTCGCGCGTCCAGATCGAGGCGCCGAGCCCGAACTCGGAGTCGTTGGCGAGGTCGATCGCCTCTTGCTCGGAGTCGACGACGACGATCGGGAGCACCGGCCCGAAGACCTCCTCGCGCATGATCCGCATGTCATGCGTGACGTTCGTGAGGACGGTCGGCGCGATGAACTTGCCCGCCAGGCCGGGGACCTCGACCGGCCCGCCGCAGAGCTTGGTGGCGCCGCTCCCGACCGCGTCGTCGATCAGCTCGACCACGGTCGCGTACTGGTCGTCGGAGGTCATCGGCCCGATCTCGGTCTCCCAGGCGAGCGGGTCGCCGATCCGCAGTCGTTCCGCCTCGCGTGACACTCCGGCGACGAAGCGGTCGGCAATCTCGCGCATCACGTAGACCCGCTCGATCCCCGAGCAGGTCTGTCCGGCGTTCGCGAAGCCGCCCCAGATCGCCCCGCTCACCGCGTTGGCGAGGTCGGCGTCGGCGCAGACGATCATCGGGTCCTTGCCGCCCAGCTCCAGCACGCTGCCCTTCAGCTCCATGGCGCAGACGCCGCCGACGTGGCGGCCGACCTCGACCGAGCCGGTGAAGAAGACCTTGCCGACCGAGGAGCGACAGAGCTCCTCGCCGATCGCGCCGCCCCCGTGCACCACCCGCACCAACCCCTCCGGCACGCCGCCGCGCTCGAACACGGCGCGGATCCGCTCGCCCAGGAGCGGCGTCAGCGAAGCGGGCTTCAGCACCACGCCATTCCCCGCCATCAGCGCGATCGCCACCTCGCCGAAGGGGATCGACCAAGGGTAGTTCCACGGCGCGATCACCCCGACCACCCCGATCGGCTCATACGAGAAGTGCCCGCTCTTCGACAGCGTGAAGGCCTGCGTCATCCGCACCTTCTCGTCGGCGAGGATCTTCGGCCCGGCCTTGGCGACCCAGTGCAGCGCGTCGACCGTCGGCAGCAGCTCCATCGTGTAGGCCTCGACCCGCGGCTTGCCCTGCTCGCGCACCAACAGCTCCGCGATCTCGTCGATCTCGTCGAGCAGCGCGTCGGCCGCCCGCAGCATGTACCGCGCCCGGTCCTTCGCCGCCAACTGCGCCCAAGCCGGCTGAATCCGCGCGACTTCGTCAACGACCCGCTGCACCTCGTCCGGCCCGATCGTCCCCACGCTCCCGATCACCTCCCCGGTGGTCGGGCTCCGCGACTCGAGCATCTTGACGGACCCCGCAGCCTCCACAGCGCTCTCCATCGCTCCAGTCTAGGACGGACGCTCGGGGCTCTTGCAGGGAAACGGCGCCCGACCGGGAATCAGCCGCCGATGAAGGCGCGGCTTCATCTCCTCGGGGTCGGCTTCGGCCTCTTCCTCATCTTGCTGGGCGGCGGCGTCCCGGCCCACGCCGCGACGCCGTCCCAGCGTCAGATCCCGGTCTGGGCCGGGATCTCCCGCGACCGCTCGGTCGCCGGCGCGCTCGTCGTCGCCCGTTCGGAGAAGGGCAGGCGGCTGACCCCGCCCGCGCGGGTTTCCCGCAGCGGCGCCGCCTGGCTGCAGGCGCCGCGCCGGCTGCCGCGGAACTTCGTCGTCGAGGTCCGCAAGGGCCACGGCCGCCACGCGCTGACCCTGCGGGCGAGCGTCCGCGACTGGAGCGGCATGCGCGTCGTCTACGTCGACCCGTTCTCGACCGTGGTGGCCGCCTACCACCGCCTCCACCCGGGGATGAGCGCGAGGAAGACGACGCGGCGGGTGCAGCGCCACCTCGGTCTCGCGGCGCTGCCGCTGGCGCCCGACTCGGTCACCTTCTGGTCGCAGCGCGCCTTCAGCGGCGACAGCTTCCAGGCGGCGGCGACGAAGCGCCACGGCCTCGCCCGGTACGCCGTCAGGATCGCCCACGAGGTCGACCGCTCGCGCAAGCTCCACCGCTTCCCGCCGCAGCCCCGCGGCCACGGCGGGAAGAGGGCCAGGCGGAGCGGCGGCAAGGGGACGGCGAGGAGCGCCGCGACGCGCGTCGCCACCGCTTCGGTGTCCTACGGCGCCGTGATCGCCGAAAACGCCGAACGAGAAAAAATCGAGGAAGAGGCGATCAAGGCCGCAAAAACCGCCGTCTCGGTGGCGACCGGCTCGCCCTCCGCGTTGGTCGAGTTCGGCGAAGTGCTGGCCAGCCTCCTCGGCTCCGGCGACACCGCGCAGCTGAAGCAGATCTCGAGCCAGCTGGAATCCCTGCAGATCGGCATCGACGACCTCGCCTCGCAGATGGCCTCGGTCGACGCGGAGATCTCCCTGACCGCCTATTCGAACGCGGTGGGCCTCTACCAGCCGACCCAGGAAACGATCGAAAAGGACTGGGAAATCTTCGCCCACGCGGTCGCCTACGCGAACGAAGGCAATCCGAAGGCGCCCGCCGAGGCACGTTCGTTGAAGGAAAGGCTGAGCGCGCTCGGCGAGTCGATCACCTCCACCAGCCGGATGCCGTACGACAACGGCTCGCCGGGGTTGATGGCGTGGGCCCAGAACGCGTTCGCGAAGGGTCAGGACGAAGGGACGATGACCGCCTCGAACCAGATCGCCACGCGGGCCGCCGGCTTCACCTGGTGGAGCTTCTGGTGGAAGGACATCATCCTGCACGCGGAAAAGTGGGCGAACAAGGAAACGGCGGGCACGATGAGCCCCGGCGAAGCGGAAGCCGAACTGGAAACGTCGAAGAAGAAGCTCGAAGCCGCGGCGCGCGGCGAATACGGCGAGGAACTGCCCGAATCGCTGGTCTACAAGATCACCTCCGGCACCCTCTACTCGGTGGGGACCGCGTACAACATCGAACCGAGCCTCGCGCGGCTCGAAAGCGGACCGAAGTGGGAACCGGTGACGTTGGCCGAAGCGAATGCGCTGCCGAGCAAATCCGTCGGCCTGCTGGAAGCGATGCTGGACAGCCTGCCCGAGTACCCGAACAACCCGAACACCTCGATGGACGGCATCTTCGGCACGCAGCCGAACGACGGCACCTGGCCCACCTACAAAGGCACCGGCGGTGGCTATGGGATCCCACCGGAAACCGAACTGATCGAAGAACCGACGCATATGCTGGCGCTGGCCGTCTCGCCCGGAGCCGAATGCGAAGGGCGCTGGCAGTGGTACACCAACGGCCAAGGGGCCAGCAACACGACCGGGGCGCCGATCATCCGGCTCTGCCCGGCGCTCAACCTCCTCACCGGCAACACGGTGCCGACGGTCTGCACCCAGGTGATGAACCCCGGAGTCTTCTACGGCTGGTCGGAAGACTTTCCCGCGCAAGACTGGAACGGCATCTGGCGCCACGAGAAAGCGATCGAATTCAAGACCTGCAACGACGTCGACTATTGGCAGAACGCCGGGGGGATCTACGAGGGGCTGAACTGGGGGGACGGCGTGTTCCAAGGCGACTCCCCGCTCAGCGCCGCGATCATCACCAGCAACTCGCCCTCCGCCTACTACGCGCTCTGGTCCCGCCAGGTAACCCCCCGCGACGACTTCCTCGTCGGCCCGGTCACCGAGTCCGAATAGCCGGGAAGGTGGGCGGCGGAGCCGCCGGGATGCTCATACTGGGGAGATGAGCGATCAGCTCTTCGACACCGGTGACGCGGGTGCGGCCGCGCGGGCCGAAGGCGTGGAGGAGATTCCGCCGAACGCGCCGCTGGCGGTGCGAATGCGGCCGCGCACGCTCGACGAGATGGTCGGGCAGGAGCACATCGTGGGGGAGGGGTCGGCGCTGCGGGCGGCGATCGAATCGGGGCGGCCGCACTCGGCGATCCTCTACGGGCCGCCGGGGGCCGGGAAGACGACGCTGGCGCGGATCGCGGCGCGGTTGGCGGACGGCGCCTTCGAGGAGGAGTCGGCGGTGAACGCGGGCAAAGCGGAGATCCGCGGGGTGATCGAGCGGGCGCGGGAGCGGCGGCGCTCCTCGGGTCGTCCGACGATCCTCTTCCTCGACGAGATCCACCGCTTCAACAAGGCTCAGCAGGACGCGCTGCTGCCGGCAGTCGAGGAAGGGCTGCTGACGCTGATCGGCGCGACCACCGAGAACCCGTACTTCGAGGTGAACGGCGCCCTGCTTTCGCGCAGCCAGGTGTACGAGCTGGCGCCGCTGTCGCCGGAGCAGGTGGAGATGATCTTGCGCCGCGCGCTTGCCGACCACGGGCGCGGGATCGCCGACCCGCCGCCGATCGCCGACGAGGCCCTGGCGATGCTCGCCGAACGCAGCGGCGGCGACGCGCGCACGGCCCTCTCCGCCCTGGAGCGGGCGGTCGAGCGCGCCGGGAGCGAGGAAGTCGACGTCGCCGCCGTCGAGGACGCGCTGCAGCGGCGCGCCATCTCCTACGACCGCCAGGGCGACCGCCACTACGACTTCATCTCCGCCTGGATCAAGTCGACGCGCGGCTCCGACGTCGACGCCTCGCTCTACTACCTGGCGGTGATGCTGGAGGGCGGCGAGGATCCGCGCTTCATCGCCCGCCGGATGGTCATCCTCGCCTCGGAGGACATCGGCAACGCCGACCCGATGGCGCTCGTGGTCGCCGACGCCGCCGCCCGCGCGGTCGACCGGGTCGGCCTGCCGGAGTGCGCGCTGAACCTCAGCCAGGCGGCGATCTACCTGTCGCTGGCGCCGAAGTCGAACGCGGCGACGACCGCGATCGGCGCGGCCCGCGCCGAGGTCCGCAGGCACGGCGCCCAGACCCCGCCCGACTACCTGCGCGACGCCCACTACCCAGGCGCCAAGGCGCTCGGCCGCGGCGCGGGCTACCAGTACGCCCACGACCACCCCGGCAACGTCGCCGCCCAGCAGTACCTCCCCGACGACCTCGCCGAGCGCCGCTTCTACGAGCCCAGCGGCAACGGCCGCGAGAAGGCCTTCGGTGAGCGCCTCGCCGAGCTGCGCAAGCGCCTCGGCAGGCCCTGAGCCCCGCTCGCCGCCTCGGCCGAAATCCGTACTCGCAGGGGGCCGCAACTTCCGCTGCACACCGGGTTTTCAAATTGCGGCTTTCCAAGCTAAGCCAGGGAGAGCCGTAACACCGGCCGGAGGCTCGGACTGGGGGCTTCCGGCCGGCTTGAACAGGGGGGAGAGGGCGTCGGGACCGACTCGACGCCCTCTCTGTTCTCGGCGGCCGCCCGCGATCTCGTATCTTCAGTCCATGGCGGAGGGCGAGGCGAAGGCGAAACCCAAGAAGCTGCGGCTCGGCGGGATGGCGCTGCGCAACGGCCTGCTGGTCCACGGCCCGAGCCACTGGGCCGCCGCGGTCCGTCGCCCCGACGGCTCGATCGAAGTCGCCTCCGATCGCAAGCCGGAGCTCGTCCCCGGCCTCGTCGCCAAGGTGCCGGGCCTGCGCGGCCCGATCAAACTCGCCGAGTCGATGCTGGTCCTGCCGCTGGTGCGCAAGCGGATGCGCTCCGCCCGCCTGCCCTTCGAGGACCCGCGCGTCGTCGTCGCCTCCGCCTCGACCCTGGCGATCTCCGGCCTTATGCGCCGCCGCGGCCCGGCCACCGCGACCCGCGAGGGCCTGATCCAGGCCATCGGCGCGATCCCGGCCGTCGTCGCCCTCACCGACCGCGACCTCGCCGCCTACCACGGCGCCGAGCACAAGGCCATCGCCGCCTACGAGCAGGGAGTCGACGACGTCGCCTCGGTCCCCAAAGAGCACGACCGCTGCGGCTCCAACCTGATCGTCCCGATGATGCTGCTCTCCGCCGCCGGCACGATCCTGCTCGAGCGCCTCGTCGACAAGCCGTCGAGCGCCGCCCGCGCGCTGGTCGGCTTGGCCGGTGCCTCGCTCGCGGTCGAGGCCTTCGCCTGGTCAGACCGCCACCACGGCGAGCCGCTCGCCGAGGCCTTCCACACGCCCGGCCGCGAGATCCAGCGCCTGCTGGCGACCCGCGAGCCGAGCCCCGAGCAGCTTGAGGTCAGCCTTGCCGCGATGGCCGAGATCCTCCGCGCCGAGCCCGCCCCGCACGAGCGCGCCGCATAGACTCCGCCGCATGTTCGGACGCATCGACCACATCGGGGTCGCCGTCGAGGATCTCGACGCCGCGATCGCCCTCTATGGGACCAGCTTCGAGATGGAGCTCGTGCACCGGGAGACCGTCGACTCGCAGGGCGTCGAGGCGGTCCTGCTCGATGTCGGCGACGGGCACGTCGAGCTGCTGCGCCCGCTCGGCCCCGACACCGCCGTCGGCAAATTCCTCGCCAAGAACGGCGCCGGCCTGCACCACGTCGCCTACGCGGTCGACGACATCGACGCGACCCTGCTCCGCCTCAGCGCCGCCGGCATCCAGTTGATCGACGCCGAGCCGCGGGTCGGCATCCGTGACAGTCGCGTCGCCTTCCTTCACCCCCGCTCGACCGGCGGGGTCCTGACCGAGATCGTCGAACCAGCAGGAGGGCACTGATGGCAGAGGCACAGCGCGTCGAGATCGGCTTCGAAGGCGGCCAGGTGATCGCCGCCCGCCTTGCCGAAGACGACCTGAAGGATTTCCGGGCGCAGCTGGAGAAGGGCGGCTGGCACGACCTCCATACCGAGGACGGCGTGATCTCCCTCTACCTCGGCAAGGTCGCCTTCCTGCGCGTCGCCGGCGGCGACCACCGGGTCGGCTTCGGCTCGGTCGATTAGGTCCGTGGCCGGCCGACGATGAAGGTCGAAGGCACGGACTTCGCCGTCGTCTTCGTCGCCGACTTCCCCCGCGCGGTCGAGTTCTACGGCGAGACCCTCGGCCTCGGCGAGCTCCGCGACTACGGGAAAATCCCCGGCGGCGAGTTCGAGACCGGCAACCTGACCCTGGCGATCCTCGACGCCGCCGCGGTCGGCCGCGAGTTCTCCCCGAGCGGCCACCCCCTGGCCCTCCGCGTCGACGACGTCGAAGCGGCCCGCGCCGAGCTGGAGGGCCAAGGCGTCGAGTTCCTCGGCGAGACGATGGACTCCGGCGTGTGCCTGCAGGCGCCGTTCAAGGACCCGGACGGGAACGTCCTGATTCTGCACCGGCGGTACGTGCCAAGGTAGGAGGCGCGGGGCGTCCGCGCCACTGCGGCGCCGGCGTCCGCACCACTGCGGCGCCGGCCGTCCGCACCACTCCGGGCCGGCCGTCCCGCGCCACTGCGGCCCCGGGCGTCCGCAGTGCTTCGGCTCGGGCCGTCCGCACCACTGCGGCCCCGAGCGTCCGCACCCACTTCGGCCCCGGCCATCCACACCACTTCGCGGCGCGGGCGGGGTGTCCTGGGCGCCTCATGGGGGTCCTGGCAGGCTGTGACCCCCATGAGGCGCCCAGGACGTGAGGGGTGCGGGGGGAGAGCCGGTACAGGGACGTGAGGCGGTCGGACTCACGTGATCGTGATGCGCGGGAGAAGGCACACCTCCGGCCGACCGGGGGCCGTCAGGGCCCGGTCGGTGACGAAGATGCCGGGAACGTCACACGCCCGGGCGCCTTCCGTCCCTTTCCGGGCCCGGATCGAGGGTCCCCCGGGGTGCGGTCGTCCTAACCGGCGCTATAGGTCGGTTAGGACGACCGCATCCCCGTGCGTGTCGTGAAACACGGGAGGAAGCGTGGAGATCCCACGCTCTCCGTGACGAGGTCCCACCTCCGTCACGGATCGGTGACGGATCCGTGGGACTCCCGTCACTCCCCCGTGACGCCCCCGCGTCCCTTCCTCCACTGATCGAAGACCCGGCCCTCTCGGCCACGGCCACAGCCTGCCCGGGCCGTGGACGAGAGGGCCGGGTCCCTCGGCCGTCCCTTGCCCCTCCCTCGCCGCCCCCCGGGCGCCGGCCCGCAAGAGCCGCGACCCCCGCCCCCGGCGCTTAATCCAGGCAGCTCAGGTCCGGGCCGCCGTCCTGGCCATCCATCGCCCGGGCCAGGAGGTCGCGCAGTTGCTCGCGTTCGGTGGGGTCGAGGTTGGCGAGGACTTCGCCCTCCAAGGCCTCGAGCTTCGCCTCGGCCTTCGCCAGTGCCTTCTGGCCGGCGGTGGTGATGACGACGATGTGGCGGCGGCGGTCCTTGGGGTCGCGCTTGCGTTCGACGTAGCCGCGGTCGTCGAGGTCGTTCAGCAGGAGGACGCAGTTGTTCGGGTCCACCATGAGGGCGGCGCCGAGCTCTTGTTGGAGGCAGCCTTCGTTCCTGACCAGGACTTCGAGGGCGATCAGCTGCTTCAGCTTCATGCCGATCACGTCCTCGGTGGCGCGGCGGTAGACGACGCGGTTCAGCTGCGACAGGAGCCCCATGGTTCCCGTCGTCTGGGGGGTTTGGGTCGCCGGATTCATGGCTCGCACAGGATTTTAACGGATTAATCCTTGCAGCAAAGATAGTCCTTGCTACAGTGATCATCCCATGTCAGTTACCAATGACAACATAGCTCAAGCTTCGTCCACTTCCGACCGCTCGCGCTGGATCGCCCTCGTGGTGCTCTGCGTGGGCATGCTGATGATCGTCCTCGACGCGACGATCGTGAACGTGGCGCTGCCCAAGATCCAGACCGACCTCGGCTTCTCGCAGTCGAGCCTCGCCTGGGTGGTCAACGCCTACCTGATCTCCTTCGGCGGCCTGCTGCTGTTCGCCGGACGGCTCGGCGACCTGCTGGGACGCCGGGACGTCTTCTTCGCCGGGCTCGTCCTCTTCACCGGCGCATCGCTGGCCTGCGGCCTGGCCGACAGCCAGACCGTGCTGGTCGTCGCCCGCTTCATCCAGGGAATCGGCGGCGCCCTCACCTCCGCCGTCATCCTCGGCATGATCGTCACCATGTTCCCCGAGCCCGGGGAGCAGGCGAAGGCGATCGGCGTCTACTCGTTCGTCGCCTCCGCCGGCGGCTCGATCGGGCTGCTCGCGGGTGGCGCGATCACCCAGGCCATCAACTGGCACTGGATCTTCATCGTCAACCTGCCGATCGCGGTGCTCACCGGCATCCTCTCGGTCCGCTACCTGTCGCGGGACCGCGGCATCGGCTTCTCCAAAGGCGCCGACCTGCCCGGGGCGGGCCTGATCGTCGCCGCCCTGATGATGGGCGTCTACGCGATCGTCGAGGCCTCCAACTACGGCTGGGCCTCGGCCCACACGCTCGGCTTCGGCGCCGGCGCGGTCGCCCTGCTGGTCGGCTTCGTGCTCCGCGAGGCACGCGCCGCCAACCCGCTGGTCCCGCTGCGGATCTTCCGCTCGCGGAATCTCTCGGGCGCCAACGCGATCCAGGCCCTGATGGTCGCCGGGATGTACGGGATGTTCTTCCTCGGCGCCCTCTATCTGCAGAAAGTGCTGGGCTTCGACTCGCTCGAGGTCGGCCTCGGGTTCATCCCGGTGACGGCGATCATCGGCACCCTGTCGCTCGGCTTCTCGGCGAAACTGAACCTGCGCTTCGGCGCCCGGGCGACCCTGATCCCCGGCCTCACCTTCGTCGCCGCCGGGCTGGCGCTGTTCTCCCAGATCAGCGTCGACGGCAGCTACTGGAGCGAAGTGCTCCCGGCGATGGTGCTGATCGGGATCGGCGCGGGCCTCTCCTTCCCCTCGGTGATGACGCTGGCCATGGGCGGCGTCCGGCCGGAGGAGGCGGGGCTGGCCTCGGGCCTGGTCAACACGACCCTCCAGGTCGGCGGCGCCCTCGGGCTCGCGGTGCTGGCGACGCTGTCGACCAACCGGACCTCGACCCTGGTCCACGGCGGCGACTCCACCGCCTCGGCCCTCACCAGCGGCTACCAGCTGGCGTTCGTCGTCGGCGCCGCCCTGGTCCTGGGCGCGGTCGCGATCGCGGTCGCCGTGCTTCGCTCGAGCCCGGCGGTCGGCGAAGCCGCCGCGGTCGAGGCCGCGGAGGCGGAGCCGGCGTTCAGCAGCGAGGCCGTGTAGGCGCGGATTGCGCTTGCGTTGGACTTGCTTGCGTAGGGACCGACGGGGGACCCCTTCTCTCACGAACTGCGGGAGGTTCGTTCAGGGGTCCCCCGTCGGTCCCCCCACCGGGGACTAGGTTGCTCGGGCTGTCCGGGCGACGTAGATGCTCTTCGTGTGGACGTCCTCGTTCACCGGCTGGCGGGGGACGCCGTCGGTGGTGCAGCCGTAGAGGCCGGCGACTTCCAGGCCCGCGGCGGCGAGCGCGGCGCGCAGCTCGGCTTCGGGATGGTGGCGTTGGCGATGGACCTCGGGGGGGACGGTCGGGCCGGAGCCCGGCACCAGCGGCTCGACTTCGAAGGTCGCCTCGCTGATCTGGCCCGGCTCGGCGTGGCCGCCGGTGCGGCCCTGCCAGATCAGGCGCCGGCCGCGGACCTCGACGACCACCCGTTCGCCGAAGAAGGTGCGGTAGGTGGCCAGCGTGTTGGAGTCGAAGATCAGGACGCCGTGCGGGGCCAGGTTCGCGGCCATCGCCCGCAGGGCCCGCTCCAGCTCGGCGGGCGTGTGCAGGTAGTTGATCGCGTCGTCGAGGCAGAGGACGAGGTCGAAGCTGCCGTAGGCGGGGAGCTCGCGCATGTCGGCGACCTCGACCCGGACCCCAGGGCCGGCCTTGGCCCGCGCCAGCTCGACCATCGACGGCGAGATGTCGACCGCGGTCACCGTCCAGTCCAGCGTCAGCAGGGGCAGGAAGCTGTTGCCGGTGCCGCAGCCGACGTCGAGCACGGTGTCCCCGCGCAGCCCGTGCGCCGCGCCCAGTCGCAGCAGGTCGTCGATCCAGGTGCAGTAGTCGTGGTGGGCGGTGAAGTCGTCGTAGACCGGGGCGATCTGCTCGTAGGCGAGCACGGCGTGGCGGCCCGCGGTCGACTGCGTCGATTGCTTTGAAGACTTCATTGCAATCGCGGAGATTAGGACGCGATCAGCGCTAGTTCAAATGTTCTATCCGCGTATTCCGATCATTGCGCCTTGCGCCTCTCGGTGGGTCAGGTAACTTCGCTTGCATCGACTCTCAGAGGGACCATTCACACCGGAGTGAGGATGGCTGGGAGTGGGGTGAGGCACAGAGGATCTGTCTGCGACTGGCCTATCGCTACGCGAAGAATCCAAGCGAGGCGGAGGACATCGCGCAGGAGGCCTTGCTCCGCGCCTGGCGTCGTCGCTCGACCCTGCGCGACGCGGGAAGCCGCAAGTCGTGGCTGGCGGCGATCCTCCGCAACGAGGCCTTCCGCTACTACTCGCGGCCGCGCCCCGATCCGACCGACCTGCTGGAGATCTACGAGGGCCGCGAGGACGCGATGGTCGCGCTGACCGTCGACCGGGCCGACCTCCAGGAGGCGCTGAAAGTCCTCTCCGACCGCGAGCGGGCGCTCCTGTCGCTGCGCTATGAGGAGGACCTGACCCAGCCCGCGATCGCCGCCCGGCTGGGGATCCCGGAGGGCACGGTCAAAGTCCAGCTGCACCGCGCGCGGGTGAAACTGCGCCGCGCCTACGCCGTCTAGCCCCCCTGTACATCGGGCGAGCGCGGCGCCCCGAAGTTCGGACCGCTGGATAAGGACGCGGCGCGCCCCCGCGGCCAGTATCGGGTAGGTGAAGACGGCACCCCGACAGATCGTCGCCTTCGGCGGCGGCGGATTCTCGATGGAGTCGGGCAACCCCCTGCTCGACGATTACGTGCTCGGCCTCTGCAAGGCGGAGCGGCCGCGGGTCTGCTTCCTGCCCTCGGCGTCGGGCGACGCCGACCACTACATCGTCCGCTTCTACCGCGCCTTCGCCGCGACCCGCTGCGAGGCCAGTCACATCTCGCTCTTCCGCCGCGAGCAGGGGCCGGAGGACGTGCGTCGCCACCTCCTCTCCCAGGACCTGATCTACGTCGGCGGGGGCAGCGTGGTCAGCCTGCTCGGGGTCTGGAAAGCTCACGGAATCGACGCGATACTGCGCGAGGCCTGGGAGGCGGGCGTGATCCTTTGCGGCCTCTCGGCGGGCTCGCTCTGCTGGTTCGCCGAGGCGGTGACCGGCTTCCACGGGGCGCCGAAGCGGCTCGACGGCCTCGGACTCCTGCCGTTCAGCAACTGCGTCCACTACGAACGCAAGTCCGACCGGCGCGAGTCCTACCACCGCTTCCTGCGCGAAGGGATGCGGCCGGGCTATGCCGCCGAGGACGGCGCCGCGCTGCACTTCGTCGGCGAGGAGCTGAGCCGCGTCGTCGCCTCCCGGCCGGAGGCGCGCGGCTATCGACTCGACGTCTCCGGGCAGCGGGTGATGGAGATGCGGATCGCCACCACCTACCTCGGTGAACGCGGCGTCGTGCCGGAGGCGGCCCTCCCCGAGGCGCTGTCCACGGCCGTCCCCGCGGCTTGATGGTCCGGCGGATCCTCACCCTGGGCGGCCACGAATTCACCTCGCGCCCGCCGGACCGCGCCGTCTGCGAGTTCCTCCTGCGCCTCGCGGGCGAGCACGGCGGCGAGCGCCCGCGGATCTGCATCCTGCCGACCGCCAGCGGCGACACCTCCGACCTGATCGCGAGCTTCTACCAGGTCTTCGGCAACCGCCCTTGCGAGCCGTCCGACGTCTCCCTCTTCCGCCTCGGCCGCCGCCCGATGGCGCTCCGCGACCACCTCCTCGCCCAGGACCTGATCTACGTCGGCGGCGGCAGCATGGTCAACCTGCTGGCGGTCTGGGAGGCCCACGACATCGCCTCGATCCTCAGCCTCGCGTGGCACCGCGGCATCGTCCTCGCCGGCCAGAGCGCCGGGGCGATGTGCTGGTTCGAGGCCGGCATCACCAAGTCCTCCGGCAAGCCGCTGGAGGCGGCGGGCCTCGGCCTCCTCCAGGGCTCCCTTTGCGTCCACTACAACAACGAGCCGGAGCGCCGCGTCGCCTACCTCGCCGCGGTCGCGGACGGCATGCCGGGCGGCTACGGGCTCGACGATTACGCCGGCCTCCTGTGGGAGGGCGAGGACTTTCCCGCGGCCGTGACTGCGCGCCGGGGCGCCCGCGCCTACCGGGTGGCGAAGCGGGACGGGGAGGTCGTCGAGAGCCCGCTTCCCGCCCGCTTCCTGCCCGCCCCGGCTCCGGCCGCCCTGCGTGAGGACATCGCCGAGTTCCGCCGCATCAAGACGATGCGCCGGCGCGCCGGCTGGCTCGGCTGACCGGGTTACTCCGCGCCGTCGGCGGCGGGCGGGGCGGTCGGGTCGGAGCCCTCCTCGCCCAGTTTCTCGCGCGCGATGAAGTCCTCGGCGAGCAGCAGGTTGTCGCGCGAGCGCTCGACCACGTTCAGCAGGTCGCCCATCAGCGCGACCTCCTCGACCTGCTCCTTCACGAACCACTGGAGGAACTGCTCCGCCCGGTAGTCCTTGATCTCGCGGGCCAGCTCGAAGAGGGAGAAGATCTCGTCGCTGACCCGTTTCTCCTGCTCGAGCGCCATCTTCACCGGCTCGGAGCCTTCGGCGTAGGTGGTCGGCACCGACTTGATGTCGGGGATCTGGACCTCCTCGCCGACGTCGAGCAGGTAGCGGATCATCATCATCGCGTGCTCGCGCTCCTCCAGCGCCTGGCGGTAGAAGAAGGCGGCGAGGCGGGGCAGCGTTTCGGCGTCGTAGTAGACGGCGGCGGCGACGTACTGCTGCGAGGCGGCGAACTCGTTGGAGATCTGCTCGTTGAGGGCGGCGGCGAAGGACTTCTCGGCCATCGTTTGTGGCTCCTTTACGTGTGTCGGCGAGGACTGGTGGCTGAGACGATCGGACCAACGTAGCCGAAAGCTCACGCCGTCCGCAGCGCCTCGGTCGGGGTGAGGCGGGCGGCGCGGGTCGCCGGGTAGAGGCCGGCGACGCCGCCGAGGACGCAGGCAGCGGCGATGCCGCCGGCGACCGCCACGGGCGGCACCAGCAGCGTCAGCCCTTCGGCCGCCGCGTAGGCGCCGGTCGCCCCGACGCCGAGCAGGACCCCGACGACGCCGCCGCAGATCCCGAGCACGAAGGACTCGCCGAGGAACTGCACCGCGATGTGGCGGCGCCGGGCGCCGAGGGCGCGGCGCAGCCCGACCTCCGAGCGCCGCTCCAGCACCGAGATGATCATCACGTTGGCGATCCCGATCCCGCCGACCAGCAGCGCCACCGCGCCGAGCCCGAGGAAGAGCGAGGTGAAGGCGCCTTCGGCGGCGGCCTGGGCCTCGAGCGCGTCGGAGGGGCGGCTGACCGCGACTTCCTCCGGCGCCCACGGGTTGGCGGCGCTCGGCAGGAGCGCCGCGGCGGCGCGGACCTGCGCTTCGCCGTCGTCGGCGCGGACGTAGATCTGGGTCGCGCTGCTACCGGCGCCGAGGAGGCGCGCCGCCGCCGGGTAGCCGACCAGCGCCGCCGAGTCGAGTTCCGGCACCAAGGGCAGCGGCTTCAGGATCCCGACCACGGTGAAGAGGCGGCCCGCGACGAACACCTGGACGATCCCGCCGACGCTCTCGATCCCCAGCCGCTGCGCGGCTTTGGAGCCGAGCACTACCGCCGGGTAGCGTTCGGTCGCCCGGTCGATGAACCGGCCCGCCTTCATCTCGCCTTCGAGCGTCCCGAGCAGCTGCGGGTCGGCGGCCTCGACGACGATCCCGCCGGTGATTTCATCCGGCACGTAGGAGCTCCGGCGCACCGTGGCGCCTTCGATCGCCGTCACCGCGGCGGCCGATTCGACCTGACGCAGGAGGCGCGCGCGGGGAGCCGCCGCGGCGGGGAGCTTCGCTTCTTCGCCGAAGAACGATTCGCCCGGCCCGACCGTCAGCAGGTTCGTCCCCAGCCGTTCGATCTTCGCCAGGAGGTCCGCCTTGCTCGTTTCCGAGATCGCCAGGACCGCGACGAGCGAGGCGATCCCGATCGAGATCCCGAGCACCGAGAGGGCGGCGCGGAGCTTGCGGGTGCGCAGCCCGACCGTCGCCAGGCGCAGCAGGTCACGGGGACGCAGGCGGCTCAACCGTCGTCCTCGATCAGTCCGTCCCGCACCGCGACCCGGCGCGGGACGGACGCGGCGATCTCCTCGTCGTGGGTGATGATCACCAGGGTCGCCCCGCCCTCGTTGAGGCCGCGGAGGAGGTCCATCAGCTCCGCACCCGTGCGGGAGTCGAGATTGCCGGTGGGCTCGTCGGCGAGGACGATCGCGGGCTCGCCGACCAACGCCCGTGCGACGGCGACGCGCTGGCGCTCCCCGCCGGAGAGCTTCGCCGCGCCGTGGCGCTCGCGATGGGAGAGGCCGACCCGGGCGAGGGCCTCCGACGCGCGTTCGCGGCGCTCGGAGGCGGGCACCCCGGCGTAGAGCAGGCCGTCGGCGACGTTGTCGATCACCGGCGCCGCCTCGAGCAGGAAGAAGCGCTGGAAGACGAGGCCGATCCGCGTCGCACGCAGGCCCGCGAGCTCGTCGTCGGAGGCCGCGGACAGGTCGCGGCCCTCGATCGACACCGTGCCGCCGCTCGGGCTGTCGAGCGTCCCCATCACGTGCAGGAGCGTCGACTTGCCCGAGCCCGAGGGACCGACGATCGCGGCCAGCTCGCCGCGCTCCACGCTCAGCGACACCCCCCGCAGCGCCTCGACCCCTCCCGGGTAGGTCTTGCGCACGTCGCGAAGCTCGAGGACCGGCGCCTCGATCATCCGCCGGTCTCGACCTTCATCCCGGCATGCAGCCCCTTGCCTTCCACCTCGACGAAGCCGTCCGCGGCGAGCCCCGGGGTGACGACGACCCGCCGCCGCTCGCCCGCCCCGCGGACGTAGACAGCGAAGCGTTCGCCGCCGATCGCCACCAGCGAGGTCAGCGGCACGCTCAACACGTGCCTGCGGACCTGCTGGGTGAAGAGGACGCTGACGCTCGCCCCGTCGAGGGCGGGGATCCGGTGCCTGCCGGTAACGGAGATCGTCGCTTCCACCCCGGATTCCGATTCTTCTCCCGGCGCGCCTTCGCCCGATGATTCGATCGCCGCGAGCCTGCGCACCGTGCCGGGCACTTCGGCCCCGCCGGGTAGGACGACCTTCACCTTCTGTCCGCGCCTGGCGATCGACTGCTGGTCGGCTTCGAGCTGGACGCTGACGATCCGGCGGATCGAGCCGGCCTTCAGGATCGGGGTCGACGGAGCTTCCGTTTCTTCTCCGGGTTCCGGTTCCTTTTCGCCTTCCGGTTCCGCCTTGGCTTCGGGCTTCGCTTCGGCTTCCGGTTGCGATTCGGCCTTCGGCTCGTGTTCGCCGGTCGGCTTTTCGCGTCCGTCCGGTCCTGCTTCGGGCTTCGGTTCCGGCGCGGGCTTTTCTTCGGGTTCTTCGGCTGGTTCCTGTTCTTCTTCTTTCTCTTCCGCTTCCGCCCCTTCCCCGATCGCCGGCACCTCGTAGGCGGTGAGCTGCGACCCGCCTCCTCCTCCGCCCCCGAGCGCTTCGCCGAGCGTTGCTTCGAGCTGCGTGATCCGCTGCGGCCCGGGCAGAAAGGCGACACGGCCCAGTTCGACTTCGCCGGTGGCTTCGAGGCCGATGCCTTCCTGCCAGGCTTCGATCGCTTCGGCGGTCGAGGAGGTGAACTCTTCGTCGACCGTCCCCGGGTCGTATCCCAGGTCTGCCAGGTTGCTCTCGAGCTGCAGGACGTCGGGTCCTTCCGCGACCCCTTCGGCGAGGCCGCGGTAGGCGGGCACCTTCCCGTACATCAGGATCACCGGCTCGCCGTCGATCCCGTAGAGCTCCTCGCCGCGACGGACCACGTCGCCCACCGCGGGCAGCTCGGTCACCGTGCCGGAGAGCCGGGCCGGCACCGTGGTTTCACCCGCGTAGCCGATCGTCCCTTCGACCGTGACGCGTTCGGCGAGGGTGCGGCGCGCCACCGTGGCGGTGCCGGTCGCCGTCGCGGCGCCTCCCGCGCCGGGCGTCCCACCCGCTCCGTCGTCGCCGCCGAGCACAACCACGAAGGTGGTGGCCGCGGCGATGGTTGCCACCGCCGCGGCCGCGATCATCAGCCTGCGCCTCACTGCGAGGGCGGCGGTCCACCGAACGTCGGCCCGCCGGGGACCGACTGCCGGCACGCCCCCTGGGCTTCTTCGAAGGCGGGCGTGTCGGGATTGACGTCGCCTTTTTTGATCTGGATCGACACTTTGCCTTTAGCGCTGCCTCTGGCGCCGAACTGCGGGTCGGGCATGTCGACCCCGTGTTCGCGCATGCATTTCGCGAACGCCAGCGCCGCTTCCTTGAACTTTTCTTCCTGCTCCGGCGACATCTGCTGGCCCTTCGGCATCTTGCTTTCGCAGGCCGCGAGCGCCTTTTTCGTCGCCGGGTCTTCCGGGTTGATGCCGGTCGTCGTCTTGTTCTTGCCGCCCGGTCCCGATTTGGTGGTGCCGCCGAGCATGATTCCTCCCTGCGCGGGCTTCGGGTCCGGCATGTCGACCCCGTGTTCGCGCATGCATTCGGTGAATTCGAGCGCCGCTTCTTCGCGCGAGGCCTGGCTTTCTTCGCCGCCGCCTTCACCTCCACCCCCACCGCAGGCCGCCAAGACGGCGGCGGAGAGCGCCAGCGCGAGCGCGATCGCCCAGTCGCTTTTCTTCATCCCTGCTCCTTTCCGTTGACCGCCCCAATGAGGCCGCCGGCGACTGAGAAAAAGCTGAGACGCGCCTAGGAGGTGGCTAAAGCGCTCGCCTCGGCAAGCGTCTCCGCCGGGACCAGCGGCACCAGCCGGAGGCGCACCAGCGCGCCGCCGTCCGCGGCGTTCGCGGCGGCGACGCTGCCGCCGTGGGTCTCGGCGACCTGGCGGACGATCGCCAGGCCGAGCCCGGAGCCGGGACGGCCGCGGGCTCCTGACGACCGGTAGAAGCGGTCGAAGACGTGCTCGAGGTCGGCGTCGGCGAAGCCGGGGCCGTGGTCGCGGACCGCCAGCTCGCCGCCCGCGAGCGCGACCTCGACCGCCCCGCCCGCCGGGCTCCACTGGGCGGCGTTGGCGAGCAGGTTGGCGACGGCGCGGTCGAGCCGGCCGGGGTCGGCCCGGACCAGGCAGGGCTCGAGCTCGGGGCGGAAGTCGAGCTCCGGCCAGTGCCGATGGGCGCGGACCACCGCGGCCTCGACGAGCTGGTCGAAGCGGACCTCCTCGGGCGCTGCCGGGTGCTCCTCTTCGCGGGCCAGCTCGACCAGGTCGCCGACCAGCGCGGTCAGCTCCTCGAGCTGGGCGACCACGTCGCCGAGCAGCCGCTGCCGCTCGGCGGGCCGAAGGCGGTGGCCGTCGGCGAGCACCTCGACGTTGGTCCGCAGGCTGGTCAGCGGCGTGCGCAGCTCGTGCGAGGCGTCGGCGACGAGCTGGCGCTGGGCGGCGAGGGAGCGGTCGAGCGCCGCCAGCATCGTGTTGAAGCTGCGGGCCAGCCGCGCCAGCTCGTCGCGGCCGGCGCCGGTCTCGATCCGGCGGCTGAGGTCGCGGGTGCGGGCGACGTGCTCGGCGGCGGCGGTCAGGCGGGCCACCGGGCGCAGCGCGGTCCGGGAGACCAGCAGGCCGAGGCCGATCGCGAGCCCGACCCCGGCGACGCAGACCGCGACCAGGATCCAGGTCAGCCTTGAGAGCGTCCGGTCGACCTCGGTCAGCGGCCGGGCCGCCTGCACGGCGCGACCGTTCCCCACCGGGCGGGTGTAGACGCGGACGTGGATCCCGTCGGCGTCGACGTCGCTGAAGAACGAGCCTTCCTTGCCGCGCGCGGCAGCGATCGTCCGCGCGGTCACCGGCAGCTGCGCCCCGTCGGAGCGCATCGGGCTGATCACCTTCCCCTTCGAGTTCACCACCTGGGCGAAGCCTGCGGGCCCGCCGAACGGTTCTCCCCGCGGCACCCGGAGCCGGAGGCCTTTGACCTTGTCGACGGGAGCTCGCTGCTGTTGCCTGAGCGCGGGGTGCCCCTTCATTTTCGTGGCGACCGACCCGAAGAGGACCCCACCACCGGCTTTGGTGACGACTTTCGTCGTGCCCTCCTTGGTGGGTTCGACCCGTACCGCGAGGACGCCGCCGGCGAATTCCTGGAGCTCCGAGTCGACCTGGCCGCGGAGCTCGCCGCGCACCAGCAGGTAGACGGCGACCGAGGCGAGCAGGATCGCGACCAGCACGGCGGCGCCGGTCGCCAGCACGAGTCGTCGGCGGAAGCTCATCGCGCTTCCCGCATCACGTAGCCGATCCCGCGCACGGTGTGGATCAGCCGCGGCTCGCCCTCCTGCTCGAGCTTGCGCCGCAGGTAACCGACGTAGACCTCGAGCGAGTTCGAGCTCGGGCCGAAGTCGTAGCCCCAGACGCGCTCGAAGATGGTGCTCCGCTCGAGCACCAGCCGCGGGTTGCGCAGGAACAGGTCGAGCAGCAGGAACTCGGTCCGCGTCAGCTCGATCTCGCGCCCGCCGCGCCGGACCTCGTGGGCGCGGTGGTCGAGCCGCACGTCGGCGAACTCGAGCACCCCGTCGTCCTCTTCGTCGACGGTTGCGTCGCTGCGGCGCAGGATCGCGCGCAACCGCGCCTGCAGCTCCTCCAGCGCGAAGGGCTTGACCAGGTAATCGTCGGCGCCGGCGTCGAGCCCGGCGACCCGGTCGCTCACCGCGTCGCGGGCGGTCAGCATCAGCACCGGCGTGCGGTCCCCGTCGGCGCGCAGCAGCCGGCAGAGCTCGACCCCGTCCATCCCCGGCATCAGCACGTCGAGGACGATCGCGTCGGGCGGCCGCTCGCGCATCAGGCTGAGCGCCGGCACGGCCGCCGGCGCGATCTGGACGTCGTACCCGGCCAAATCCAGCGCACGCCGGAGCGCGTCCCGCACCGCGTGCTCGTCATCGACGACGAGGATGCGCATCCGCGCGAGCTTGCCGGCGGATCCTGAGCGTTTCCTGAATGCGGGCGGCTGGCCGAGGTGGCCGGGTGGCGGGCCCGGCGCCCGCTCCGCATCCACTGCGGCCCCGGCCCTCCGCGCCACTTCGCGGCGCCGGCGGGTGTCCTGGGCGCCTCATGGGGGTCCTGGCAGGCTGTGACCCCCATGAGGCGCCCAGGACGTGAGGGGTGCGGGGAGAGCCGGTACAGGGACGTGAGGCGGTCGGACTTCCGTGATCGTCATGCGCGAGAGAAGGCACACCTCGGGCCCAGATCCTCCGTCCCTCCTCCGACCGGGGGCCGTCAGGGGCCGATCCGTGACGAAGATGCCGGGGACGTCACACGCCCGGGCGCCTTCCGTCTCCTTCCGGGCCCGGATCGAGGGTCCACCGGGGTGCGGTCGTCCTAACCGGCGCTATAGGTCGGTTAGGACGACCGCACCCCCGTGCGTGTTGGACAACACGGGAGGAAGCGTGGAGATCCCACGCTCTCCGTGACGAGGTCCCACCTCCGTCACGGATCGGTGACGGATCCGTCCCTCTCCCGTGACTCTCCCGTGACCCTCCCGCGAGTGTCCCTCCACTCTCCCCTGAGACCCGGCCCTCTCGGCCACGGCCACAGCCTGCCCGGGCCGTGGCCGAGAGGGCCGGGTCCCTTTGCCGTCCCTTGCCGCCCCCGCGCGCCGGCTTGCGACGGCCGCGTCCCCTTCCGCAGATCCTCTCCCGCGCGCCGGCTTGCGCGGGCCGCGTCCCCTTCCCCAGGTCCCTATCCCGCGCGCCGACTTGCGGGGCCGCGTCCCTTCTCCCCAGGCGCCAGCGGCGAGCGCCGCATCCCTTCTCCGGGCGCCCTGCCCCGGGCGCCAGCGGCGAGCGCCGCATCCCTTCCCCGGGCGCCCTGCCCCGACCGCCGGCTTGCGAGGGCCGCGCCCCCTTTCCCGGGCGCCGGCCTTAGACGACCCAGCGGAAGCCGAGCGCGTCGATGCTCGGCTCGAGCGGACTCGACGGGAGACCCGGGGCGGTCGCCTGTTTCGGGTCGTTGTAGCCGCTCGGGGCGGTGTCGTTCGGGGTGTCGGGGTGGAAGATCGAGGCGAGGTACTGGATCTGGCCGCGGCCGGGGCCGAGCTCGGTCTGGCCGCCGCCGTAGGCGCCGATGCCGCGGCCCTCGCAGTAGTCGTAGGCGGCGAAGAGGCGGGAGATGGGCCCGAAGCGGGAGGGCTTGATGTTGACGGTGCGCGGGGGCGACCAGGGCATCGCCTCGATGTCGGCGATCGAGTGGATCGGCGCGTCCCAGGTGACCCGCTCGTGGACCGGCTCGAGGAGGGGGCGGGTCGCGTCGGTCACGTCAGGGTCCTCGAGCCAGGCGTCGGGGAAGGCGTGGATCAGCTTCGAGTAGAGCTCGGGGTCGGTGATCACGTCGACCGGCGTGCCTTTGTAGAAGCCCTTGAGGTCGAGCGAGTCGACCGCGCCGGTCGCCAGCAGCGCCGCGATCAGCTCGTCGTCCCAGTCGTTGAACGGGTCGAGCTTGAAGCGGAGCGTCGGGTAGACGGCGAGGCGTTCGGAGACCGGCTTGATCGTCGACTTCCCGTCGGCGCCGAAGCCGCCCAGGCGCAGCGAGCTGACGAAGTTCAGCGGCCGCGGCTCCCGCCCGAGGCTCGCCGCCAGGTTGGTCCCGGCCTGGCGCAGCGCCAGGTCGAGTGCCGCCGACTCGTACGCCCAGCGGCGGTAGTCGCGCGAGACGTCACCGCGCTCGGGCTCCCCCGCCGGGAAGAGGTCGATCCCGTCCAGCTGCTTCGAGAACTCGTCGAAGGTGCCGGAGTGGGCGAGCCCCTCGGGCGGCCCGTGGCCCTGCTGGCCGATGTGGTCGACCGGGTCGTAGATGACGTCTTCGCCGATCCCCTCGTGCCCGCCGCCGCGCAGCTTGATCACCGTGGTCAGCCGTTCGAATTCCCCGAGGGCGAATTCGAGCCCTTCGAAGGAGCACTCCTCGACCTCCAGCGGCAGGTCCTTGATCGCGTCGTAGGAGGCCATCGGCGGCGACCCTACCCCGGCGTCCGGTCGACCGCGACCCGCAGCGTCTTCAGCTCGCGGTCGGAGCCGCCGCGCACGTAGCCCCCGTGGGCGATCGACTCGCGGATGTAGGAGAGCGTCTCGGCGGTCAGCCGCTCGCCGGGCAGCACGTTGGGGATGCCGGGCGGATAGGCGGCGAGACCCTCGGCGGCGACGCGGCCCGCGGCCTCGCCGAAGGGGACCACCTCCTGCGGGCCGAGGTAGGCCTCGCGCGGCGTCAGCACCAGCTCGCCCCAGGGCGGCGGCGGCGCCAGCTTCTCCTGCGGCGGCCCCGGCTCGGCTTCCAGTTCGCCGACCGCGGCGCGGAGCGCGGTGACCAGCCGCTCGCCGGTGGCGGCGGCGGGCTCGCCGAGGCCGAAGAGGCCGACGACGACGTTCTCCGAGTAGAGCTCGAGGTCGATCCCGTGCGAGTAGAACAGTTTCCTGTAGAGCCGGTAGCCGGTCGAGCCGGTCCCGCGGACGTCGATCGAGAGCCGCATCGGGTCCCAGCCCGCGATCCCGGCGCGCCCGACCAGCGACTCGTCCAGCACCGCCAGCCCTGGGATCTGGACGATCTGCTCGCGGGTGCGGTAGATCGCCTCGAGCGTCTCGCCGAGCAGCTCCTCGCCGTGGATCGCCGCCTGCCGGCGCGCCGCGTCGAGCGACCCGGTCAAGAGCCCGCTCGGGCTCGTCGTTTCGACCAGGCTGACGCAGCGGTCGACGATCGCGGCGTCGATCCGGCTGCCGTGTCCGAGGTGCAGCATCGCCGCCTGGGTGAGGCTGCCGACGATCTTGTGGGTGGAGGAGGTGACCAGGTCGGCCCCGACCGACAGGGCGTCAGGCGGCAGGCTGGGGTGGAAGTGGAGGTGGGCTCCCCAGGCCTCGTCGACGATCAGCGGCTTGCCGCGGGAGTGGGCGACCTCGGCGAGCGCCGCGACGTCGGCGCAGGCACCGAAGTAGGTGGGGGAGACGACCATCGCGGCGACCGCGTCGGGGGTGGCGTCGAGCGCCGCCGCCAGCGACTCCGGCGTGAGCCCGTGGGCGATGCCGAGCTCCGGGTCGAGCTCCGGCGCCACGAAGGTCGGCCGCATCCCGTTCAGCACCAGCCCGTCGATCACCGAGGAGTGGACGTTGCGCTGCACGACCACCTGCTCGCCCATGTGGCCGAGGGCCATGCAGGTCGCGTGGTTGCCCTGCGAGGCGCCGTTGACGAGGAACCAGCTGCGCGCCGCCCCCCAGGCATCGGCGGCCAGCAGCTGCGCCTGCTGGAAGGGCGTCGGTTCGGGGCCGATGTCGACGCCCTCGGTAACCGAGGGGACGTCGTTGATCAGCCCGGTCATGCCGACCAGCTCGACCATCGAGGGGTCGGCGGCGAGGCCGCCCTTGTGGCCGGGGACCTGGAGGCGCCCGGTCTCCCGGGCCGAGTACGCGAGCACCGCGTCGACGAAGGGCGTCTTGGCCTGATCGGAGTCAGCCATGCGGCGAGTCTAAACACGGCGACATCCCGCCTTGGGCAGACTTCCGCGAGATGGAACACACTCGACTCGGTTACTGGATAAAGGAGGCGGGAGGCGTCACATCTCGCCCCCCGCTGGACGAGGATTGCGACGCCGACCTGCTGATCGTCGGCGGCGGCTACACCGGGATGTGGACCGCCTGGCACGCCCGGCGACTGGCCCCCGACGCGCGGATCGTCCTGCTCGAGTCCGAACCGGTCTGCGGCCGCGGGCCGAGCGGTCGCAACGGCGGCTTCGTCGAGGGGCTGTGGTCGACGCTCGCCTCGATGCGGGCCCGCTGGGGCGACGCACCGGCGCTCGCGGTCGGCCGCGCCGCCGAGGAAGCGGTCGAGCGCATCGCCGCCTTCTGCGCCGAGGATGGGGTCGACGCCTGGTTCCGCCGCGGCGGCTACCTCGAGGTCTCGACGGCGGCCGCCCACGACGGCACCGGGCGCGCCGCCCTGGAGGCCTGCTGCGACCTCGGCGTCCCCGACAAGCTGCGCGAGGTCTCCGCCGACGAGGTCCAGAGCCGCTGCGCCTCGCCCGAGTTCCGCGCCGGGGTGATGGAACCGGGCGCCGCCACCGTCCAGCCCGCCCGCCTCGCGCTGGCGGTCCGCCGTCGCCTGCTCGAGGGCGGCGTCGACATATACGAGTCCTCGCCGGTCCGCCGCTTCCGCGAGGGGGGCGACGGGGTCGAGGCGACCACCGCCGGCGGCGCCCGCGTGCGCGCCCCGCGCGGCGTCCTCGCGATCGGCGGCGCCGCAAAAGCCGGCAGCGGCCCGCTGCGTGACCGGCTCACGGTCGCCTCCTCGCACATCGTCATCACCGAGCCGGTCCCGGACGTGATCGAGACGCTCGGCTGGACCGGTGGCGAGGCGATCACCGACGGCCGTGCCCTCGTCCATTACTTCCGCACCACGCCCGACGGCCGCATCGCCTTCGGCTGGGGCGGCGGCCGGATCGCGATGGGCGCCCGCCTCCACGGCCGCACCGAGGTCGACCCCGGCGTCGCGGACGCCACCCGTCGCCACCTCCTCGACTACTTCCCCGGCCTCGCCGGCCGCCGCATCAGCGACGCCTGGGGCGGCCCGATCGACGCCTCGCCGACCCACCTGCCCGCGGTCACCTCGCTGCCCGGCTCGCGCGCCTGGGTCGCTGCCGGCTACACCGGCAACGGCGTCGGTCCGACCAACATGGTCGGCCTCACCCTCGCCTCCCTCGCCCTCGACCGCAGCGACGACCCCACCCGCCTCGCCTTCGTCGACTCCAAGGTCCCCCGCGTCCCGCCCGAGCCCTTCCACTGGATCGGCGGCGAAGCGATCCGCATGGGCATCGCGAGCAAGGAGCGGGCCGAGATGCAGGGCCGTGAGGCCGGCCGGATCTCGTCTGCCGTAGCGCGGGTGCCGGAGCTGATTGGTTTTCACATCGGAAGGTAGGGGGTGGGGGTGGCGCGGGCCGTTCGCAACGCTTCGGCGCCCAGGACGTGAGGAGGTCGGACTTACGTCACGACCGCGTGCGAGAGAAGGCACACCTCCCGCCGGTCGGGGCCGTCAGGGGCCGATCGGTGACGAAGATGCCGGGAACGTCACACTCCCGGGCGCCTTCCGTCCCTTTCCGGGCCCGGATCGAGGGTCCCCCGGGGTGCGGTCGTCCTAACCGACCTATAGCGCCGGTTAGGACGACCGCGCCCCCGTGCGTGTTGGACGACACGGGAGGAAGCGTGGAGATCCCACGCTCTCCGTGACGACGCCCCACCTGGGTCACGGATCGGTGACGGATCCGTGGGACTCCCGTCGCTCTCCCGCGAGGGTCCC
>JBPYFM010000097.1:0-9153 GCA_051986435.1 Solirubrobacterales bacterium | reverse complement strand
CCGCTGATGCACACGATCGCCGCCAAGGCGGTGGCGATGAAGATCGCCGCCTCGGCGCCCTTCGCCGAGCGCCAGCGCCAGACCATCGCCAACGCCCGCGCCTTCGCGATCGGCCTGGAAGCGAACGGCATCCCGGTCCTCACCGGCGGCACGGACGTCCACCTCGTCCTCGTCGACCTCACCCCGACCGGTCTCGACGGCCAGACCGCCGAGGACCGCCTCGAGGCGGTCGGCATCACCGTCAACCGCAACGCGATCCCCTTCGACGAGCGCCCGCCGATGAACCCCTCCGGCCTGCGCATCGGCACCCCGGCCCTCACCACCCGGGGCATGAAGGAGGAGGAGATGGAGGAGATCGCCGCCGTGATCGCCGCCGCCCTCGGCCCCGACTTCGAGTCCGAGAAGGCGTCCCTCTCCGAGCGCACCGCCGCCCTGATGGACCGCCACCCGCTTTATCCGCAGCTGTCGCCGACGGCTGTCTGAGCGTCCGGGCGCCGGGCGGCGCGGGGGAGAGGGTTCGGGCGTCGGCTGGTGCCGCGGCGAGCGACGACACACTCCCGTGACCCGATCCGGGACCAACGCGTACGCGCGTCGAATTCGCAGTCACGGAACCCGCACGGATCGACCCTTCCGTGCGCCTTCCGTCGGCCGATCCGGCCCCGGATCGCAACCTGTAGTCCTTTGTCACCCACAGGGTGACCAATGACTACAGGTTTGCCGCGGCGGTCGCGATGTGACACGGAAGGCTCACGTTTCCCTCGCGAAGCTCACGAAAGCGTGACGAACCCCCGGCATCCCCGCACCACCTCCCGACCTGGGCGCCGGCATCCCCGCCGCAGACCGCCGCCGCGCCGGCTTCCCCGCCTCGCTAGGGTCGCGGCGGATGAGAGTCTGGGTCGATTGCACCGCCGCCGCACATCCGCTCGTGCTGCGGCCGATCATCGAGCGGTTGGAGGCGCAGGGGGACGAGGTCTTCATCACCGCGCGGGAGTACGGGCAGACGGTGGGGATCCTCGATCGGCTCGGGATGCACTACACGGTGGTCGGCGAGCACGGGGGCGCGTCGAAGCTCGGCAAGGTGCGGGCGCTGTCGTCGCGCTCGCGAGCACTCGCGAAGCTGGTGTGGGAGAAACGGCCGGAACTGGCGCTCGCGCACGGGTCGGTCGACCTCGCGGTGGTCTGCTGGTTTTTGAGGATCCCTTCGGTGCAGATGCAGGACTACGAGTTCGCCAACCTGCAGCGGCAGATCTCCTTCCGCGCCGCCACGCGGGTACTGGCGCCGGAGGCGATCCCGGTCGACCGGCTGCGGAAGATCGGGGCGAAGCCGAAGAAGCTGGTCCGCTATCCCGGCCTGAAGGAGGAGTACTACCTCTACGACTTCGTCCCCGACGAGGGGATCATCGACGACCTCGGGCTCGACCGGGGCAAGGTGATCACGGTGGTGCGGCCGCCGCCGGAGACCTCCGAGTACCACGCCCGCAACGACATCTACGCCGACACCGTCCGCCACCTCGCCGCCGCCGACGGGGCCGTGCAGGCGGTCATCATCCCGCGCACCCGCGAGCAGGCGGAGGCGGCGCGGGCGCTCGGCGCGCCCAACCTGCTGATCCCCGAGCAGGCGATCGACGCCCAGAGCCTGATCGCCTGTGCCGACCTGGTGGTGAGCGCGGGGGGGACGATGAACCGCGAGGCGGTCGCCCTCGGCACCCCGGTCTACACGACGTTCAGCGGCCGCATGGGCGGGGTCGACGAGGTGCTGATCCACGAAGGCCGGCTGCGGGTGCTGGAGGACCCGGCGGAACTGGAGCTGCGCAAGCGAACCGATCCGGTTGGGGTCCTGAACCCGCGCGACCCGACCTTCCTCGTCGCCTCGGTTCTCGGGGCCGTCGCCGTTTATCCGTAATCTGACCCGGTCCGGGGAGGCCGGACGGACCCTCGCACCTCGACAGACGCGGGACTGAAATTTGGCCGCGACCACCGATGCAGTACTTGCGTTCATCGCCGCCGCGGCGATCGCGTGGCTGTTGGTGCCCTACGCGGAGCGGCTCGCCTTCCGGGTCGGCGCGATCGACTACCCGAAGGAGCGCAGCCTCCACGACAAGCCGATGGCGCGCCTCTCGGGCCTGGCGATCCTGGTCGCGGTCGAGGCGGCGGGCTGGATCTGGCTTCCCGGGGACGGCGAGAGCCGGGCGATCCTGATCGGCGGGCTGGGGATCGCCGCGGTCGGCGTGCTCGACGACATCTACGACCTGCACGCGCTGCCGAAGCTGGTCGGCCAGATCGCCGCCTCGCTGATCCCGGTGCTGGCCGGGGTGCGGGTGGAGAACCTGACCCTGCCGTTCCTGGGCGGCTTCGAACTGCACGGCTGGGCCTATCCGCTGACCGTGTTCGGGATCGTCGCCGTGGTCAACGTGATCAACTTCCTCGACGGGGTGGACGGCCTCGCCGCAGGCGTCTGCGTGATCGCCGCGGTGACGCTGGCGACGATCGCGCTCTCGCTCGAACGCAACGAGGCGGGCGTCCTCGCCGCGCTCACCGCGGGCGCCGCGCTCGGATTCCTGCGCCACGGCTTCCCGCCCGCCTCGAGCTTCATGGGGGACACCGGCTCCAACCTGCTCGGCTACCTCCTCGCCACCGCCTCGGTGCAGGGAGCGCTGAAGACGAACGCGGTGATCGCCCTCGCCTTCCCGCTGATCGTGCTCGCGGTGCCGATCCTCGACACCGGCTTCGTCGTCGCCAAACGCCTCAAATACCGCCAGCCGATCTACCGGGCCGATTCCTGGCACTTCCACCACCGGATGGCGAACAAGGGCTTCAGTCAGCGGCGCACCGTGGCCTACCTCTACGCCTGGACGATCGTCATGTCGATGCTGGCGCTGGCCCTGCGCTTCGTCCCCTACAGCGACAACCACGGCCATTTCGACGCCCTCTGGACCGCGGTGATGCTGGCGCTGATCGCCGCCGCGCTCGCCTACAGCGTCTATCTCGTCTACGTGCTCGAGATCCTCAAGCTGCGGCGCGGCCGGATCAACCCGGAAACGGGCGAGTTCGAAGCCCTGGAGCTCGATGTCGAGCCCGCTCCACCCAAGCCCCCGGCAGGTAGTGGCAAGGGGCACTAACCCGCATCAGAAAGCCGTTTGTCGGTCGCTTCGGATATAGTCGCGCCCGCGTCCGCTCGGGCCCCGAGACGGGCGTCTTTATGTCTCCTCCTAAGCATGTCGACCTACTGGTGCTGGCCGCCGCCGCGGTTCTGTTCGCCGTCTGCGATTTCTCGCTGCTCGGCTACATCGCCGCTGCCGTCGCCTGGCTCGCGCAGCGCGGGATCCAGTGGCTCGCCCAGCGCCGCTCCGGCGAAGCGCTGAAAGCGGGCGACCGCCGGCGCGCGATGGGGATCATCGCCGCCACCACGCTCGGCCGCGTCTGGCTGATGGCCACGGTGGTGCTGCTGGCCGGCATCGCGCAACGCACCGCCGGGCTCTCCTCGGCTGTCCTCCTGGCCGCGCTCTTCACCATCTCCATGGGTTCGTCGGGCCTGGCCTATCTCCTTGAATCTGAACCCGAAGGGCACAGCGTCCAACCGCGATGAAGACCAAAACGAAAGCCCTGATCGCCCTTGGCACCTGGCTGCTGATCGTGATCCTCCTCCTCGTCATCTTCGGCAACGAAGGCAAGAACGAAGAGTTCAAGCCGCAGAACGAGTTCAAGCTCCATCCCTGGATCTCGATCCACATCGGGCCGCTCGACCTTTCGATCAACCGCGCCGTCTTCTACCTCCTGCTGGCGTCCGGGCTGACCATCGCGACGATGGTCTGGATCTCGAAAAAGATGCAGCAGCGGCCGAACAAGACGCAGGCCGCGGTCGAGATCGCCTACGACGTGGCCAAGAACAACATCACCCGCGGCAACATCTCCGACCCCAAAGTGGCAAGCCGCTGGTTCCCGTTCATCAGCGCCCTCTTCTTCTTCATCCTCTTCGCCAACATCATCGGCTACCTGCCGCTGCCGACCAACACCGGCGAGCACTTCAACGTCTTCGGCCTCGAAATCCCGACCTTCGCCATCTACGCGGCGACGGCGAACATCTCGATCCCGATCGCCCTCACCCTGGTCGTCTGGATCAGCTATCACGTCGAAGGCATCCGGGCCAAGGGCTTCATCCCCTACCTGAAGAGCTGGCTGCCGCCGGGCCTCGAGAACATGAGCCCGATCGGCCGCGGCGCGATCTTCATGATCGAGGTGGTCTCCCACTTCGTCCGCCTCGTCAGCCTCTCCGTCCGTCTTTTCGCCAACATCCTCGCCGGCCACCTGCTGCTGCTCTTCATGGGCGGCGGCCTCGCGGTCCTGCTCGGGATCGCGGCACTCGGCGCCCTGACCTTCCCGCTCGCCTTCGCCTTCTTCATCTTCGAGGTCGGGCTTGTGGCGACCCTGCAGGCATTCATCTTCTCGACCCTCAGCGCCATCTACATCGGCGGAGCTACCTCCGCCGAGCATTGACAACTAGAAAAGGAGCACTTTCCCTGATGGACCTGCCATCGATTACCGCCGCAACCGAAGCCATCACCGGCGAAGACGTGAAAGGCGCCGGTAAAGCGATCGCCCTCGGCGTCGGCGCCGGGCTCGGCTCGATCGGCGCCGGCATCGGCATCGGCTTCATCTTCGGCAAGGAGATCGAGTCGGTCGCCCGCCAGCCGGAGATGAAATCGGACCTCGAATCGATCCGCTGGCTGGGCTTCGCGCTCACCGAGGCCGTGGCCTTCTACACGTTCATCTTCGGCCTGATCGCCTTCTTCCTCTCGTAGCGATGGCGCTCGCCGGCCAAATAGCCGCGATCCCGGTCGCGGCGAGCGAAGGAAGCTTCCTGGTCTCGCCCGGCGTCGGGCTGATGATCTGGACGCTGATCGTGTTCCTGTTCACGATGTGGGTCCTCAGCAAGGTCGCCTTCCCGCGGATCCAGGAGGCGCTGGACAAACGCGCGAAAACGATCGCGGAGTCGATCGACGCCGCGGAACGCCAGCGCAAAGAATCCGACGAACTGCTCGAGGAGTACCGCAGCCGCCTCGCCGAGGCGCGCGAGCAGGCCGACGAGATCATGGCCCGGGCCCGCAAAGCCGCCGAGACGGCGGAGGCGGAGGCGACCGCCGCCGGCAAGGAGAAGCGCGAAGAGCTCGTCGCCCAGGCGCAGCGCGACATCGAAGCCGAGACGCGACGCTCGCTCGAGTCGATCCGCAAAGAGGTCGCCGACCTCACCGTCCTGGCGACGGAGAAAGTCACCCGCAAGACGCTGACCGAGGACGACCAGCGACGGCTCGTCGAGGAGGCGCTCGGCGAGGTCGACTTCTCCGCGCTCTCGGGCTCGGAGAACTAGGGGTACCCGGAGAAAGTGACCGTCCACAGACTCCCACGCACGCCTGGCGGCGCCGCACACACTTCGCGGGGCGTCGTCCTCGGTCGGCCAAATAGCGCTGCTATTCGGCCTCCCTGCGTCCTACCCCCGCTCGGTGCGGCACTCGCCAGCCGCACGCGCGAGTCTGCGGACGGTCACTGATGGCCGACGCCGCCCGCGTATATGCCGAGGCCCTCTTCGAGGCAGGGGAGGACAGGGGCAAGATCAACGAGCTGCAGGAGCAGCTGGCGCAGTTCGCCGACGCCGTCGACGGCGATCGCGAGCTGCAGGTCTTCCTGTTCAGCCCCTACCTCAGCTCCAACGACAAGGTGGACGGACTGCGGCGCGCCGTGACCGGCGCCGAGCCGGAGTTCTCCAACTTCCTGGAGCTGCTCGTCGAGAAAGGCCGGATGCCGGAAATCTTCCGCATCCGGCGGGAGTTCGACGAGCTCTGGAAAAAAGCCAACCGCCGCCTCGACGTGACCGTCACCAGCGCGATCGAGCTCGACCCGGGCGTGGTCGGGAAAATCGGCGAGGAGGTCGAACGGCAGACCGGCGACAAGGTCGAGCTGTCGAGCGAGGTCGACGACGGGATCCTCGGCGGCATCGTGCTGCGGGTCGGCAACATGGTCCTTGACGCGAGCATCCGCACTCGTCTGGAGAAATTGCGAAAAAGCGTCGCGAGCGCGGCGTAAGGAGGAAGTAGAAGCATGGCGATGGAGATCAAGCCGGACGAGATCGCGAGCATCCTGCGGGAGCGCATCGAGGGCCTGGAGACGGACTCGGCGGACCTGACCGAGGTCGGCACCGTCCTCTCGGTGGCCGACGGCATCGCCCGCGTCCACGGCCTCGACAACTGCATGGCGCTGGAGATGCTGGAGCTGCCCCACGGGGTGACCGGCCTGGCGCTGAACCTCGAGTCGGACAACGTCGGCGCCGTGCTGTTCGGCGAGTGGGACAAGATCGTCGAGGGCGACACGGTCAAACGGACCGGCCACCTGCTGGAGATCCCGGTCGGCGAGCAGCTGCTCGGCCGCATGGTCGACCCGCTCGGCCGCCCGCTCGACAACCGCGGCGAGGTCGCCACCACCGAGACCCGCCCGGCCGAGTTCAAAGCCCCCGGCGTGGTCGAGCGCCAGCCGGTCGAGGAACCGGTGCAGACCGGCCTGATGGCGATCGACGGGATGATCCCGATCGGCCGCGGCCAGCGAGAGCTGATCATCGGCGACCGTCAGACCGGCAAGACCGCGATCGCGATCGACACGATCATCAACAACCGCGACAAGGACCTGATCTGCGTCTACGTCGCGATCGGGCAGCGGATGTCGACCGTCGTCCAGCTGAAAGAGGTTCTGGAGGAGAACGGCGCGATGGACAACACCATCATCGTCGCCGCGCCGGCCGACGAGGCGGCGCCGATCAAGTACATCGCCCCCTACGCGGGCTGCGCGATGGCCGAGCACTTCCTCTACAACGGCAAAGCCGCCCTCTGCGTCTACGACGACCTCACCAAGCACGCCTCCGCGTACCGCCAGATGTCGCTGCTGCTGCGGCGCCCGCCGGGCCGCGAGGCCTACCCGGGCGACGTCTTCTACCTGCACTCGCGCCTCCTGGAGCGGGCGGTGAAGCTGAACGACGAGCTCGGCGGCGGGTCGCTGACGGCGCTGCCGATCATCGAGACCCAGGCGTCCGACGTGTCGGCCTACATCCCGACCAACGTCATCTCGATCACCGACGGCCAGATCTTCCTCGAGTCCGACCTCTTCTTCTCCGGCGTCCGCCCGGCGATCAACGTCGGCATCTCGGTCTCCCGCGTCGGCGGCAACGCGCAGACGAAGGCGATGAAGAAGGTCGCCGGAAAACTCCGCCTCGATCTCTCCCAGTACCGCGACCTCGAGGCCTTCGCCCAGTTCGGCTCCGAGCTCGATCCGGAGACGCAGAAAGCGCTGACCCGGGGCGAACGCCTGGTCGAGCTGCTGAAACAGAAAGAGCGCGAACCGCTCGCGGTCGCCGACCAGGTCGCCTCGATCTACTCGGGCACCGGCGGTTACCTCGACCGGATCAAGGTCGAGCGCGTCTCCGAGTTCCTCGGCGACCTGCGGGTGCGCCTGCACGCCGAACACAAAGACCTGCTCGACCGGATCGAATCGACCGGCAAGCTCGAGGACGACGACGAGAAGGCGCTGGGCGACGCGATCGCCGCGTTCGTCAACGACTTCGGCCCCGACTTCGACGAGCACGGCGAGCCGGTCGAGGCCGGTGAGCTGGAGCCGCAGAAAGCGGAGGAGACGACCACCGCTTCCTAGCGGTACGGGAGAAACCCATGGCCTCGCAGAAGGAAGTCAAAAGTCGCATCGCGTCGATCAAAAACATCAACAAGATCACGCGTGCGATGGAGATGGTCGCGGCGGCGCGCCTGCGTCGCTCCGAACAGCGGATCGCCGACCTGCGCCCCTACTCGGAGGGGATGCGGAAACTGACCCGGATCGCCTCCGCCCACGCAGGCGGCGTGCCGCGTGTGCCGGTGCTCGCCGAGCGCGAGAACGTGCGGAAGGTCGGCATCGTCCTCGTCACCGCCGACCGCGGCCTGGCCGGTGCGTTCAACTCGAACATCATCCGCGAGGGCATGCGCTCGGCCGACCGCATCCGCGGTGAGGGCGCCGACCCGATCTTCTCGGTGGTCGGCCGCAAGGGCGTCTCCGCGATGACCTTCCGCAAGCAGGAGCTGAGCGGCGAATACACCGGCTTCACCGACCGGCCGGCGTTCGCCGACGCGCGGCAGATCGGCGAGGAGCTGGTCGCCCGCTACGTCGACGAGGAGGTCGACCGGGTCGAGCTGATCTACAACCGCTTCGTCTCGCCGCTCACCCAGCACGTCTGGCGCCAGACCCTGCTGCCGCTGCAGCAGGCCGAGGTCGTCGGCGAGGGGGCGGAGTCGGAGGACGAACCGGACGAGACCGAGTCGGGCGAGGGCCAGGCGCGCTCGGAGTGGTTCTTCGAGCCGGAAGCCGAGGAGCTGCTCGCGCGGCTGATCCCGGAGTACGTGACGATCTCGGTCTACCGGGCGCTGCTCGAGTCGGCCGCCTCGGAGCTTGGCGCGCGGATGACCGCGATGCGCAACGCGGCCGAGAACGCAGAAAAAATCAACGAAAAATTGACCCTGGAGATGAACCGCGCCCGCCAGGCGGAAATCACCCAGGAGATCCTCGAGGTCGTCGCCGGCGCCGAGGCACTGAGCTAGCCCGACCCACCCCGAAGTCCCACAAATTTCGCAAGACCAGGAAAAGGACCCAGATCACAATGGCTGAGAACGGCAACGGAGCAGGGCAGAACATCGGTCGCGTCGAGCAGGTCACCGGAGTGGTGATCGACGCGCTCTTTCCCGACGGTCTGCCGGAGATCTACTCGGCGATCGTGATCGAGACCAGCGCCGCCGGCGCGGCCGACCGCGAAAGCGACGAGGCGACCCGGCTCGTCTGCGAGGTCCAGCAGCACCTCGGCGACGACCGCGTCCGCGCGGTCGCCATGGACGCCACCGACGGCGTGCAGCGCGGCGACAAAGTCGTCGACACCGGCCGGCCGATCACGGTGCCGGTCGGCGACGCGACCCTCGGCCGCATCTTCAACCTGCTCGGCGACCCGATCGACAACGGTGACGCGATCCCCGCCGACATCGAGCGTTGGCCGATCCACCGCCCCGCGCCGAAGGCCTCCGACCTGACCCCGACGCAGGAGATCCTCGAGACCGGGATCAAGGTCATCGACCTGCT
>JBPYFM010000096.1:0-14966 GCA_051986435.1 Solirubrobacterales bacterium | reverse complement strand
GCCTCCTCGCGCCTCGGGATCACCCCGGCGAGCGCGATGCGGATCGCCGAGGACCTCTACATGGATGGGTTCATCTCCTATCCGCGAACCGACAACACGGTCTACCCGGGCTCGCTGCCGGTGCGTGAGCTGATCCGCTCGCTGACCAACGTCAAAGAGTTCTCCGCCGCGTCGGGCCTCAACGACCTGGCCGAGCTGAAACCGACCCGCGGCAAAAAAGAGACGACCGACCACCCGCCGATCTACCCGACCCAGGCGATCCACCCGGGCGCCCTCGAAGGGCCGAAGAAACGGGTCTACGAACTGGTCGTGCGGCGCTTCCTCGCCACCTTCAGCCCGCCGATGATCACCGAGTCGACCCGCGCCGACATCGAGGCGGGTTCGGAGACGTACTTCGTGCGCGGCTCCGTCGTCGTCGACCCCGGGTACGCCGGCATCTACACCTACGCCCGCTCCGCCGACGAGGAGATCCCGGCCCTGCAGGAGGGCCAGGAGCTGCAGCTCGCCGCGGTGCCCGAGTTCCGCGCCGAGGACGAGCCCGACGCGAACCCGTGGATCGTCGCCAAGGAGACCCAGCCGCCGTCGCGGATCTCGCAGGGCAAACTGATCGAGCTGATGGAGGAGCGCGGCCTCGGCACCAAAGCCACGCGCGCCGACATCATCCAGAAGCTGTTCGACCGCGGCTACGTCTACGGCAACCCGCCGATCCCGACCGAGACCGGGATCGCCCTCTACGAGGCGTTCAAGAAGTACGTGCCGCGGATGGCGACGCCGGAGATGACCGCCGACATCGAGGCGGAGATGGACCGCATCGCGCAGGGCGAGATGACGAAGTCCAAGGTCGTCGGCGACTCGCGCGAACTGCTGCACAAAACGTGGACCGAGATCGACGAGAAGAAAGAAGATCTCGCCAAAGTCGTCTGGAAAGGCATGGACGAGGACCGCATCCTCGGTCCTTGCAAGGTCTGCGAAGAAGCGGGGCGGACCAAGGAGGACGGCTCGCCGAACATGCTGCGGATCATCCGGGCGAAAAAATCCGGCAAACGGTTCGTCGGCTGCTCGGGGTGGAAAGCCGACGCCGATCCCGACGATCCGAACTCGTGCGACCAGACCTTCCCGCTGCCGCAGCGCGGCGACGTCTTCCGGCTCGAGGAACGCTGCTCGATCTGCGACCGCACGCCGCGGCTGAAAGTCCAGCCGTTCCGCGGGAGGCCGTGGAACCTTTGCCTGAACGACGACTGCGAGTCGATGCAGGAGATGAAGAAACGGCGGGCTGAGCGCGAAGCGGCGAAAAAAGCCAAAGAAGAGATGGACAAAAAGCCGCAGCCGAAAGGCGACGAGGACGCCGCGCCGCCCACCCGCACCAAAAAAGCCGGCAAAGGGAAAGCCAAAGTCTCCAAAGCCGACACCGCCACGCGCGGCGTCAAACGCGCCAAAGCCGGCACGAAAAGCTGAGGTCTGAGGGGTGTTCATCTCCCTCGAGGGAGTGGACGGCTCCGGCAAGAGCACCCAGGCGCGCCTCCTGGTCGAGGCGCTGGGTGAGGGGACCGTCGCGATCCGCGAGCCGGGCGGGACCGACGCAGCGGAGCGGATCCGGACGCTGCTCGCCGACCCGGCGACCGAGCTGGAGCCGCTGGCCGAGCTGCTGCTCTTCCTGGCGGCGCGCGCCGACCTCACCGAGCGGGTGATCCGCCCGGCGCTCGAGGCAGGCCACGACGTCGTCTCCGACCGCTTCTCCGATTCCAGCGTCGCCTACCAGGGCGCGGCGCGCGGGCTCGGCGTGGGCGAGGTGATCGGCCTCTGCGACACCGCCACCGACGGCCTCTGGCCGGACCTGACGCTCCTGCTGAAGGTCGACCCGGAGGTCGGCCTGGGGCGCGCCGAGAGCGAAGATCGCTTCGAGGCCGAGGGCTTGGAGCTGCAGCGGGCGGTCGCCGCCGCCTACGAGGAGATCGCGATGATCGCGAGCGATCGCGTGGTGGTGATCGACGCGGCGGGAAGCGTCGAGGAGGTCCACGCGCGCGTAATGGCCGCCGTCGAGGCCCACCGTGCCTGAGCGCACCGCCGCACGGCACCGCGGTCGACCTAACCGGCGCTGCCCAGCCCGCGGTCGTCCTAACCGGCGCTGCCCAGCCCGCGGTCGTCCTAACCGGCGCTATAGGTGGCAAAGGACGACCGCGCTCGGGTGGGCGCCGGAAAGGACGACCGCGGCGGGGGTGCACGGTGGCTAGCGCGGCGCTCGAGGAGGCGACCGAGCACCAGGGCAGGGCGCGGGTCGCGCTCGCCGCGGCCCTCGAGGCCGGGCCGTCCCACGCCTACCTCTTCCGCGGCCCGCGCGGGGCCGGCAAGCGCGCCGCCGCGCGGGCCTTCGCCGCCGAGATCGTCGCCGCCGGGGCGCCGGACCCCGACGACGCCCGCCGCCGCGCCCTGCTCGACCCTTCGCCGCATCCCGACCTCGTCTGGCTCGCCCCCCGCGGTGCCCAGCACATGGTCGACGAGGTGCGCGAGCGCATCATCCGCGCCTCCGCCTACCGCCCCTTCGAAGGCGAGCACCGCGTCTTCGTCATCGACGCCGCCGAGGCGATGCGCGACGAGAGCCAGAACGCGCTGCTGAAGACCTTGGAGGAGCCGCCGCCCTTCGTCCACCTGATCCTGCTGAGCTCCGAGCCCGAGGGTCTGCTGGAGACGATCGCCTCGCGCTGCCAGCCGGTCGACTTCGCGCCGCTCCCGGCGGAGGTGCTCGAAGCGCAGCTCGCCGCGGCCGCGGAGGCCGCCGGCGCCACGCCGGAGGAGATCGCCGCCGCGGCGCGCCTCGCCTCCGGCGACCTCGAGCGCGCCCGCCTGCTGCTCTCCCCGGTGGGCCGCGAGCTGCGTGCCGAGGTCGAGGCCTGCCTCACCGCGGTCTTGGCCGACCAGCTCGCGAGCGCCCCCTGGCGCCGGCTGCTCGACCGCGCCACGGGGGTCGGGGAGGAGGCCGAAGGCGCCGCGCGGGAAGCGCTCGAGGAGGAGTCCCAGGCGGGCCTCAAACGCACCGCCAAAGACATCGCCGACGGCGCCAAACGGGCCGGGCGCCGGCGCCGCACCGAGATCCTCGACCTCGGCCTCGAGCTCTGCGCGCTCTGGCTCCGCGACCTGGCGGCGCTCGCCGCCGGCGCCGAGGAGGTCGTCTTCGCCCGCGACCGCCTCGACCTTCTGCGCGCCCAGGCGGCGAAGGTAGACCCGGCCTGGGCACGCGCGGGCGCAGCCGCGGTCCAGGACACCCGCCGCGGCCTCGACCTGAACGTCTCCGAGGAGCTCGCCCTGGAAGCGCTGTTCTACCGGTTGGCGCGCACGGCGTAGGGCGGGGCGCCGGTGCCGGCCGGCGCCTTTGCCTCTGCGGTCGGCGAAGCTGGCACCTGTGGCCCCACGCGTTCCGCTGTTCCTTATGGGCCTCACAGGTCCATAAGGAACAGCGGAGGCGAGGGAGGCGATGCGGAGGCGAGGGAGGCGATGCGGAGGCGGAGGAGGCGATGCGGAGGCGGAGGAGGCGATGCGGAGGTGATGCGGAGGCGGAGGGAGACGATGCGGAGGCATCGGCTCGTGCGATGCGACACGCGTCGTCGGGCCGCGTTGCAGAAGTGTGCCGTCCCTCCGCCGTCGTCCCGGAGGCCGGCGCTCTAGCGCTCGGGCCGCTTTGACTCGGCGTCGCCGTTCAGCTGCTTTTCCAGCGCTTCCCGGGCCGCCTGCTCGCGGGCGCGCTCGATCGCCCGCTCCTGGGCGAGGCGGGTGATCTGGGCGGCCTGCCGGGACATGATCACGCTGAAGTTGAGGGCCAGGCCGAGGAGGAGCAGGAGGACGATGGAGAAGAGGGCGACGTTGGTGTCGCGGACGCCCATCACGTCGGCGACGAGTTGCAGCAGGCCGGGGAAGGCGGCCCCCGCCAGCATCGCCAGGCCGGCGACGAACCAGATCACGCTGTAGCGCTCCTGCAGGCGGTCGCGGCGGATCAGGTCGAGGATCCAGACCATGAAGAGGATCGCCAGGGCGGCCGCGATGATGCGGGTCTGGGCGGTGAGGCTGACGTGGTCGGCCTGCGCGGCGAGGATCGTGAGCGCGCCGGTCATCGGGCCGTCTCTGCGGGTCGCTGCGCCGCCGCCTTCATCGCTCCGCCTCCGCGTGGCGCGGCTTGAAGAGGCCGACCAGGATCACGATCAGGCCCTTGAAGATGAAGAAGGCCGAGCGCAGCGGGGTGAGGAAGGAGCTGCCGCCGGTCCGCTCCAGCATCCGCACCGGGACCTCCTCGACCCGCAGGCCCTCGCGGACGGCGAGCTGGAGCGACTCGATCTCGGCGAAGTCGGGCGAGTAGTTCTCGCTGAAGAGCTTCATCACGCGGCGGTTGGCGGCGCGCATGCCGCTGGTGGTGTCGGTGAAGCGTTGGCGGGTCGCCATCGTGAGGATGAAGCGGAAGACGTTGATGCCGATCCGCCGCGACCAGGTCGCCTTGTAGTCCTCCCCCTCCGCCTCGACCCCGGGCAGCGGCTCGGGCTGCGCCGCGTAGCGCGAGCCGATCACCAGGTCGGCGCGGTCCTCGCGCACCTCAGTGAGGAGGCGCGCCACCTCGGCGGCCGGGTGCTGGCCGTCGGCGTCGAGGTGGGCGCAGAAGTCGTAGCCCTCGCGCAGCGCCCAGAGATAGCCCGTCTGCAGCGCCGCGCCGAGCCCCTGGTTGAACGGCAGGGTGGCGACGAGGACGCCGGCGGCGCGCGCCCGCTCGGTGGTCGTGTCGGTCGAGCCGTCGTCGACCACGAGGATGTCGGCCTCGGGCAGGTTGGCGCGGACGTCGGCGATCACCGCGTCCACCGACGCCTCCTCGTTCCAGGCAGGGATGAAGACGAGAGTCCGCAAGGGAGGGCGATTGTTCCATGGGGGCGGGGCCGGGAGACAGCCGCACCCTCTCTGAGAGGATTGTGTTAAAGACTCCTCATGGCAAGCGGCGACGCCCACGAGCTGACGCGGCCGCACCCCGAGACTCCACGGTTCGGCATGCGGCTCTGGCTGACCGGCGCCTTCGCGGCGGTCAGCTTCATCACGGCCGCGACCGTCTACATCTTCGGCGACAACCAGCAGGCGCTGCTCGTCGCGCTGCTGATCGGGGTGCTGACGGGCTTCCTGATCGCGGTGGCGATCTCGCACCGGGTCTCGGTCCTCGCGCGCGCCGCGGGGGAGATGGCGAAAGGCTCGTTCGACGCGTCGCTGAACACCGGGGGCCTCGACGAGATCGGCGACCTGGCCCGCTCGCTGGAGATGATGCGCGCCTCGCTACAGGAGAGCTTCGGCGTGCTGACCGCGGACCGCAACAAGCTGGCGGCGATCTTCGACGGGCTCACCGACGCGGTGATCGTCGTCGATTACGAGGGGCCGGTGCGCTTCTCCAACAGCGCCGCGGGGCGGCTGCTCGACAAAGGCGGCGAGCCGCCGGAAGTGGTCGAGCCGCAGTTGCGGCGCGCCGCCGAGGTCGGCTTCGCCGCCCACCCGGCGCTGCGGATCGGCGACCGGGCCTACGCGATGACCGCCCGCGCGCTGCCCGACGAGCGCGCGGTGCTGGCGGTGCTCCGCGACCGCACCGACGAGCTCCGCCGCGAGCTCGCCGAAGCCGACTTCATCTCCAACGCGGCGCACGAGCTGCGCAATCCGCTCGCCGGGATGTCGGGGGCGATCGAGGTGCTGCAGAGCGGTGCCAAGAACAATCCGCTCGACCGCGACCACTTCCTCAACCGCCTCGCCGACGACGCCGAGCGGATGAAAGCGCTGACCGCCTCGCTGCTGACCCTGGCGCGGGTGGAGAGCCGCGGCGCGGCCGAGAACGAGGTCGTCGACGTGGCGATCGCGGTGCGCGACGTCGTCGCCGCGGTCGACCCGCCGCCGCGCATCGACCTGGTCGTCGACGTCGAGCAGGACCTCGCCGCGACCGGCGACCCGACGCTGCTCCGCCAGGTGATGATCGGCCTGCTCACGAACGCCTTCAAGAACACCCCGCCGCCGGGCACGGTGACGCTGCGCGGGCGACGCCAGGGCGTCGGGGAGGTCGTGCTCGAGGTGATCGACACCGGGACCGGCATCCCGGGCCCGGAGATCGAGCGGGTCTTCGAGCGCTTCTACCGGCGCAGCGAGTCGCGCAAGCAGGAGGGGTTCGGGTTGGGGCTGGCGATCGCTCGACGGATGGTCGATGTCATGGGCGGAACGATCGGGGCGGAATCCGTGTTGGGGGAGGGAAGCACGTTCTGGGTCCGGTTGCCGCTCGCCAAACCGAGCCCGACGCCGGTCGCTTAAGCATTGAGGCGTATAAAGGGCGGGGAGATGTTTGCGAAAGTTGAAGGAAGCATGAGCAGGAGCTACGAAGTGAAGGCGGGTAAATGAGCAGCGGGCGGATCCTGATCGCCGACGACGAGCCGTCGGTGCGCGACTCGGTCGGCTACGCGCTGGCGCAGGAGGGTTTCGAGGTGACGCCGGCGGCGGATGGCGACGAGGCGAGCGACCTGCTCGGTGACGGCATCCCGTTCGACCTGCTGATCCTCGACATCATGATGCCGGGCCCCAGCGGGCTCGACATCTGTCGCGACGTGCGGGCGCGGAGCGCCGTGCCGATCATCGTCCTGACCGCCAAGGACGCCGAGGTCGACAAGGTGGTCGGCCTGGAGGTCGGCGCCGACGATTACGTGACGAAGCCGTTCTCGGTTCGCGAGCTTCTCGGGCGGGTTCGGGCACAGTTGCGCCGCCGGGAGCTCGACCGCTCGCCGATGGCCCAGCAGGTGAAGATCGAGTCCGGCCCGGTGTCGATCGACCTGGTCCGCCACGTCGCCACGGTGCGCGGGGCGCCGGTCAACTTGACGCGCTCGGAGTTCCAGTTGCTCCGCCTCCTGGTCGGGCGGCCGGGCGAGGTCTTCGAACGCTCCCAGATCATGGAGGAGCTGTGGCAGACCGAGTTCGACGGCGACGAGCGCGCCTGCGACGTCCACATCTCCAACCTGCGCCAGAAGGTCGAGCGCGACCCGCAGAAACCGGAGCTCGTCGTGACCGTGAGGGGCGTCGGCTACAAGTTCAGCGGCGACGAAGACTGACCGCGGTGTTGATGGGCCGAAAAACCACGTATTACGTGGTTTTTCGGCCCATCAACCTTGGAGGAGGCGTTGGAGGTCGGCGAGGCGGGTGTCCCACTCGGCGCCGACGGTGGTGAGCCAGGCGGCGGCGTCGGCCAGGGGGCGGGGGTCGAGCTCGAAGAGGGACTCGCGGCCGCGGCGGGTCTGCGAGACGAGGCCGGCGCGGCCGAGCGTCGCCAGGTGCTTGGCGACCGCCTGACGGCTGATCGGCAGCTCGGCGGCGAGGCCCGTCGCGGTGGCGCCACCGTTCTGGGCGAGTGCCGCGACCAGGTGACGGCGGGTCGGGTCGGCGAGCGCGGCGAAGACCGCGCCCGCCTCCGCGTCGCCCGGCCCACTCGGCTGGGGGAGTTGCCGCGGCACCGTCGCCTCAGGCGAGGACGAGGCGCGCGGCGGTCCGGAGTCGGGCCAAGGGCGCGCTCCAGGTCGCGGCAAGGAGCAGGGGACCGGCCGGGCGGAGTGGGGCGGTCTCGATCACGGTCAGGCGCGTGCGCTCGGCGACCGCGTCGAGGACCAGTTCGACCCGGCTCGAGCCGCCGCCTTCCCGCCGCCAGCTCCAGGCGAGGCGTTCGGCCTCCTCGACCAGCTCGACTTCGCCGCGGCGCTCCTCGCCGTCGGCATAGCGGCAGACGATCGCGCCGCCCGGCTCGGCCTCGATCTCGACTTCGTCGGCGAGCCACGCGGCCAGGAGGGCCTCCTCGGTAAGCGCGTCCCAGACCTCGGCGGGCGCCGCATCCAGCTCGACGCTGCGGCTGACACGCTCGGCCTCGGCCGGCTCGCCGGCCGTTCCGCTGCCGCCTCGCGCCGCGGCGCTCTCCGGTCCGCGTTCGCTCCTGGGTAGGGTCATAGGGACTGCTCCTCTCGTCTGGAGTACGGATGCGCAACCACATGGTTGCACACGTGCTAGGCTGGGGAAGGTGCAACCGAATGGTTGCGCATTGAAGGCACGAAAGCTTCGCGGAACACCGAGAAAGAGAGACAGAAATGCCACTGGTCCCGATGGTCGTCGAGCAGACCGCTCGCGGCGAGCGCTCCTTCGACATCTACAGCCGCCTGCTCTCGCAGCGGATCATCTTCCTCGGCGAGCCCGTCACCGAGGATCTGGCCAACCTGATCATCGCCCAGCTTCTGCACCTCGAGGCCGACGATCCCGACAAGGACGTCAGCCTCTACATCAACTCGCCGGGCGGCTCCGCCTATGCGGGCCTGGCGATCTACGACACGATGCAGTTCATCAAGCCCGACGTGCAGACGATCTGTTACGGGATCGCGATGTCGGCGGGGTCGTTGATCCTCACCGGCGGGGCGAAAGGCAAGCGGATGGCGCTGCCGAACAGCCGCATCCTCATCCACCAGCCGTCGAGCGGCTTCGAAGGCCAGGCCTCCGACATCGAGATCCACGCCCGCGAGGTGCTCGAGCTGCGCGACCGCCTGAACCAGATCTACGTCGAGCACACCGGCCAGTCGATCGACAAAATCTCGCTCGACATGGAACGCGACAAATTCTTCAAGCCCGACGAAGCGCGCGAGTACGGGCTGATCGACCGCGTGATCGAGTCGCACGACTTCACCCCGAACCCGACCGGCTTCCGCGCCGACGGCAACGGCGCCGGCGGGAGCGGCGGCGAGAGTGGCCCCGCCACCGGGGGCGGCACGGCCTAGGTGCGCCTGAGAAGGACGAAGCGGCGGGCGGCGGAGGAGCCGTCGCCGCCGCAGCGGCACGCGCCCACCAAGCGGCGGGAGCCGAGGGAGCGCCCGCCTGCCTACTTCGCGGTCGCCGGCGTGCGGCTCGACGAGGAGCTGGAGCGGCTGCGCGGGCTGTCGGTCTTCTCCGGCGGTCCACTGACGAGGAAGCGCCCGGAGCTGAAGGTGCGGCGGGCGAGCACGCGGCCGAACCGCGTCGGCTTCGCGGTCCCCGCCGAGCACCGCCTGCAGGTGACGGCCTACCCGGGGATCCGCCCCGGGGACGTGCTGGAGACGCTCCTCCACGAGCTCGTCCACCTGCACGTCGGGCGTGCCCGCGAGGCGCACGCCTGGCACGGTCGGACCTTCAAGGCGACGCTGGCGCGGGCGATGGACGAGGCCTACGGCGTCCGGGATGTCGGCGCCCGCAGCACCCTCCACGGCGCCTACGCCGAGGCCATCGAGCGCCTGCGGGCGCGGCCGCCGCTGGAGCTCGACCTGGCCTGACGGGACCGTCTGCATCTACCCCCGCCCAGGAGGGGTGAATGCAGGCGGAAGTGGCCGAGCCGCCTGCTCAGTCGAGGCGGCGGACCGCCCAGGCGCCGACGGCGCTCGCGGCGCCGCCGGAGAGGATGCCCTGGACGGCGGCGCGGCCGGCGGCGGGGTCGCGGCCGGCGATGCCGAAGCAGATCGCGTCGCCGAGGTCGACGGCCGCCGCGACGGCGGCGGTCTCGCGCAGCCGCGCGCGGTCGTCGCGGACGGCGAGGGTGAGCAGGCCGAGCGCGATGTCGCGGCCGCCGGCGATCCGGGTGAGCGCCCGGGCCGAGGTGTCGGATGCTTCGAAGCCGAGGATCTTCAGCGCCGGGCGCGTCGCCAGGAGGGCAGCCACCCCGATCGCGATTCGCCCGCCGGCGATCGCGAGGACGGCGGTGCGGGCGAGCGGGTCGGGCTCATGGCGACGTCGCATCCCACGAGCCTAGACGGCCGGGCCGGCTCGCCGGTAATCATGTGCCGATGGCCGAGGGCGACACGATCCTGCGGGCGAAGCGCCGGCTCGCCGACGCGCTGGTCGGCCAGTCGATCGCCGTCAGCGCGCCGAACCCACGCGGGCGTGCCGCCGGCGCCGAGCGCCTCGACGGCCGCACCCTTCAGGGCATCGACGCCCTCGGCAAGAACCTGCTCTTCCGCTTCGGCGACCTCGTCCTCCACAGCCACCTGGGGATGAGCGGTGGTTGGCACGTCTACGAGAACGGTGCCCGCTGGCGCCGGCCGCGCTCCTCGGCCTGGGCGGTCCTGTCCGGCGAGCGCGCCGAGGCGGTCCAGTTCGGCGGTCCGACCCTGCGGGTCCTGCGCGCGAGCCGCGTCGCCATCGACCCCCAGCTCGCCCGCCTCGGCCCAGACATCCTGGCGCCCGACTTCGACCTCGACGCGATCGTCGCCCGCTTCCGTGCCGCCGACCAGTCCCGCACCCTCGGCGACGCCCTCCTCGACCAGCGCCTCACCGCCGGCATCGGCAACATCTTCAAGAGCGAGGCCTGCTTCGCCGCCCGCATCGACCCCTGGCGCAAGCTCGCCGACGTCGGCGACGACGACCTCCGCGCCGTCCTCGAGGCCGCCCGCGAGCAGATGCTCGACGCGGTCGAGCTCGGTAACCGCCACCGCTTCCAGATCTACAAGCACCGCGGCCCCTGCTCCCGCTGCCGCGGCACCGTCCGCCACGCCGGCCAAGGCGACGACAACCGGACCACCTGGTGGTGCGAGCGCTGTCAGCTCTGAGCCCACCGCCGTGCTCCGCGCCGCCCGCGCGGGCCTACGGCAGGTTCTTGACGAAGCGGCTGCGGCTGGTCTGGAGCTCGTAGCCGGCGGAGGCCCAGAAGGCCATCGCGGCGGGCTTGTGGGATTCGGCGATCGCGTTCAGGCGTTTGGCGCCGAGGGCGCGGAGGCGCCCCTCGCCGGCGCGGACCAGCTCGGTGGCGAGCCCGTGGCGGCGGTGGGCGGGCGCGACGGCGAGGCGGTAGAAAGTCGCGCGCCAGCCGTCCCAGCCGACGATCAAGGTGCCGACGATCTCGCCGCCGGCCTCGGCGACGATCAGCGCCTCGGGGTCCCGCTCGAGCAGGCCGCGCACGTCCTCGGCCGATTCCGGGCTCGACGGCGAGGCCTCCGCGCGGCGCCAGAGATCCAGCACCGCCTCGACGTCGTCGACGCGGCCGGTGCGGAGCACGGAAGCCGAATGGTCGTTCATGAAGCGCGGAGGAGAGCCGACGATCGGACTTGAACCGATGACCCCTTCATTACGAATGAAGTGCTCTACCAACTGAGCTACGCCGGCGCGACCGCCATTGTAAGAGGATCGGCGCGGGCGGTCGCGGCCACCTCGCGGTTCCGTCACGGCCGATCTCGATGATGCCGGCGTGGCGCGCGAGCGGCAGCTGAAGAAACGGGAGGAGCATGAGGTCGAGTTCTCGCGCATCGTCGCCTTCAGCGACGGCGTGTTCTCGATCGCGATCACGCTGCTCGTCCTCGGGATCTCGGTCAAATCCGGCCTGCCGCACGACAAGCTGGCCCATGCGCTCTGGGAACAGCGGGAAGCGCTGCTCGCCTACGCGATCAGCTTCGCCGTCATCGCCCGGTTCTGGGTCGTCCACCACTCCTTCTTCAGCGAGGTGACGGCGTTCGACTCGCGGCTGATCGCGCTGAACATGCTCTACCTCGGCTTCCTCGTCCTGATCCCCTTCTCGAGCCAGGTGCTGGGCGACTACGGCGGGCAGCTTCCCTCGGTCATCGTCTACTCGGCAAACCTGGCGATCGTCGTCCTGGTCGGCCAGTGGATGAGCTGGGACGCGCAGCACGCCGGGCTGACCGTGGCGGTCGACCGGCAGACCTCGAGAGAACGCCTCGTGCGCTCGCTGTTCATCGCCGCCGTCTTCCTCGGCTCGATCGTGATCGCGCTCTTCGACGCCGGCATCGCCCCGTTCCTCTGGTTCCTCCTCTTCTTCGAGGGACGAGGCCACGTGATCGAACGGCTCAGCCGGACCTCCTCGCCCTAGCGTCCTGCCCCAAGGGCCCTAGCCCTTGGTCGAGATGAAGGCGACGTCGCCGCCGGGGCGGGCGCAGCTGACCGCGATGCCGCGGTCGGCCCGCACCGCCTGACAGCGGAAGCCGCCGAGCGAGCAGGAGCCGCGCGAGGCGCCCTCGGCGAGCGCGCACGCCTCGGTCTGCGCCCACCGGCGCATCGTGTCGCGCGCCGAGTCGCAGTCGATCGCCGTCGCCCGCAGCCCTTCCAGGTCGGCCGCCCCCGCGTCACAGGAGACGACCTTCGAGCCCGCCGGGGCGTTCGGCGCGGTCGCCCGCTTCGGCGTCGCGCCGCCCCGTTCGGGTGGGGCGGTGGAGCTCGATCCGGCGGAGCCGCCGCCACCGCAGCCGCCGACGAGCAGCGCGGCGCAGAGGGCGAGGGCGGCGAGGGTGGCAATCCTCATACCGCCGAAGCTACCCGTCAGCCGTCTCCTTCACCGCCGGCCGGCCGGCGTGGGGAAGATTCCCGCAGACCGGGCACTCGGGCTCCGGCACCACCTCTTTGCGGTCGACCTCCATCGTCCGCAGGTCGTAGATGTGCTCGACGCCCTGCGTGGACGGGGTCGCGAGGCCGGTCAGCAGGTGCATGATCTCCATTCCGATCTGGCCGCCGATCAGGCCGCAGGCGGGCCCGATCGTCGCCGCCGGGCTCGGTTTCGCCCGCTGGGCGTCGATCGCCGCGTCGAGCAGCGGGTACTCGCGCCGCCAGGCGATCGTCTGGCAGGCGTAGCACCCGGTGACGCCGGGGACGTAGAGCGGCCCGACCCGCGCGATCGGCGGGAAGTGGCTCATCGTGATGTAGGGGATGCCGGCTTCGAAGCAGGCTTCGTTGCACCAGACCTCGACTTCGAAGGCGGGCCAGTCGATCGCGTCGATGACCACGTCGGCGCCGTCGATGAAGTCGGCGATCTCCGCCGCGCTGCCGAGGCGCCGCGCCGTCGCGGTGATCTTCGCCTCCGGGTTGAAGGCGCGCAGGCGCGCAGCCGCGACCTCGACCTTCAGCAGCCCGAGGTCGGCGACCGAGTAGAGGATCTGGCGGTTCAGGTTGGAGATCTCGACCCGATCGCCGTCGATCAGCCACAACTCGCCGATCCCGCAGGTCGCCAGCGACATCGCCGTCCAGCCGCCGAGCCCGCCGACGCCGAGCACCGCCACCTTCGCCTCGCGCAGCCGCCGCTGGCACTCCGAGGGCACCAGGTCCCCGCGGGCGATGTCGGAGAAGTAACGCAGCTGGCGGTCGAAGCGGGCGTACTCGACGGGGTCGATCAAGTCGTCGTCGGCCGCGTCCTCGAGGACCTCGAGCTCGCGCAGCTGGGCGATCGTGTCGTCGACCAGCTCGGTGTCGAACGCGGCGTGCAACTGCTCCAGCGTGTGCTCGCCGTCGAACGCCTCCAGCAGCCGTTCGTCTTCCTCGCGCGGCTTCTCGATCTTCACGTCGCGTTCGGAGCTCGGCCGCCGCAGGTAGACGTCGCCTTCCGGGGACTTGAACGACTCCGTCGTCCGCTTGATCCGCGGTCGCCGCATCGCCATTCCCCCACCTCCGTCGTCACGCTCCGTCGCCCACCGGCGGAGTCGATCGGTTCAGAGTCCCATATAGGTGGAGTCCGTTCCCGCGCTCCAACAGATTTTTCGAAAAGTGGGGAGAGCGCCTAATCGGGAGGCGTAGCGAGCTCCTTCGCGCGGGCGAGGACGGCGTCGGTCATCGGCACCGTGAGCTTGCCGGTGAAGGTGTTCTGCTGGCTCGGGTGGAACATGCCGAGCAGGGTGAGGCGGTCGTTCAGCGGGGCCTCGGCGCCGTGGCCGAAGGTCGGCTTCGGGCGCGGGGTCGGGATGCCGATCGCCGCCGCCGCCTTCAGGAACCCGTCCCAGCCGAACTTGCCGAGCGCGACGACGACGCGGGCGCTGTCGAGGATCTCGAGCTCGCGCTCCAGATATGGGAGGCAGTTGTCGCGCTCCTCGGGGGTCGGCTTGTTGGCGGGGGGCGCGCAGCGGACGACGGCGGCGATGTAGACGTCGCGGAGGCGCAGGCCGTCGTCGCGGCTCACCGCCGTCGGCTGGTTGGCGAGCCCGGCGCGGTGGAGCGCCGCGTAGAGCCACTCGCCGGAGCGGTCGCCGGTGAACATGCGACCGGTGCGGTTGGCGCCGTGGGCGGCGGGAGCGAGGCCGACGATCAGGATCCGCGCGTCGGGATCGCCGAAGCCGCTGACCGGGCGCGCCCAGTAGTCCTGGCCGCGATAGCGCTTCGGCGGGTCCGCGGCCTCGGCCTCGCGCCAGGCGACCAGGCGCGGGCATTTGAAGCAGTCGTGGACCTCGGCGGCGAGCGCCGCGAGGGCGGCCGCGCGCCTCGAGCCGGGTGAGCTCATATGGTTGACCACCGATTCATGGCACCGAACCGAATCACGTGGAGCGGCGCGATGCTTGCCTGCCTTCTGCTGGTCGCGGTCTTGGCCGGTTGCGGGGGCGGCGGGTCGTCCTCGACCGCGGCGGCGACCGAGGCCGCCTCGACCGCGGCGGCCGCGAGCGCCCCGGCGTCGGGCGAACCCTCGCCCGATGGCTCTCTCCTCGACAAGGTCCTCTCGCGCCAGGAAGCCGCGGTCGACGCCTTCGGCGAGGTGGGCCCGGAACTGCCGCCGCGCCTCGCCGTGATGGCGGCCTACTTCCGCGCCCAGGAACAGGAACACGTCGACGCCGTGCTGAAGGCGTTGCGCGGGCTGCAGAGCCCTGCCGAACCGACGCCCGAACCGCTCGACACGAGCGGCCTGAAGACCGACCGCGAACGGCTCGTCTTCCTCTACGAAATCGAAAGCGCGACGATCGACGAGGAGCTGAGCGCGATCTCCAAACTGGAAGCGCCGTGGCCGCGCTCGCTGCTCGCCTCGACCGTGGCAAACCAGGCGCAGCACCTGACCCTGCTGCGGCAGGCGCTCGGCGCCGGCCCGCTCGCCTCGGTCCCGGTCCCGTTCGAGAACGGCACCGCCGAACCGCCCGGATAACACCCAATAATGCTGAGGCGGGCGCCCACCACTTGAGGAATACTGCCCGCGATGACCGGGCCCCTCTATGCGATCGGTCGGTGGTGCT
>JBPYFM010000095.1:0-3943 GCA_051986435.1 Solirubrobacterales bacterium | reverse complement strand
ACCGTGAAGCGCTACTTCCGCGAACCCGACCACATCCGCCTCCAGCCCGAGAACCCGGAGATGGACCCGATCATCACCACCGAGGCGAGGGTCCTGGGCAAGGTGGTCGGCGTCTTCAGGAAGGTTTGACCAGGCACCTGCAAACCGGCGCCTGGGGGTGTCCTCGGTCGCTTGCCTCGGGTCACGCACTTAAGTGCGCTCCCCTCGGCGCGCTCCCTGCGTCCTACCCAGGCTTGGTTTTCGGCGCCTGGCCGGAATCGAGGCGCCGAGTTTCACCACCGCCGTCCCAGCCGGTCTAAAATGGTCAGTGCGAGCCAAGCGGACGCGGGGCGGAGAAACAACCGCCTCGAGGAAAGTCCGGACACCACAGGGCAGGGCGGTGGGTAACGCCCACCCGGCGAAAGCCGCGGGAAAGTGCCACAGAAACACACGGCCGATGGCGCGGCCACACGTGAGCCGCGTACAGGCAAAGGTGAAAAGGTGCGGTAAGAGCGCACCGGCGTCGTGGTGACACGGCGGCCAGGCAAACCCCGCCCGGTGCAAGGCCAAGCAGGACCGTCGACCCGGCTCGGCGAGGTCCAGGTAGGTCGCAGGGCGCTTCGGCGCCCCGTCGGGCTTCGGCCCGGCGAGATAGATGTCCGCTCGCGACAGGATCCGGCTTACAGGCTCGCTGTCGGAAGGCCCCGCCTCGGCGGGGCCTTCCCATGTTGACGGGCCGAAAAAACCACGATATGGCGCACTTTTCGGCCCATCAACACGCGCGCATGAGGGGTTGCAGGAATTCGCGGCTCGGCATCGACGGTCGATGAAGGCTGCACCTTGGGGGTGCCGCGAGCGGCAGGCGCCATTTTCTGTCTTAGCGTTTGCTAACCTGCCGCCAACTTCCGCTGAATCTTTGCCACATATCGCAAAGAGCGGGGGGCCCAATTTGTTGGGGCGAATCGCGGCCGATGCCGCGTAGCGCAGCTCTTTCAGCGCGAGCCCGTCAGCTAACCCCGCAAGCGCCCAGAAAGAGACATGGACCAATCACCCCAGCGCCGTAAGGCGACAACCAACTTCACGGGAGCCCCTGTGCTCGGGCGCTCCGCCACCTGGCTGCGCGTGGCGCTGCTGGCCGGCGCCTTGGCGGCGCTCGCCTTCGCGATCGTGCCCGGCGCCCAGGCCGCCACCGGCGGCGCCGCCAGCGCCGCTCCGATCCCGGTCGAAGCGACTCCCGAAGAATCGACCGCGGTCACGGCCTTCAACGATGCCGAACTGTCCTTCACCCCGTTCCGCTACGCCGGCGCCAGCTGGTACGGCGGCAAGACGATGTGGGGACGCTCGACCGCCTGCGGTCAGATCCTGCGCCCGTCGACGATCGGCGTCGCCAACAAGCGACTGCCTTGCGGGACCCCGGTCAAGTTCGTCTGGCACGGCCACTCGATCGTCGCCCCGGTGATCGACCGCGGCCCCTACGTCAGAGGCCGCGCCTGGGACCTCACCTCCGCCGCGGCCGAAGCCCTCGGCTTCGAAGGCGTCGGGCGGATCCAATACGCGGTCGCGATCGAATACGCGCGCAAGAAACGGTAGCGGCGTGGGCCGCGGCACCGCATCGCCTCCTCTTCTCGCGGGTTAAGGTTTCCTGCTCAGTAGCCGTTTCAGAGAGGAGCTGTACCGATGTCGAGGACCTTCCGCCGTGCTTTTGCCGCCTCGTCGCGGAGGGTCCGCAGGGTCTCCTTCGTGATCGCCGGTGCCGCGATGGTGGTGATCGCGAGCGCCGCGGTGGCGAGCGCCGCCGGGGTGGAAAAGACGACCGTGACGCTCGGCGCGACCTCCGAGACGCCCGACCCGTCCTGCCCGAACACGCCGTGCCAGGCGGTCGGGAGCGTGACCGGGTTCCAGGTCTCGACCGACCAGGCCCAGAATCCGTTCCTGGTGAAGACCGACGGGACCATCAAGTCATGGACCCTGACCCTGGCGCAGCCGACCAACAGCCAGCGCTCCTTCTTCAACGGGTTCTTCGGCACGCCGCCGGAGGCGCGGCTGGCGATCCTTCGTCGCGTCCCCGGCACCAACCCGCCCCGCTACAACCTGCGGCGGCAGGGGGCTGTGAAGGTGCTCTCGCCGTACCTGGGGCAGACGGTGAAGTTCGGCGCCTCGCTGAAAGTGGAACGGGGCGACATCATCGGCATCACCGTGCCGACCTGGGCGCCGATGTTCTCCCAGGAACTCAGCGCAGGCAACGTGTGGCGGGCAAGCCGCGAAGTCGGGGCGTGCACCAACTCCACCGACATCCGCCAGGGACAGCCGCAGGAAGAACCGGGCAAGCGCGCGATCTACGGGTGCAAGTACTCGACCGCGCGCCTGCTCTACACCGCGACGCTGGTCGCGAACCACTGAACGACGAAGGGCCCGACGCTCGCGCCGGGCCCTTCGTCTGCTGGTGGATCTAGCTCTTAGGCGGCCGAGGGGAGGACCCGGGGCGTCGCCTGGTCCTGAGGGAGCGCCGCGGCGCTCGCGATCAGGGACTGGAACTCGTTGAGGGCGAGGTGGCCGACCGCCTCGAGGATCTCCTCGTCGGTCCAGCCGATCTCACGCGCCTCCTCGTGGAGGTGGAGCGGCGGCGGACCATCGGCGTCGAGCGCCTCCTTCAGGTACAGGAGCAGCGCCGCCTCCTTCGGGTCGGCGGAGGTGAAGGAGCGCGCCCGGGAGACCTCGTCGAGGCCGAGCCCGGCGCGGCGCGCCGACTTGGCGTGCTGCGCGATGCTGTAGCTGTCCTCACGGTGCTCGGCGACGGCCAGCGCGATCCGCTCACGGGTCGCCTGGGGGAGGACGCCGCCCCGCAGCTCGGAACGCATGCGGGTGTAAGCCCGGAGGACGGCAGGTGCGCCGGCGAGGACACCGACGAACTTGGTGACCGCGCCACCGGCCGCCTGGATGGACTTGATGAGCGGAGCGCTCTCGTCGGGCGCCGTCAGCTCATCGTGGATCTGGAATCTGCTTACTGCCGTTTTTACCGTCACTTGCTTCTCGTCTCTGGCCTGCCGGCCGGGATTGTGGGCCTTGTGGTGGGGAAGTCTTGGGGGAAATCCGCTTTACAGAGCCTTTACGTGGCCTTTACTTTACTTTGAGCCTCTTACTTACGTGTCGTAAGTTATACCGAGATCTCGTAAGCCTTTCAAGCTCGACGAGCCACGCGATCGGTACCCGCTATACGTCGATATGCATCACGGTGGTTCATTCACCTATCGTTGCCCGCCAACCGCGCCCAAAGCCCAGACCAGAGCCGAGGAGGCAACCGCACAATGGCCGACCGCCCGCAGACCGCCGAGGATGTCATCCAGCTCGTCAAGGACCACGACGTGCGCTTCGTGCGGCTCTGGTTCACCGACGTCCTCGGGCGGCTGAAGAGCTTCTCCATCAACGCCTCCGAGCTCGACGACGCCTTCGAAGGCGGGATGGGCTTCGACGGCTCCTCGATCACCGGCTTCAACCCGATCGAGGAGTCCGACATGCTCGCGGTGCCGGACCCGACGACGTTCGACCTCCTCCCCTGGCGCCCCGAGAAGCACGACGCAGTTGCGCGCATGTTCTGTGACATCCGCGTGCCCGGCGGGGGGCCTTACGAGGGCGATCCGCGCTGGATCATGCGACGCGCCCTCAAACGCGCCGAGGAGATGGGCTTCGACGCCTACAACATCGGGCCGGAGCTCGAGTACTTCTACTTCCGCTCGGCGAAACCGGAGAACGGCGTGCCCGAGGTCCTCGACGAGGGCGGCTACTTCGACCTGACGACGCTCGACGCGGGCTCCGACCTGCGCCGCGAGACCGTCCTCGCCCTGGAGAAGCTCGGCATCCACGTCGAGTACACCCACCACGAGGTCGGCCCGTCCCAGCACGAGGTCGACATGCGCTACAAGAACGCGCTCGAGATGGCCGACGACTGCATGACCTACCGCATCGT
>JBPYFM010000094.1:0-6334 GCA_051986435.1 Solirubrobacterales bacterium | reverse complement strand
TGTGCCTCCCGTCCCACTCCCCCCGCACTCCCGTGACGCCTCCGTCCCGCCTGCCTCCCCCGCACACCCGGCCCTCTCGGCCACGGCCACAGCCTGCCCGGGCCGTGGCCGAGAGGGCCGCGTCCCTCGGCCGTCCCTCGGCCGTCCCTCGGCCGTCCCTCGGCCGTCCCTTCGCCCGTCCCTTCGCCCGTCCCTCGGCCGTCCCTTCGCCTGTCCCTTCGCCGTCCCTCGGCCGTCCCTCGCCCCAGCCCGGAACCGCGCCTCCAGCCCAACTAGCCCCCGTGCCGCTCTTCGATCGCTCTCTTCAACACGGCCGCCTGGCTCAGGTCCGGCTCCTTCGTCGCGGTGAGGAGCGTGACGGTGCCTTCCTCGGCCTCCTTCGCGATCCGCGCCAGGGCCTCGGCCCGCTCGCCCTCGCGCAGCTCCGCCCGGTAGCGCTTGGAGAACTCCTCGAAGCGCTCCGGGTCGTGGCCGTACCAGCGGCGCAGCTCGTCGGAGGGGGCGACCTCTCTGCACCAGTCGTCGAGGTCGGCCTTCTCCTTCGAGACGCCGCGCGGCCAGAGGCGGTCGACGAGGATGCGGCGCCCGTCCGCGGCGCTCGGGTCGTCGTAGATCCGTGCCACCCGGAGCTCGCCGCGGGACTTGCTCATGCAGTCCAGCCTAGCCGGCCGACCCTCCCCGCATCCGGATAGAGGACCGCGATCAGGCCCAGCGCCAGCGCCCCGCCGAGGAGCTGCGCGGCGACGAAGGCCGGCACCGAGGCCGGCGCGATCCCGGCGAAGGTGTCGGAGAACATCCGGCCGACGTCGATCGCCGGGTTGGCGAAGCTCGTCGAGCTGGTGAAGAAGTAGGCGGCGCCGATGTAGGCGCCGACGGCGGCGGGGGCGAGGTGGCTGCGCTCGGTGCGGGCGAGGGAGAAGATCAGCAGCAGCAGGCCGAGCGTTGCGACGACCTCGGCGAAGAGGTGCGGCCCGCCGGCGCGGTGAGTGGTGGAGATCGAGACCGCGGGCGCGCCGAACATCAGGTTGGCGACGATCGCGCCGAGGACGCAACCGGCGACCTGGGCGGGGACGTAGGCGAGGAGGTCGCCGCGCCGCCTCCCGCCGAGGGCGACGTCGACCAGCGAGACGACCGGGTTGAAGTGGGCCCCGGACACCGGCCCGAACATGAGGATGAAGGCGAAGAGGCCGGCGGCGGTGGCGGCGGCGTTCTCGAGCAGCTCGAGGCCGCTGTCGCCGGGGGAGAGCTGGGCGGCGGCGATCCCCGACCCGATCACGGTCGCGGTCAGGAAGGCGGAGCCGAGCAACTCCGCAAGGGCGCGGCGGGCGAGCGGCGCGTCGTCCATGGCGCGATCCTAAGCATTGACACTCACCTATTCAATAGATATATGTAAATAGATGAGCGTCGATCTGGAGCTGGCCCCGAAGACCAAGCGCCCCGCCGGCGAGCCCTGCTGCGAGCCGGTCGCCTACCCCGACGTCGAGCGCGACCGGGCGGAGCGCATGGCAGCGATCGCCAAGGCGCTGGGCGACCCGGTCCGCCTGCAGCTCGTCGACGTCCTGCGCAAGCACGCGGGCAAGGTGTGCGTCTGCGAGCTGGTGCCGCTATTCGAGCTCTCCCAGCCGACCGTCTCCCATCACCTGAAGGTGCTCCGCGACGCGGGCCTGGTCGGCTCCGAGCGCCGCGGCCTGTGGGCCTACTACTACGTCATCCCCGACGCCCTCGAGGAGCTGTCGGGGTGGCTGGCCTGATGGCGAACGCGCTCTTCGTCTGCCTCCATAACGCGGGCCGCTCGCAGATGAGCCAGGCCCTCTTCGAACGCGCCGCCGGCGGCCGCCACGGGGCGCGCTCCGCCGGGACCACGCCGGGCGACCGCGTCCACCCCGAGGTGGTCGAGGCGATGCGGGAGCTCGGGATCGACCTCGCCGATCGCGTCCCGCGGCGGCTCAGCGAGGACGACGCGCGCTGGGCCGACGTGGTGGTGACGATGGGCTGCGGCGACGAGTGCCCCTACATCCCCGGCCGCCGTTACGTCGACTGGGACCTGCCCGACCCCAAGGGCCGCCCGCTCGAGGAGGTGCGCGCCACGCGCGAGGAGATCGAGCGGCGCGTCCGCGAGCTGGTCGCCGAGCTCGACGGGCCGGCCTAGCGCTCGACGAGCGCCAGGTCGCGACCCTCGTCGCCCGACCTCGGCCGCTGCCCGGAGTACGTGCCGTGCGGGTTTACACCGCCGCCACGTGGGGAATGATTGGCTGGTCGTGCGCGACGAGAACCCGGACATGAGACCCGACGGCGACTCGCGCGCGGTGGAGCGGGCCGCCGCGACCGAGGTCAACGGGCGCCGGGTCAACGAGGCGATCGAGCGGGGGACCCGGGGGGCGGGGACGGCGGTGTTCGTCTGCGAGTGCGGCAAGCTCGGCTGCAGCGAGACGGTCGAGCTCTCGATCTCCGAATACGAGGCCGTCCGCTCCGGCTTCGAGCGCTTCCTCGTCGTGCCCGGCCACGAGCTGGAGGAGATCGAGGACGTGATCGAGCGCCACGGCTCCTACCTGGTGGTGGCCAAGCGCGACCGCGTGGCGACCGAGATCGCCGAGTCCACCGACGACCGCGACGACGGATGACCGAGGCGCCGATCCGCGGCGAGGCGCCCGCTCCGCCCGCGATCCTCTCGCTGAAGGTGTGCCATCCGATCGACCCCGAGGCCATCCCGGTCCTCCGTCACGCCGCCGTTGACTTCGCCGCCGCGCACGGCGCCGACGCCGACCTCTGTGTCGACGTCGCCCTCGCCGTCTCCGAGGCGGTGACCAACGCGGTCAAACACTCCCGCGCCCACCTGGAGGAACGGGTGACGCTGACCGCCTCGGTCGCCCAGGACTGGCTCGAGATCCGGGTGCGCGACCGCGGCGCCGGCTTCGGCCTCGCCGAGTCGGACGGCCTCGGGCTCGGCCTGCCGACGATCGCCCGCGTCGCCGCGCAGCTGACCATCCACCAGGACGGTCACGGCACCGAGGTGCGCATGAGCTTCCCGCTGCGCCGCTGAGCGCGTCGCCCCGGCGCCCGCGCGCGTCGCCCCGGCGGCCGCCGGTTGCCCGCGGCCCCGCCGCGAACTAGGCTCGCCGCGAGGGGAGAGATTGACGACCGCATCCGCCCAACCGGCGAAGCGACTGGGGCTGCTCCTGGCGGCGGCGATGTTCGTGCTGGTCGTCGACACCTCGCTGATGAACGTCTCGATCGCCTATGTGGTGCGGGACCTCGACACGACGGTGAGCGGGGTGCAGGCGGCGATCGCGCTCGAGGCGCTGGTCTCGGCCGCCTTCATCCTGATCGGCGGCAAGGTCGGCGACCTGATCGGCCGCAAGCGCGCCTACGCGCTCGGCCTGGTCGGCTACGCGATCGGGGCGATCGCGATGACCCTGGCCCAGGACCTGGTCGCGATCATCGTCTTCTGGGCGATCGTCGGCGGCACCGGCGCCTCGCTGCTCCTGCCCGCGATGCAGTCGCTGATCCACGGCAACTTCGAGGGCGAGGCGCAGCGACGGGTCTACGCGCTGGTCGGCGCCGCCGCCGCGATCGCCGCCGCGATCGGCCCGCTGCTCGGCGGCTTCATCACCACCTTCCTCTCCTGGCGCGTGGCCTTCGGGCTCGAGGCGGCGATCATCGCGGTCGTCCTCGGCGGCCTGGGCCTCGTCCGCGACGTCCCCTTCACCGGCGTGCGCGCGATCGACACCGTCGGCGCCGCGCTCTCGGTCGTCGGCATGGGCGGGATCGTCCTCGGCATCCTCGTCTGGCAGGAGGGCGGCGAGGCGGTCGGCGCGCTGATCGTGCTCGGCGTCGCGGCGATGGGCACCCTGATCTGGTGGCTGCGGCGGCGCAAGCGCGCGGGCCGCGCGGCGCTGATCGACCCCGACCTCTTCCGCTCGCCCGCCTTCCGCATCGGCGTCAGCCAGCAGCTCCTGCAGCAGGTCGCCCTCGGCGGGGCGATGATCGCGCTGCCGATCTACCTGCAGATGGTGCTCGAATACAACGCCCTGCAGGCGGGCCTCTCGCTGGCGCCGCTCTCGCTCAGCATGTTCGGCGTCGCCCTGCTCGCGGGCCGCAAGGCGGGCGACCGGTCCCCGGCCTCGATCGTCCGCTTCGGCTTCCTCCTGGTCAGCGTCGGCTTCGCCCTCCTGATCCCCTTCGTCCCCCGCGTCCACAGCGGCTGGTACCTGATCCTGCCGCTGGCGATCGCCGGCTCCGGCCTCGGCCTGCTCGTCTCCCAGCTCAACAACTTCACCCTCGGCCCGATCGCCGAGGAGCGCATCTCCGAGGCGGCCGGGGTCAACTCGGCGGCGGGCTCCTTCGGGCTCTCCTTCGGCCTCGCCTGCGCGGGCGCGATCATGCTGGCGACGCTCTCGGTCGCCTTCACCAAGAAGGCCGAAGCGAGCGCCGTCCTGCCGCCCGCCCAGCAGGAACGCGTCGCCGAAGTGCTCGACGAAGACGCCGAAGTGATGAGCAACGCGCAGCTCGAAGAACTGCTCGCCGGCGAGCCGCCGCAGGTCCGCGCGGAGATCGTCGACATCAACACCGACACCCGCCCGCTGGCGCTGCAGATCGCCCTGCTGGTGCCGCTGATCGCGGGCCTCGCGGGGCTGGCGAACTCCTTCCGGATGGTCCGGCTGCCCGCCGCCGCCCCGCCGCAGGCGGCCGAGGGCGCGGCGCTCGGCTGACGGCGCGCCGGAGGTGGGCGACATCGAGGGGATCGTCTACGTCGGCCACGCGACGGTGCTGATCGAGCTCGACGGCGTGCGCCTGCTGACCGATCCCGTTCTGGGGCCGTGGGTCGGGCCGCTGCGCCGCCACGGCCCGCCGCCCGCGGCGGGCGTCGCGGAGGGCCTCGGCGCGATCCTCGTCTCCCACCTGCACCGGGACCACCTCGATCTCCGTTCGGTGCGCCGCGCCGCCGCCGGCACGCCGCTGATCGTCCCCGCCGGGACCCGTGCCTTCTTCGAGCGCCGCGGCCTCGCCGGCGCGATCGAGCTCGCCCCCGGCGAGTCCCACCGGCTCGGCCCGGTCCGAGTCACCGCGACCGCCGCCGCCCACGGCATCGGCCGCCGCGGCGTCGCGGCAGCGCCGCTCGGCTTCCTCGTCGAAGGCTCGCGGCGCCTCTACTTCGCCGGGGACACGGACCTCTTCGACGGCATGGCCGCGATCGGCGCGGGCGGCCTCGACCTGGCGCTGCTGCCGGTCTGGGGATGGGGGCCGACGCTCGGCCCCGGCCACCTGGACCCCGAGCGCGCGGCCCGGGCGGCGGCGCTGCTGGCGCCGCGTGTCGCGGTCCCGATCCACTGGGGGACGCTCTACCCCGCCGGCCTGGCCCGCGTGCGCTCCGCCCCCCTGACCGAGCCGCCGCGTGAGTTCGCCGCCCGTGTCCGGGACCTCGCGCCCAGCGTCGACGTCCGCGTCGCGCCGCCCGGCTCGGCGGTAGCGTTCCGCTCGCCGCGGTAGGAGGCCGCCGCCCAACCGCTCCAGGGGGAGGAGTTCAGATGCGAGCGTCGCGAATCCGCCGGGCCGTCTTCGTCACCGTGCTCGACGCGGTGGTGCTGCTGGTGCTGTCCTGGGCCTTCGCCGGCTTCGTCCTCGACGGGCCGGGCGCCGCGCTCCTCGCCGCGGCCCTCGTCGGCCTCCTGAACGCCCTGGTCTGGCCCGCGCTGGCGCGCCTGGCGCTGCCGCTGAACGTGCTGACGCTCGGCCTCGGCGGGCTGATCCTGAACGGCGTCCTCGTCGGCCTCGTGATCGACGCGCTTCCCGGCGCGAAGATCGACGGCCTGCTCGGCGCGGTCGCGATCACGATCGTGCTCGCGGGGACGACCGCGGTCGTCAACTACGTCCTCGCGATCGACGACGACGAACGGTGGTACCGGCACGTGGTGCGGCGCCAGGCGCGGCGGCGCGGCGACGTCACCGAGTCCGACGTCCCCGGTCTGCTGATGCTGGAGATCGACGGGCTCGCCCACGACGTGCTGCTGCGGGCGATGCGCGACGGCAACGCGCCGACCATGGCCCGTTGGCTGCGCTCCGGGACCCACGAGCTGCGCCGCTGGGAGACCGACTGGTCCTCGCAGACGGGGGCCTGCCAGGCCGGGATCCTGCACGGCTCCAACGACGACATGCCGGCCTTCCGCTGGTGGGAGAAGGACCGCGGCCGGGTGATCGTCACCAACCACCCGCGCGACGCCGAAGAGCTCGAGCGCCGTCACTCCGACGGCCACGGCCTGCTCTACGCGGACGGCGCCAGCCGCGCCAACATCCTCTCCGGCGACGCGCCGCACTCGATGCTGACGATGAGCACCGC
>JBPYFM010000093.1:0-6797 GCA_051986435.1 Solirubrobacterales bacterium | reverse complement strand
CTGAAAGTGGGGGACACGGTGAAATCCGGTCCCGAGGCCGACATCAAACCGGGCCACGCGATGGCGCTCGGCCAGATGCCGACCGGCACGATCGTCCACAACGTCGAGATGATCCCCGGCCAGGGCGGCAAGATGGGCCGCTCCGCCGGCACCGCGATCCAGCTCGTGGCGAAGGAGGGTGACATGGTCACCCTGCGCCTGCCGAGCACCGAGATGCGGATGGTCCGCGCCGAGTGCCGTGGGTCGATCGGCGTGCTCTCCAACGCCGAGCACCAGAACCTCAAGGTCGGCAAGGCCGGTCGCAGCCGCCACAAGGGCAAGCGTCCGCAGAGCCGCGGCGTCGCGATGAACCCGGTCGACCACCCGCACGGCGGCGGCGAGGCCCACCACACGCCCGGCGGCCACCCGGTCACCCCGTGGGGCAAGCCGACGCTCGGCTACCGGACCCGCAAGAAGGGCAAGCAGTCGGATCGTTACATCGTCCGCGGCCGTCGCCGCGGCAAGAAGAAGGGCGGCCGCTGATGGGCAGGTCCACGAAAAAGGGCCCGTGGGTTGAAGAGCGCCTGATGGCACGCATCAACGCCATGAACGAGGCCGGCAAAAAACAGATGACCAAAACCTGGTCGCGGACCTCGACGATCTTCCCGGAGATGGTCGGCCACACGATCGCCGTCCACGACGGCAAAAAACACGTGCCGGTCTTCATCTCGGAGTCGATGGTCGGCCACAAGCTCGGCGAGTTCGCCCCGACCCGCACCTTCCGCTCGCACGGCGGTCGCGACTGATGCCTGACGAGAAAGACAAAAAAGAGGAGGCGAAAGCCCCCGAGGGCGAGGCGAAAGCCGAGGCCAAAGCCGAGAAACCGGCGAACCCGGATACGGGTAAAAAAAGCGCTGCCAAAAAAGAGTCGAAAGCCGACAAAAAAGAGGCGAAAGGCAAAGCCGACAAAGCGGAGAAAGCCGAGAAAAAAGCTCCGGCGAAACGCACGCGGAAAAAAGCTGCCAAAGCCGAGGAGAAAAAACCGGCGGAGAAGAAACCGGCTCCGTCGCGCCGCCGTCCGCGCACGCCGGAGGAGCTGCCCGTGGTCCGGGCGAGCGCGAAATACGTGCGGGTCGCCCCGCGCAAGGCGCGCCTGATCGCCGACCAGGTCCGCGGGATGCACATCGAGCAGGCCCGGGCGCTGCTGCAGTTCTCGCCCCGCGGCGCGGCCCAGGACATCCACAAGCTGATCAACTCGGCCGCGGCGAACGCCGAGAACAATCACGATCTGGTGGGCGACGAGATGAGGATCTCCTCGATCACGGTCGACGAAGGGCCGACCCTGCGCCGCTACCGCCCGCGGGCGCTCGGCCGGGCAACCCCGATCAACAAGCGAACCAGCCACATCGCCGTGGCGCTGACCCCCGTCGAAGACGACTGAGGAAGAACGAGATCATGGGACAGAAGATCCACCCCGAGGGTTTCCGGGTCGGCTACATCCACGACTGGAAGTCGAACTGGTTCGAGGAGAAAAACTTCGCGGACCGGCTCCAGGAAGACCTGGCGATCCGGGACCACATCGAAAACAAGCTTTCGCACGCCGGCCTCTCGAGCATCACGATCGAGCGCCGCGGCGAGGTCGCCGTCGACATCCACACCGCCCGGCCGGGAATCGTGATCGGCAAATCGGGCTCCGAAGTCGACGCTCTCCGCAAAGAGCTGCACAAGCTCACCGGCAGCCCGGTGAAGGTGAACATCCGCGAGGTCAAACGGCCCGAGCTCGACGCCAAACTGGTCGCCCAGTCGATCGCCGAGCAGCTGCAGAATCGCGTCGCCTTCCGGCGGGCGATGAAACGCGCGCTCACCTCGGCGATGCGCTCCGGCGCCAAGGGCGTGAAGGTCCAGGTCTCCGGCCGCCTCGGCGGCGCCGAGATGGCGCGGACCGAAAGCTACTCGGACGGCCGCGTGCCGCTCCACACGCTGCGCGCCGACATCGACTACGGCTTCTTCGAGGCTCGCACGACGACCGGCCGCATCGGCGTCAAATGCTGGATCAACAAGGGCGAAGTCATGCCCGAGGGCTTCCGCTCGGACCTCATCAACCCCGACGAGGCTCCGCCCAGCCGTGGACCCGGCGGCGGTCGCGACCGCGACCGCGGTGGGCGCGGCGACCGTGACCGTGGTGGTCGCGGGCCCGGCGGCGGACGCGGCCGTGGTGGCCCCGGCGGTCGTGGCCCCGGCGGCGGTCGTGGACCTGGCGGTCCCGGCGGACGCGGCGGTCAGGGCGGCGGCGGTCGTGGGCCCGGTGGCCCCGGCGGTCGTGGCCCCGGTGGCGGCGGCGGTCGCGGTGGTAATCGTGGACCCGGTGGAGGTGGTCGCTGATGCTGATGCCGAAGCGGGTCAAGCACCGCAAACAGTTCCGCGGCCGCATGCGCGGCGACACCAAGGGCGGCAGCACCGTCGCCTTCGGCGAGTACGGGATCAAGGCGTTGGAGCGCGGTTGGATCACCAACCGTCAGATCGAGGCCGCCCGTGTCGCGATGACGCGCAAGATCAAACGTGGCGGAAAGGTCTGGATCAACGTCTTCCCGGACAAGCCCTACACCAAGAAGCCTGCCGAGACGCGGATGGGCTCCGGCAAGGGAAACCCGGAGGGCTGGGTCGCCGTGGTCAAGCCGGGCAAGGTCATGTTCGAGCTGGCCGGCGTCCCCGAGGACCTGGCGCGCGAAGCGCTGCGCCTGGCCGGGCACAAGCTCCCGGTGAAGACGAAATTCGTGAAACGCGAGGGGGCGGAGCAGTGAAGGCCGCCGAGGTTCACAATCTGAAAGACGACGAGCTGGTGGAGAAACTGATCAACGCCAAAGAGGAGGCCTTCAACCTCCGCTTCCGGCACGCCACCGGTGAGCTCGAGAACACCGCCCGCCTCGGACAGGCGAAACGCGATGTGGCCCGCCTGATCACCGTGGCCCGCGAGCGCGGCATCGATGTGGAGAAAGAGACGCGACGGATATGAGCGACGAGAGCACCGAGAAAACCGACGAGACGACCGAGGAGCCGCAGGCCGAGGAGACCCCTCAGGCTACGGAGGCCCCTGCCGCCGAGGCGGAGGCTGCTCCCGAGGCTGAGGCGCCCGCCGCGCCCGCAGAGCCGGACCCGCTCGACGACCTTCCCTGGAAGGAGCGCCGCCGCCTGCTCAAGTCGCGCGAGCCGCACAAGGCCAACCCGGCGCAGACCGCGGACGAGCGCGCCGCCGCCCGCCAGGCCCGTCGCAAGACGAAGGCCGAGGCGCGACGGAAAGAACGCGCCGCGCTGAAGGCCGCCCACAAGGCCGGCACCGGCACGCCGCCGGCCGAGCGCGATTCGAACGCGGCCAAGGTCCGGCAGGGCATCGTCGTCTCGAACAAAGGCGACAAGTCGATCACCGTCCGTATCGACATCGCCCGCCGGCACCCGACCTACGAGAAGATCGTCCGCCGCTCGCGCACGCTCCACGCGCACGACGAGCGCAACGAGGCGGGGGAGGGCGACGTCGTGCGCGTCGTCGAGACCCGTCCGCTGTCGAAGACCAAGCGCTGGCGTCTCGTCGACGTCGTCGAGAAGGCGAGGTAGACCGATGATCCAGCAGGAGTCCCGACTCAAAGTGGCCGACAACTCGGGCGCCCGCGAGCTGCTCTGCATCCGCGTCAAAGGCGGCTCCCACCGCCGTTATGCGTCGGTCGGCGACATCATCACCGCGACGGTGAAATCGGCCAGCCCGCAGGGCGGCGTGCGCAAGGGCGAGGTCGTCCAGGCGGTCGTCGTGCGGACGAAGAAGCCGCTCGGCCGTCCCGACGGCACCTACATCTCCTTCGACGAGAACGCCGCCGTGCTGATCGACCCGGCGAACAACAACCCGCGCGGGACCCGCATCTTCGGCCCCGTCGCCCGCGAACTTCGCGACCGCAACTTCATGAAAATCATCTCGCTCGCACCCGAGGTCCTCTGATGGCGAAGACGATGCGCATCAGGACCGACGACCAGGTCGTCATCATCAGCGGCAAGGACCGCGGCAAGACCGGCAAAGTGCTGCGCACGGAACCGAAGAAGCGCCGCGTCTACGTCGAGGGCTTGAACATCATCAAGCGCCACGAACGTCCCCGCTCGACCGGCGACATGGCCACGGCGAACCCCGGTGGGATCGTCGAGAAGGAGGGGCCGATCAACGTGTCCAACGTGATGCTGCTCGACCCCAAAGGCAACAAAGGCACCCGCTTGGGCGTGCGTCGCACCGATGACGGCAAGCGCGTGCGGATCGCGCGCCGCTCGGGGGCGGAGGTCGACTGATGGAGGCTGGAACCGTGACTCCCGTGTCGCAGGCGGCGCCGCCGCCGCGCCTGCGCGAAAAATACGAGAACGAGGTCCTGCCGGCGCTGACGAAGAAATTCGGCTACACGACGCCGATGGACGCGCCGAAGCTGGTGAAGATCACGCTGAACATGGGCCTCGGCAAAGAGAAACAGGACAACCGCTCCTTCGAACTCGCGACCCAGCAGCTGGCGACGATCGCCGGCCAGCAGCCGAACGTGCGCCGGGCCCGCAAGTCGATCGCGTCGTTCAAAGTCCGCGAGGGCATGCCGGTCGGCGTCTCGGTGACCCTGCGTCGCGCCCGCATGTGGGAGTTCCTCGATCGCCTGACCTCGATCGCGGTGCCCCGCATCCGTGACTTCCGCGGCCTCAACCCGCGCAGCTTCGACGGCCGTGGCAACTACTCCATGGGCGTCAAAGAGCAGCTGATCTTCCCGGAAATCGACTACGACTCGGTCGACGTCGTGCGCGGCCTCGACGTGACGATGACGACGACCGCGAAGACCGACCTCGAGGCGTTCGAGCTGCTGCTCGGGCTGGGCATGCCGTTCGCGCAGGAGGGCCGTCCCGGGCAGGCCGAGCGCGAAGCCGAGGAAAGAGCGGCCGAGGAAGAGCGGGAAAAAGAGGAGGCTCGCCTGAAAGCGGAGACCGAGCAGGCGGCCCTCGAAGAACTGAAAGAGGAGAACCCCGAGGCGTACGCCAAGCCCGAGAGCGAGGACGCGACCGCGGGCGCCGACGACGAGGCCGGCGAGAGCGCCGCCGAGGAGAGTTAGAGACCAGGATGGCCAAGACTTCCCAGAAGGTCCGCCAGGGCCGCAAAGCAAAGTTCAAGAGCCGGGAATACAACCGCTGCCGTCGCTGCGGTCGCCCGCGCGCGTACTACCGCAAGTTCGGCCTCTGCCGGATCTGCCTGCGCGAGGCCGCCCACGAGGGCTACGTCCCCGGCATGACCAAGTCGAGCTGGTAGAGCGATGCATACCGACCCGATCGCCGATTACCTGACCCGGATCCGCAACGCGATCCGCGCCGGCCACGACGAGGTGGAGATCCCCGCGTCGAACCTGAAGGTGGAGCTGTCGCGCATCCTCAAGGAGCAGGGCTACATCACCGACTTCCACAAGAAGCCCGCCGCGGTCGGCGAGTCGATCGAGGTGAGGCTGAAGTACACCGAGGACCGCAAGCCTGTCATCCTCGGGATCGAACGGGTCTCCCGTCCGGGCCGCCGCCGCTACGTCGATCACAAAAGCGTGCCGCGGGTGCAGGGCGGAACCGGGACCGCGATCGTTAGCACCTCGCACGGGGTGATGACCGGTCACGAAGCGCGTCAGCAAGGTGTCGGCGGCGAGGTAGTCGCCTACGTCTGGTGATCTGAATGAGTCGAATCGGAAGAAAGCCAGTTGCAGTCCCCGACGCCGTCACGGTGACGATCGCCCCCGGCAACATCGCCGTGAAAGGTCCGAAAGGGGAGCTGACCCAGACCTACTCCCAGGACATGACGGTCTCCCAGGAGGACGGCACGATCCTCGTCGCCCGGCCGACCGATCGCGGCGAGCACCGCGCCCTGCACGGGCTGACGCGTTCGCTGATCGCGAACATGGTCGAGGGCGTCACCGACGGGTTCGAGAAGCGCCTCGAGATCCAGGGCGTCGGCTACCGCGCCGCGCTGAAAGGGAAAAACCTGGAGCTCGCGCTGGGCTTCTCCCACCCGGTCTCGATCGAGGCCCCGGCGGGGATCGAATTCGAGGTGCCGCAGCCGACCGAGATCATCGTCCGCGGCATCGACAAGCAGCTCGTCGGGCAAGTCGCGGCGGACATCCGCAAGCGGCGCCCGCCGGAGCCATACAAGGGCAAGGGCATCCGTTATCGCGACGAGCAGGTTCTGCGAAAGGTTGGTAAGCGCGCATGACGGTTCTCACTTCCCAGCAGCGGCGCCTGCGGCGCCGCCGTCGCGTTCGCTCCCGTGTCACCGGCACGGCGGAGCGTCCGCGCCTCTCCGTGTACCGCTCGAACAAGGGCGTCTTCGCCCAGCTCATCGACGACCGCGCGGGTCACACGCTGGCCGCGGTCAACTGGATCGAGCCGGAGCTGAAAGGCCTCACCGCGTCCGCCCAGGCGCAGAAGGCCGGCGAACTGCTGGCCGAGCGGGCGAAGGCGGCCGGGATCGAGACCTGCGTCTTCGACCGCGGCGGCTACCAATACCACGGCCGCGTCAAGGCTCTCGCCGAAGGCGCGCGCGAGGGGGGGCTGAAGTTCTGATGAGGACCCGTCGCGAGTCGACTTCCGCTACGGTGGTCCGCTGCTCATGAAGGGCATGGACATGAACAACGTCGAGACGGTCAGCCCGCGCGGCCTCGACCTCCAGGAGCGCGTGATCGAGATCAATCGCGTCGCCAAGGTGGTCAAGGGCGGTCGCCGCTTCTCCTTCACCGCGCTGGTCGCCGTCGGCGACGAAGAGGGTGTCGTGGGGATCGGCT
>JBPYFM010000092.1:0-14136 GCA_051986435.1 Solirubrobacterales bacterium | reverse complement strand
GCGCGCCCGCCCAGCAGCGTCACCACCTCGTCGAAGAGCTCGTCGCGGGACTTCAGGTAGCTGTCTTCCTGCGGTGAGTGGGCGACGAAGCCGAGCGCCGGCCCGCGCGGGACGATGCTGAGGATCTCCGGCGGGTCGCCGCCGACCAGGTGCCGGCAGAGGGCGTGGCCCGCCTCGTGGTAGGCGATGATGCGCCGCTCGCGGGCGTTCATCACCCGCGCCTGCTGGGAGCCGACGGACTGGCGCAGCAGCGCCTCGTCGAGGTCCTCGCGGGCGGTCGCCTGGCGGCCGGCGCGGCCGGCGATGATCGCCCCCTCGTTGAGCGCGTTGGCGAGCTGGGCGCCGGTCATCCCGGTCGTCTTGCGGGCGACGTCGGCGAGGTCGAGGTCGGCGTCGAGTGGCTTGCCCTTGGCGTGGGCGCGGAGGATCGCCTCGCGGCCCTCGCGGTTCGGCGGCGCCACCAGCACCTGGCGGTCGAAGCGGCCCGGCCGCAGCAGCGCCTTGTCGAGCTTGTCGACGTTGTTGGACGCGGCGAGGACGATCACCGTGCCGTTCTCCTTCTCGAAGCCGTCGAGCTCGACCAGCAGCTGGTTCAGCGCCTGCTCGCGCTCGGAGGTCCCGCCGTCACCGCCGCCGCCGGAGCGGTGGCCGCCGACCGCGTCGAGCTCGTCGATGAAGATCACCGCGCGCCCGGACTTGCGCGCCTCCTTGAAGAGCCGGCGGATGCGGGCGGCGCCGCGGCCGACGAACATCTCGACGAAGCTCGAGCCGGAGGCGGCGAAGAAGTCGACGCCGGCCTGTGCGGCGACGGCGCGGGCGAGCATCGTCTTGCCGGTGCCGGGTGGGCCGTAGAGGAGGACGCCGCGTGGGGCCTTGGCGCCGAGCGCGCCGAAGCGGTCCGGTTCGCGCAGCCACTCGGCGACGTCGATCAGCTCGTCCTTGGCGGCGTCGACCCCCTGCACCTCCTCCCAGGCGACCGGCCGGCCCTTCGAGGCCTTGACGGTCTCGGGCTTGGTCGAGCCGATCGTCGTGCGCATCAGGCGCAGGAAGACGAACAGCAGCATCGCCATGAAGACGACGCCGAAGACGGGGTACCAATCGAAGAAGAATTCCTGGATCGATTCCACTTACCGAATAGTGGACGCGGTCGGTCCAGACGGCAATGGATATGTGTCCAGATTCGTACGAAACGCCTAAAGGTCCAGCCGTGAAAGTTCGATAGGGCGCGGCGCGTTGGGGCGGCATGAGGCGTCGGACGCGCCGCCGCCGGCCGCCGCCGCCCGGCGCCTCAGCCGCGCTGGACCTGGGAGCCGCCGACGATCGTCTCTTCGCCCGAGTCGCCGAAGACGATCCACGCCTTGTTGCCGCCGTCGTAGTCGGGCGCCCAGAGCTTCAGCGTCGCCGGGCGGTCCCAGACCGTCACCTGCTCCTCGCCGGTCGCGTCGATCCCGCGCCAGACCCGCACGAAGGGGTTCTCGGACTCCTGCTCGGCGATCGTCGTCGGCTCCTTGTGGCCGGGATGGACGCGCGTCTCCGGCGGCAGCTCCATCAGGCGCATGACCGAGGATTTGAGGTCGTCGAAGCCACTCGCGCCGGGCGCCGCGCAGCCGCCGACCGTGCCCTTGAAGAGGACGTCGGCGGTGAAGACGTCGGTGCCGTCGATGAGGAAGGCGAGGTGGCCGGGAGCGTGGCCGGGGGTGTAGAGCGCCTCGATCTCGATCCCGTTGGCGTCCAGCTTGTCGCCGTCGCCCATGATTACCTCGACATCCTCGTCGAGCTCCGCGGCGGTCGCCTCGTGGGCGACCAGCGGCGGCCAGCCGAGCCGCTCGCGTGCCTCCTTGATCCCGGCGATGTGGTCGGCGTGCGGATGGGTGACGAGGAAGTGCGTGATCGTGATCCCGTCCGCCTCGGCGCGGTCGATCAGCGGATCGATGTCTTCGTTGCCGTCGATCAGGACGCCGGTGCCGCGCTCCGGGTCGGCGACCAGGTAGGCGTTCGAAAGCCACTGCGGATTCTCCGTCCTCTCGACGATCACGACGCTCCTCCTTCGTTGGCGATTGGCTCCCCTGAACCTACCCGGCCGCTGCCCTCGAGGATCACGCGGGCAACGAGCTCGGGGTCGTCCCACATCGGCACGTGGCCGACGGCGGGCAGCACGAGGAAACGGGCGCCGGCGGGGCGGCGCCTGGGTTTCGGCGGGCCGACCTGCTTGTCGAGCTCGGCCCAGGCGATCGTCACCGGCACGTCGGCCGGGTAGCCGGCCGGGTCGAAGATGTGCTCGCGCATCGCCTTGTTGGCGCCGTCGTAGCCTTCCGCGTCGATCCAGGCGAGGACCAGTTCGCGCGCCGCGTGGGTCGGCCAGTTGGCGGGCCGGGCGGCGAAGGTGGCGACCGCGCGGCGGCGCACCGGGCCGATCCAGAGCGCCGCGCTCACCAGCGGCCGCAGCCGCTTCGCCCACCGGCGGCCGGGGCCCTTGCGAGGCCCGATCGGCGCGCGCCACAGGCCGGCGGGGGAGAGGCAGGTGACCGAGCGCGCCGCGCCCATCCGCCCCAGCTCCAGCCCGACCCAGGCGCCGAGGCTGTTGCCCGCCACGTGGGGGCACTCGATGCCGCGGGCGACGAGCTGGTCGCGCAGGGCAGCGGCGAGCGCGGCGGCGGTCGGCTCGACCTCCGGCGCCAGGCCCGGCGCGGCGCCGAACCCCGGCATGTCGAGCGCGATCACCTCGCGGTGCGGGGACAACAGCGGGACGACCGGGTCCCAGACGTGCGAGGCGGCGCCGAGGCCGTGGATCAGGAGCAGCGGCTCGCCCGCCCCGCTCACCGGAACCGCGGCTTCGCGAACAGGACCTGGACGTCGCCGATGCGCCGCTCGCGGAAGCCCGCCTCGGAGCTCGACAGGTAGAAGTCCCAGAGCCGGCGGAAGCGCTCGTCGTAGCCGTGCGCTTTCAGCTTCTCCCAGGCGGCGAAGAAGCGCTCGCGCCACATCGCCAGCGTCGGCGGGTAGTGCGCGGTGATGTCATCGAGCCAGATCTCGCGCATCTGCGTGACGGTTCCGATGCTGTCGGCGATCCGCTTCAGTGATGGCAGGCATCCGCCGGGGAAGACGTGCGTGTTGGCGAAGCTTCGTGACGCTTTCTCCATCTCGTAGAGACGATCGTCGACGGTGATCGCCTGCAGCAGGAAGAGGCCGTCGTCGGCGAGCAGCCGGTCGCAGGCCCGGAAGTAATCGTCGAAGTACTGCCAGCCGACCGCCTCGATCATCTCGACGCTGACCAGCCGGTCGTAGGTTCCCTCGAGGTCGCGGTAGTCCTCGAGCAGGATCGTGACCCGGTCCTCGAGGCCGGCCTCGAGGACCCGCTGCATCGCCAGTTCCTGCTGGGCGCGGGAGATCGTCGTCGTCGTCACCCGGCAGCCGGTGGTCCGCGCCGCGTGGATTGCCATCCCGCCCCAGCCGGTGCCGATCTCCAGCAGGTGGGTGTCGGGGCCGAGCCGCAGGCGCTCGCAGATGCGCTCGAGCTTCGCCAGCTGCGCCTCCTCGAGGTCGGCGCCCTCGCGCGGGAAGTACGCGCACGAGTACATCATCGTCGGGTCGAGGAAGCTGGCGAAGAGGTCGTTGCCGAGGTCGTAGTGGGCGCTGATGTTGGCGCGGGCGCCGCCGCGCGTGTTCTCCGGGACGAGGCCGCGGAGGCGGTGCAGGGCGCCACGCGTCTTCGACACCGCCGCACTCACCCCGCGGTGCTGGTTGGCGAGGCTGCGGGCGCCGATCCGGATCAAGGCGACCAGGTCGTCGGTCTCCCAGAGCCCGTCGACGTAGCCCTCGCCGAGCCCGACCGAGCCGTGCAGCGGCCCGCGCCACGCGGCCGGGTCGTTGATGCGGACGGTGGCATGGAGGTCCGACGGCTCGCCGTAGACCCGGCTCCGGCCGCCTTCGACCACCTCGATCTCGCCGCCCCTGGTGCGCGCGAGGACCGCGCCGATCGCGGCGCGCGCCGCCGCGTCCCTCACCGCGCCACCTCGTCCCCCTCACCTCGGTCGACGGTGGGTGAAGAGCAGGTCCGGTTCATGCCCCCAAGCGTATTTCGTCCGCGCCGGCGCGAACAGGGGAGGGGCGAGGGACGACCCGCCGACCGGGCGGGTCGGCTGAGGCAGCCTCCGTCGCCGGCCGTCCTCAGTCGGTCCCTTCCCCGCCGCCGCCGGCCGTCCTCACTCGGTCCCTCCCCGCCGCCGCCGGCCGTCCCACTCCATCCCTCGCCGGCCCGCCGCCGCCGGCCGGGCGCTCAGCCGTACGGCCGGTAGAGGATCTTGTCGCCGAGCAGTGCGCTTACCGTCTCGAAGCCGTAACCCCTCGCGCGCAAGGTGTCGATGATTTCGGGGAGTGCCGTGAGCGTCTCGTCACGTGGACCGCCGCCGTCGTGCATGAGGATGATCGCCCCCGGTTTCGCGTTCGTGACGATGTTCGAGTAGATCTCGCCGCTGCCCGGCAGGGACCAGTCGCGGGGGTCGACGTCCCAGGTGATCGTCTTCATCCCGAGCGAGCCGGCGGTGGCGATGACGCTCGAGTTGACCGCGCCGCCGGGCGGGCGGAAGAGGCACGGCGCGAAGCCGGTGTACGCCTTGATCCGCGCCGCCGCACCGGCGATCTGCCCGTACCCGGGGTATTCGACGTGGTTCATCGTGTGGTCGCCGATCTCGTCGCCTTCGGCGAGGATCCGGCGCATCGTCGCTTCCCTGCCCGGCATCTCCTGGCCGATCTCGAAGAAGGTCCCGGGCACGTCCTTTTCGCGCAGCACGTCGAGGAAGCGGTCGGTGTATTCGCTCGGCCCGTCGTCGAAGGTGAGGGCGACGACCTTGCGTTCGGTCGACGCTTCGCTGACCAGCGCGGCGTCGCCGCCGGTGCACCCGACCGCTCGGACGGGGCGGAGGCGGAAGGCGTTCGCGCCGGAGGTCGGGAACTGGGCCGTGCAGTTGTGTCGGATCTTGCAGCCGCCGCTCGCCGCGAACACGTGCCAGCTGTAGTGGCCGGGCGCCAGGCCGGTCGGGTGGGTCGGCCCGGCCACGACCGAGAGCACGAGCTTGGTCGGCGCCGGTCGCTTCAGCGTGGCGGCGAGGCTCGTCCGGGCGGTTGGCTTCCCGGCCGGGTCGACGGTGACGAGACCCGCACGCTTGTGTGCCTTCTTCCCGCCGAGGCAGAACCGCGTTTCGCCCGGCGACACGCCCCCCGGGCCCGCGGCTTCCGGACCGCCGCCTCCGCCTGCCGCCGAGGCGGACGCTCCCTGCCGCTTGGCGAACCCGAAGCACAGGTACGCCGTCCCGGCGCGCCGGGTGTCGGGGCGGGGCGCCAGGATCGCCAGTGACTCGGGCTTCGCGGTCCGCACGGTGAGCACGAGATCCTGGCCGGCCTGGGAGACGGTCGCCGTCTCGATCTTCGGCCGCCGCGCCGCCCGAGCCGCCGGCGCGACCGCGAGCAGAGCCGAGGCGAGGAGCAGGAGCGCGCCGAGGGCGCACGGGATCTTGCGGGTGAGCGGAAGGTGGAGCACGTGAGGTCTCGGGTAGGAAGGTGTGATCCTAGGCAGCTTCGTCGGTGTTCCGTGAACAAGTGACGCATCCCGCCACTCCCGCCCGCCGGTCCGCAAGTGGCCGCGCCGCCCCCTGTTCACGCCGCCGCGGCCGATCCCGACGCCGCCCGCCCGCCGCCCCGTCGGCGCACCGCCTGCCTGGTGCGTCCGCGCACCGCGCGCCTGCCGGCGCCCCTTTGGCTCGCCGCCGGTACCGCCGCGCCGGTCTCATCCTTCTCGCCCTCATCCTCCTCGCGCTTCCCACCGTCGCCCGCGCCGAAACCGGCGGCGCCGGCGCCTTCGAAAAGTCCAAGGCGGGCGGCCACTCGCCGTTCGCCCGCCAGGGCATGTGGATCTGGTACGTCGACCAGTCCCAGGGCGGCAGCGTCGCGGCGATCATCGCCACTGCCCACCGCCACCACATCGGCACCGTCTACATAAAGGAGGGCGACGGGGCCACTCGCTGGGACCAGTTCAACGGCGCCCTCGTGCGGGCGCTCCACCACGGCGGCCTCAAGGTGTGCGCCTGGCAGTTCGTCTACGGCGACGCGCCGCTGGCCGAGGCGCGCGTCGGCGCCGCCGCCGTCCGCGCCGGCGGCGACTGCCTGGCGATCGACGCCGAGGCCGACTACGAAGGCAAATACGCCTCCGCCGACCTCTACCTGCGCAGCCTGCGTGCCCAGATCGGCGCCCGCTTCCCCCTTTCCCTGGCGGGCTTCCCCTATGTCGATTACCACCCGGCCTTCCCCTACTCGGTGTTCTTCGGGGCCGGCGGCGCGATCGCCAACCAGCCGCAGATGTACTGGAAGGACATCGGCACCTCCGTCCGCGAAGTCTTCGCCCACACCTACCTCTACAACCGCCTCTGGGGAAAGCCGATCTTCCCCGTCGGCCAGACCTACAGCTCCCCCGGCCGCGTGCCCCTCCGCCTCTTCCGCCGCTACTCGGCGAGCTACGGCACGGTGCCGAGCTGGTGGGACTGGCAGGAGACGACCAGTCCCGAGTGGCAGGCCCTCGGCGCGCGCCAGGGCTGGCTCGAGCTGCCCGGCTTCACCCCGGAAGACGAATACCCCCTCCTCCGCCTCGGCGCCAAAGGCGACCTGGTCGTCTGGGCCCAGGAGCGCCTCATCACCGCCGGCGAGGAACTCGAAGTGAACGGCATCTTCGAACGCACGACCCGCCGCGCCGTCCGCGCCTTCCAAGAAGCCCACGGCCTGACCGGCGACGGCCAGCTGGGCAGCGAAACCTGGGCCCGCTTGGTCAAGTACAGGCCCTTCAAGGTCGAATGGGCGGCGAACGTCCCGGTGGTGAGCTCCCTCGAGCGCGGCGCGAGCGGCGCGAGCCTGCTCGGCCGCCGCTCCACCCTCCATAAGCCCCTCTCCGCGTCACTTCCCCCGATCCGCGACGAGCTTGGGTCGGGACGCGGGCCGCGGCACGGGGGATGAGGCTCAGGGGCGCGCCGGATGCCGCGGATGCAATGTCGACCCCGGGGCGGTTGTTGGTCGGCAGGGCATCCCCGGCAGCACGGGGCGCCTACGGGGAGGGGCGAGGGAGGGACGATCGCTTCGGTGACCCGATCCGGCCCCGCCGGACGCGCCCGTCGAGTTATGGGTGCACAGCACCCATAACTCGACGGGCGTCGGATCCGCCCTCGCAGAACCCGCACGGATCCCCGGAGAAGGACACCGAAGGCGCACGGATCGACCCTTCCGCGCGCCTTCCGCCCGCCGATCCGGCCCCGGATCGCAACCTGTAGTCCTTTGTCACCCTGTGGGTGACCAATGACTACAGGTTGGCCGGGGCGGTCGGGATCTGACATGGAAGGCTCACGTCTCCGTGGCGAAGCCCACGACTTCGTCGCGTTCCTCACGTCTGCGTGACGAACCCTCGGCGTCTCCCGCACAACCCTCCGACCTGGGCGGCTGATCGGCGACCTCAGCCAGCCCGGGTCGCCGATCAGCCGCCCCGGGCGCCGGCTTCCCCGCCCTACCGCGCGATCTTCGTCGTCAGTCGGCCGAGCGTCGGGGAGCTGACCACCAGCTCGTCGCCGTCGGCGAGCCAGACGCGGGGTTCGCGGGCGCCGCCGACGCCGTCGGGGGTGCCGGTGGCGACGATGTCGCCGGGCTCGAGCGTCATCAGGCCCGAGAGGTATGAGACGAGGCGGGGGACGCCGAAGATGAAGTTGGCGGTCGTGTCGCCTTGCATCTTCTCGCCGTTGAGGGTGAGTTCGATCTCGATGCCGTCCGGGCCGCCCGCTTCGTCGGGGGTGACGAGCGCGGGGCCGCATGGGGCCGAGCCGTCGAAGACCTTGCCCGCCATCCACTGCGGCGTCGCGAACTGGAGGTCGCGGGCGGAGAGGTCGTTGAAGAGGGTGTAGCCGGCGACGAAGTCGAGCGCGTCCGCTTCGGCGACGTCGTGGGCGCGGCGGCCGATGACGAAGGCGACCTCGGCCTCGTAGTCGACTTTCTTGCTCGCGTCGGGGAGGGTCACGGTGGCCCCGTCGCCGACGAGCGCGTTGCGCCACTTGCCGAACATGATCGGCGTGGTCGGCAGGTCCTGGCGGCCCTCTTCCGCGTGCTTGGCGTAGTTGAGGCCGATGCAGATGATCTTCTCCGGGTCCGGGATCGGCGGCAGGAGCCGCACGGCGGAGAGCGGGTGCGACGGCGCCCCGGTGTCACCGATCCGCGCGTGCAGGTCGTCGAGTCGGTCGTGCTCGAGGAGCTCGCGGAGGCTGCCGCGGTGCGGCTCGCCGAGCGCCGCCCAGGCGTCGACGACGCGACCGTCGACGATCATCCCGGCCCGCCCGCCGTCCCCCGCGTCATAGGTGACCAACCGCATGGGGCGGGAGCCTAGAGAAGTGACCGCGCCGAGGAGCCGGCGCGAGACCCCGGCCCCAGCTGTTCCTTATGGGCTTGTGAGGTCCAAAAGGAACAGCTGGACGACACGGACGCCGGGGTGGGCGTGGTCAGCCCTGGGCGCCGACCGCCTCGGCCTCGAGCGGGGCGTCGGTGCCCGCGCCTTCCTCGCCGCGGTCGATCTCCCGCTCGCGCACCAGCCAGAGCGCGAAGGCCGTGCCGACCAGGCAGAGGATCCCGCCGAGCATGATGATCTCGTTCAGCCCGTGCATGAACCCCTGTTCGGCGGCGGCGCGCACGCTGTCGCGGGCGTTCGCCGGGACCGCGCGGAGCGCCTGGGGGAGCGCCCCCGAGGAGGTCGCTTCGACCAGCCCGCGGGCCTGATCGTGGTCGACCGTCCCGTTCGTCAGCGACTCGACCTTCGAGGCGCCGGCGCCGAGGAAGATCGCGCCCCACGCCGCCGTGCCGACCGCGACGCCCACCTGGCGGAAGGTGTCGTTGATGCCCGCCGCCATGCCGGATTTCTCTTTCGGCACGACGCTGAGGGCGACGTCGGCGATCACCGGGTTCAGCAGCCCGACGCCGATCCCGGCGACGATGAAGCCGAGCAGCAGCGCCGTCCATTCGGAGTGGACCCCGAGCCCGCCCATCAGCAGCAGGCCGGCGCCGGTCAGTCCCAGGCCGCCCGCCATCAGGTAGCGCGCCTGCACCTTCGCCAGCGCCATCCCCGAGATCGGCGCGAGGACGAACGCGCCCACCGTGATCGGCAGGTAGCGCAGGCCGGCGTCGATCGCCGAGTAGCCGAGGAAGTTCTGCAGGTAGAGGGTCAGGTAGAGGAACAGCGAGAACATCGAGGCCGAGACCGCGAAGGCGGCGAGCTGGACCCCGGTGAAGGCGCGTCGGCGGAAGAGGCCGAGGGGGAGCATCGGCTCGGCGACGCGGCGCTCGATCGCGATGAAGGCGGCCATCAGCACCGCCGCGCCGGCGAGCAGCGCGACGATCAGCGTGCTGCCCCAGCCCTCGTCGTTGCCGCGCACCAGCGCCAGCACCAGCAGCAGCAGCGCGGCGGAGAAGGTGACGACGCCGCCCCAGTCGATGCGGGTGACGTTTGGGTCACGGGACTCGCGCAGCTTCCAGTAGGTGACGGCGATCGTCGCGATCCCCACCGGCACGTTGACGAGGAAGACCGACTGCCAGCCGAGGCCGTCGGTGAGCAGGCCGCCGATCAGCGGCCCGACCGCGACGGAGACGCCGATCGAGGCGCCGTAGATGCCCATCGCCATGCCCCGTTCGGGGCCGCCGGGGAACTCCTGGGCGACCAGCGCGAGGCTGACCGCGAACATCACCGCGCCGCCGATCCCCTGCAGGCCGCGGGCGAGGTTGAGGAAGGTCGGGTCGGGCGCGAGCGCGCAGAGGAGCGACGCGGCGGAGAAGATGACCAGCCCGCCGGCGAAGATGCGCCGCCGGCCGAAGCGGTCGGCGAGTGAGCCCGCGGTCAGCACCAGAGCGGCCAGCGAGAGCGCGTAGGCGTCGATGACCCACTGCAGGTCGGAGAAGCTGCCGCCCAGGTTCTGCTGGATCTTCGGCAGCGCGGTGTTCACGACGGTTATGTCGAGAAGAAGCATGAAAGTGGCGACACAAACCGCGCCGAGCGTCCACCACTTCCTGTTGGTCTGGTTCCCGGCCATTCCGGGACCTCCTTCGCGTCGTTTACAATTCGTCAGGGAGCCTTGTCAGGCCTCCTGACCAAATGGTGCGGTGACCTTATCAGGTCACCTGACTATTGGTCGGGCGGCCTGGGGGACAGGACCGCCCTATGAAGTGACGACGCCTCGGAACACCGATTTGTGACGTCGCCTCCACGAAGACGACGCACCCGACCACCGATTTGGACACCGAAATGGAACGCAACAAGCCCGCCTCCGCCCAAGAGCTCGCCTACGCGCACGGCGATCCCTCCCAGGTCACGCTGCCCGCCCTCCTCGACCTCGCCGTCGACGCCATGTACCTCGACTTCCGCAAGCTCCTCGAAGAAGCCGGCTACACCGACGTCCGGCCGACCCACGGCTGCGTCTTCCGCTTCGTCCACGGCGACGGCATGCGCCTCACCGAGCTCGCCTCCCTCGCCGGCCTCACCAAGCAGTCGGTCGGCGAGATCGTCGACGACCTCGCCAAGCTCGGCTACCTCGAGCGCTACCCGGACCCCACCGACAAGCGCGCCAAGCTCATCCGCCTCACCGAGAAGGGCCTCGAGGCCCAGCGCATCGGCTTCTCCCTCTTCGCCAAGCTGGAAGCCGACTGGGCCGACGCCTTCGGCGCCGACCGCATCGCCACCCTCCGCTCCCTGCTCGAAGAGATCGCCCTCGCCAAGGCCCCCGACGCCGTCCCCGAGCTGGCACTCTCGACCCCCAAGCCCGCTCCGGTCCCCTGATCCGCTAGCTTTCCTTTCCGGGCCCCCGCCGGCCCGTCCGAGTCATCTCGGGGGCGTAGCTCAGCTGGTTAGAGCGCCGGCCTGTCACGCCGGAGGTCGCGGGTTCGAGTCCCGTCGCTCCCGTATCGCGAGCAATCGGATCGTAGCGCGGATTACGGTAGGCGTCGGCCCGGTCGACGCTCCAGACGGGATGGGTGTGGGTACCGCGTTTGGGTACCAACCCGCCATCCGCGGCGACCGACCCAAACGCGATCAGGGCGTGCCTGGTCGAAAGCCACTAAGACAAGCGCACCGGTACCGGACGCATGTCGCTTCCGCCCGACGACCGCCGCAGATCCTCCTGCGCCGAAGGCGACAAACGGGCGGGGCCACTCAGCCGGGATGAGCAGCCTGCGGCGCATGTGTGTCGCGCGTCGGTCGGCCGCGTGCGAAGGTCGCGATCGGACTCGTCACGGCCAGGCGCCTTCCACCCGCCGGATGGCGACCCAGGCATCTGGCACGCCTGCGCGATCAATTCCCCGGACTGGGCACGCTGGTTTCGAACCAGCGACCTCTACCAGAGCGCGAATCGAAAGGACCAGCCCGCTTACGACGACCAATTTACACCGCGGCGCGGCGACGAATGATCCTAGATGAGTAGTTCCACGAATCAGGCCACGTAGTCGCGCAGGGCCCGGCTGCCGCGCCCGAGTTCGTGGTTCAGCGAGACCGCGGCCGCGAGCGCCAGGAACCGGGCGGCGATCCGCACCCGCAGGCCGCGCAGGGTGCGGGCGCCGTGGCGCTCGAGGCCGAGGATGTCCTTGCAGGTCCAGTAGATCGACTCGATCCGCCGGCGCAGCGGCGCGAGATGGAGGCCTCCTGCGGGCTCGTCCTTGCGCCGAGGCCTCACCACGGTCGCGCCCAGGGCGGCGGCATCGGCCTCGAAGTCCGTCCCGGCATAGCCCTTGTCGCCGAGGACGACGAGCGGCCCGGTGCGGTTCACCAGGCGCTTCCCTGCCGCCCGCACGAAGCGCTCGTCGGAGCCGATACCCATGATCGCCTGCGCGACGCAGAGGGTGACGACCTCGGGGTCGGTCAGCCTCCGGCGGGCATTCTTCTTGCGTTCGGGCAGGAGATCGTCGGCGGTGCAGAACACCGCAGTGAGCAGCAGGTCGAGGTCGGCGAGCATCGTGGCCCCCTTCGGGTCGACGGTGGTTGCAGAGCACCGCCGACTTCGACCCCGCTGCTCGCTACCCCTGCCGTCGCCCGCGCGCCGAAGGATTCGTGGAACTACTCATCTAGGGATTACCGAGGGGTGAGGCTCGAACTCAGCCGGTCACGCCGGAGGTCGCGGGTTCGAGTCCCGTCGCTCCGTACACGATGCTTGGCTCTGTGTCTGTTCTTCCGGGTCCAAGGTGAACGTTTTAGGCGTTGGCTTCTTGGGCCACACCAGGTGGCCAAGATTGACGAGTTCGAACTGCCGACCTCGCGTGGGAGCCGCGGACGGTGTTGTCGCCGAACCATCGCCCCACCGCCGTTGAAGATCGTTTGGCAAGGGCCTGAATCCGTACCGGTATAAAGCGAGCGGTGCTCGACGCAGGACCAAAGTTCCTTCGACTCTTCCTCGGCCGTCTCGCCGAAGGGCCATAGGACCGAACCATGTCGGGACAGGTCCACTACGCCTGGGAGCGGTTCTGGGTGGACGCAGAGCGAAGAGTCGAGATCGATTCGGAATCCTTCTTTCCCGATCCACGCAGTGAGCACAACTGGCTCCGCCCTTCCATGGAGGCCTACACGCTTGATGAAGTATCCGAGGAGCCCTGCCTGATCCTTCTCGGCGAGCCCGGGCTCGGGAAGAGCCGAGCCGTTGAAGACGCTGTCACCTGTGGCTCTGGCGGTTCGCTCGTCCAGCGGGTGAATCTCGCCGCCTACCCCGACGCCACCGCCCTGCGGACGAAGCTTATGGAGGGAGAGGCGTGGGAAGAATGGGCCGGCAGGGGCCGCCCGTTTCACCTTTATTTGGACAGTCTCGACGAGGCCATGTTGTCCTTCCCGGCGATCCCAAAGTTTCTGCTCGAAGAATTCCGCAGCGTGTCTGACGCACTGGGGTCGCTCAGGCTGAGGATCGCTTGTCGCAGCGCCGAGTGGATGGAGGAGCTCGCCGACGGGCTTCGAGGGATTTGGGCGGCCGTAGACGAGGGAGTCGACCCGGTGCGCCATCTGAGCCTCGCGCCACTGCGCGAACGGGACGTGCGGACAGCCGCTATGGCCGAGGGTCTCGAAGCGACCAGCCTTCTGGAGGAAGTCAGGCAGAGGGACGTGGAGGGTCTTGCTGCCTTGCCGCTGACCCTGCGCATGCTGCTAGTGGCGGCGCGAGAGGGGGGCGGCCTGCCGAGTACCCAAGGCGAGTTGTATGAGCTAGGCGTCAGGAGTCTCCTCCGTGAGCCAGATCCCCTTCGGCCGAGGGATGACCGCTCCCCGCAGGCGGAGATCGGCGAGCGCATTGCAATCGCGGAGCGGATCTCGGCAGCGGTCCTGCTCTCCCGGCGATCCGGGGTCTCTCTTCTTCCCGGCCACGCAGGTCCCGGGAATGTCGACCCTGCCGAGATCGCAGGTTTCGAGGAGGTCGATCGACTGGCATCGGGAGATGACCGATTCACGGTCGGAACCGATGAGATCTTAGAGACGCTTCGCACGGCGCTGTTTGCGAGTGCTGGCGACGAGTGCGTCACCTTCTCTCACCGCAGCCTGGGTGAGTACTGTGCCGGCGCTTATCTGGCTTATGCCGGACTCGACCGTGCGCGACTTGCGTATCTCCTCTTTGCCGCCTCCGACAGGGAGGGACGCCTGATTCCTCAGCTTCGCGAGGTCGCTGCCTGGGCTGCGGCGCTCGATGCGACGGCGCTTGACGCGGTTCTCGAGGGCGAGCCGGAGGTTCTCTTAAGGGTCGACCGACTCGGATTGGATGACGACCAGCGCGCCCGTGTCGTCGAGGGCATCCTCAACAGGGAGTCGGCCGAGCGCATCGGCCGTTGGGGACAGGCGGATCTGGCGCGGCCTTGCCGCTCTCGACCACCCTCGGCTACCCGACCAGCTGAACCCGTGGATCACCGACAGCGGAGCAGATTGGTCGGTGCGACGTCTTGCGATCACGATCGCCACGGTCTGTGAGCGGCCGGAGTGTGAACCGGTGGCCTGGACCCCGTCAACGTTGTCACCCGAGGCCGCGTGATTTCGTAGACGCTTCGCTCTCCCGGGCATCCTCCCAGGTCTCCCTCACCTCCTTCGGTGTGCGGTAGCCGAGCCCCGAGTGGGGT
>JBPYFM010000091.1:0-13909 GCA_051986435.1 Solirubrobacterales bacterium | reverse complement strand
GCCTTCCGTCCCTTTCCGGGCCCGGATCGAGGGTCCCCCGGGGTGCGGTCGTCCTAACCGGCGCTATAGGTCGGTTAGGACGACCGCACCCCCGTCGGTGTTGGACAACACGGGAGGAAGCGTGGAGTTCCCACGCTCTTCGTGACGACGCCCCACCTCCGTCAAGAATCCGTGCCGCTTCCGTCGCTCTCCCGTGACCCTCCCGCGAGGGTCCCTCCACTCCCCCCTGACACCCGGCCCTCTCGGCCACGGCCACAGCCTGCCCGGGCCGTGGCCGAGAGGGCCGCGTCCCTTTCCTCGTCCCTTGCCGCCCCCGGCCCCTCGCCGCCCCCGGCCCCCCCGGCGCCCGCCGATGATGGCCGCCACCAAAGGTGGCGGCTCCGCCGACGGCGCAGGAGGGCATCCGCCTAACCTGAGGGAATGATCTATCTGCTGCGACACGGTGAGGCGGAGTCGGGGGGCGCGGACGACGCGGCGCGCAGGCTGACCGCGAAGGGGGAACGGCAGGGGCGGAACGCGGGGCGCGCGCTTGCGGCGCTCGGGGAGGAGATCGACGCTTGCCTTGCCTCGCCCAAGGTGCGGGCGCTCGACACCGCCCGGCTCGCGTGCGAGGCGCTCGGGGTCGAGGTCGAGGTGACGGAGGCGCTCCGGGGTGGGCCGTTCGACGCGCTCGACCTCGCGGCGGGTCGCGGGAATGTGCTGCTGGTCGGGCACGAGCCGGACTTCTCGAATGAGGTCAGGCGGCTCACGGGCGCCAAGGTGGCGCTGAAGAAGGGCGGGATCGCGGTCGTCGACGGGTCGACGCTCGTCGCGCTGTGGCGGCCGAAGGAGTTGCGCCGGATCGCCCGCTGAAGCGGCGTCAGTGGAGGATCAGGAAAGCGGTGCCCCTGATGAGGAGCAGGCAGCCGAGGGTGAGGGCGACGTAGCCGGCCGCGCGGGCGGCGTTGCGGGAGATCCACTCGCGGAAGCGGACGACGGCGCGTTCCGTCCACGCGGGAGCGAAGTAGAAGCCGATCAGCGGAAGCTCCAGCAGGAGCTGCTGGATCAGGCAGAAGATGATGACGGCGACGGCGGTGGAGGCGGTCGGCCAATCGAGCTTGGCGATCCGGTCGAGCGCCACGATGTAGGAGGCACCGGGCAGGGAGAGGAGCGCGCCGACGGCGAAGGTGATCCGCATCGAGCCGCGGCCCAGCAGACGTTCCGGCAGCGACTCCTTTTCCTCCTTCGGCCCGTGCTTTTCTTCGTGGTGCTTTCGGCGGCTCTCTTTGATCTGCGCGACCCGCCCGGACAGCAGCGCCCAGCCGACGAGCACGAGGATCGCGCCGAAGACCAGGTCCTCCAGTGGGCTCAGGGTCTTCTTGCCCGATTCGACCCCGCTGGTGTCGTTCAGCGAGAAGACGATCGCCAGGCCGAGGCCGATGCTCGAGACGTAGGCGCCGAGGAGATAGCCCGTGATCAGGCGCCTCGGGTCAGGCAGCAGCATCATGATCGTCACCGCCGCCAGCAGCGTCGGGTTGAACATCGCCAGCAGCGACAGCAGGAAGATGGAGAGCACGTCGCCCACGGCCGGCATGTATCTCATGTCGGGGGGACGTCAGCAAGGCACCTCCCGTGAACGACGACGGGGAAGAGACTGGCCGGCGAGCCAGGAATGCGCCACTCCGTGTAGCCTCCGCGACCGACTTCACAGGCTAGGAGAGGGGAATCATGGGACTTCTGGACGGCAAAGCGGCGATCGTCACCGGGTCGGCGCGCGGGATCGGGCGGGCGACCGCAGAGCTCTTCGCCGCTGAGGGGGCGAAGGTGTTGATCAACGACCTCGACCAGGACGCCGCCGAGCAGGCCGCGGCCGAGATCGACGGCGAGACCGCGATCTTCGCGGGCGACCTGACCAAAGAGGGCGCGGCCGACGAGCTCGTCGCCTCGGCCGTCGACGCCTTCGGCAACGTCGACATCGTCGTCAACAACGCGGGCTACACCTGGGACGGCGTCGCCCACCGGATGACCGACGAGCAGTTCCAGGCGATGCTCGACATCCACACGATCGTGCCGTTCCGCGTCGCCCGGGCACTGGCCCCACACTGGCGCGAGGCCGCCAAGAAGGAGCGCGACGAAGGCGTCGAGGTCTTCCGCAAGCTGATCAACGTCTCCTCCACCTCCGGCACGATGGGCAACGCCGGTCAGGTCAACTACTCGGCCGCCAAGATGGGCGTCGTCGGCGTCACCAAAACGCTGGCCAAGGAGTGGGGCCAGTTCAAGATCAACGTCAACGCGGTCGCCTTCGGCTTCGTCGAAACCCGCCTCACCGCCGCCAAGGAGGAGGGCGAGGAGATGACCACGCCGAGCGGCGAGAAGGTCGAGCTCGGCATCCCCGAGCAGATGCGCGCGATGGCCTCGGCGATCATCCCCCTGGGCCGCCCGGCGACCCCGACCGAGGCCTCCGGCCCGGTCCTCTTCCTCGCCTCGCCGCTGGCCAACTACGTGCACGGCCAGGTGCTGAACATCACCGGCGGCATGTTCGGGGGGATGTACACCTGAGCGCACCCGCCGCAACCGAGGAGCGGCCCGAGCCTCTCTACCTACGCTACGCCGACCAGCTCTGGCCGGTCACCAACCGGCTGGCGGGCGCCCACACCTTCCTCTATCGCAGGACGGGTGGGCGCCTCGGCGCGCGGGTCCCGGGCGGCCGCGGACGGATGCTGCTCCTCGACCACGTCGGCGCCAAGACCGGCGCCCTGCGCACCACCCCCCTGCTCTACGTCCCGGACGGCAAGAGCCTCGTCCTCGTCGCCTCGAAGGGCGGCTTCCCGAAGCACCCCGCCTGGTTCCACAACCTGCGCGCGCATCCGGTCACCTACGTGCAGGTCGGGGCGGAGCGCCGTCGGGTGCGGGCGCGGGTGGCGACCCCGGAGGAGCGGGCCCGACTCTGGGACGCGGCCGTCGCCGTCTGGCCCGGCTACGAGGACTACCGGCGGCGGACCGACCGCGAGATCCCCCTGGTCGTGCTCGACCCGGCCTAGACCAGGCCCCTTCTGCCGAGAGGTCACGCCCGGTGCGCCGGGTCCCAACGGTCAGAAGTTTGCGTGGTTCGAAATCCACGCCATACGGGGATCAGGAACCACGCAAAGTCCTGACCGTTCCGGCGCCCTCCGACCACGGGACAGAACCGTCACGACTCCGTGGAGAAGCCCACGGAAGCGTGACGAACCCTCGGCATCTCCCGCACAACCTCCGACCTGGGCGGCTGATCGGCGACCTCAGCCGGCCCGGGTCGCCGATCGGCCGCCCCGAGGCGCCGGCTTTCCCCGGTGCAGCGGCCCGAGCGCCAGTCCCGAAGCCCCGACCGGCCCCCGTGGCGCGAAACTCTCGCCATGCGCGAGAAAGGCGCCACGCGGGGGCGGCGGCGCGAGGAAAGCGCGCCACGCGGTGGCGCGGTCCGGGCGCCGGCGCCTGATCAGCGGCGCTCCTCGGCGGGGAGGCTGCCGCTCTCGGTCGCTACCGCCTCCGGCGGCCAGGGGCCGGCCCAGTTGTCGCGGGCGCCGTCGATCGTGATCGTCGTGCCGGAGTAGAAGTCACCCGCCGGGGAGGCGAGGTAGGCGAGGAGCCAGGCGACCTCCTCGGGCCGGCCGGTGCGACCGAGCGGGATCGAGTGGGCGACGTTGGCGACCACCTCGGGGGGGTACTTGGTCAGCATCGTCTCGGTCGCGAACTGCCCCGCGGCGATCGCGCAGGTGGTGATGCCGAAGCGCGACCACTCGATCGCGAGCGTGCGCATCATGTTCTCGACCGCCGCGCGCGCCGCGCCCGAGTGGACCATCCCCGGCATGCCGTTGTGGGGCGAGAGGGTGACGCTGAGGATCTTGCCGCCGCCGCCCGGGATGAAGGCCCTCGTCGCCGCCGCGTGGGACATCAGCCACGTTCCCGTCACGTTCAGCTCGACCACGGTTCGGAAGCCTTTCGGCGAGATCGACTCGGCCGGCGAGAGGAACTGGCCGCCGGCGTTGTTGACCAGCACGTCGAGGCGCCGGTGGCGCTCGAGCAGGTGGTCGAAGAAAGCGTCGACGGGCTCCTCCTCGCGGATGTCGAGGACCTCGTGCTCGAAAACACCCGCCAGGCCGGCGGCGAGCGCCGCCGTCTCGGCGAGCGGCTCGGACCGCCGTCCGCAGCCGACGACGGTCGCGCCGAGGCGCATCAGCTCCAGCGCCGTCTCGCGCCCGAGGCCGCTCCCGGCCCCCGACACCACCGCCACCGTGCCGTCCAGCAGACCGTCGCGAAATACCTGCGAATGCGAGCTTTCAGCCATCGCCGGGCACCCTACCGTCACGGTCCGCGGCGTACTGTTGGGGCCGATGGCAGTCCACGTCGAACCTCAGCCCCTGGGCGGGCCGCTCACCGGCGGCAGCGCCGGCGCCACGGTCGCGGTCGAACCGCTGGTCGCGGGCCACGTCGACTTCCCCCGCGCGGCGATGGTCGACCCCGGCGGCAGCTTCAAGACGCTGCGCCTGGCGCGCGCGATGTCGAGGTCCAAGCAGGCCGAGTCGGTCCCGGTCCCCGCCTTCCTGATCCACCATCCGACCGCCGGGCAGATCCTCGTCGACACCGGCCTGCACCCCTCGATCGCCAGCGGCGGCAACGAGAACTTCGGCGGCCTCGCCAACCGCTTCGGCCGGCCCAGCCTCAAACCCGGCGAAGACGTGCCGTCTCAGCTCCGGGCCAGGGGGATCGAGCCGCGCACGATCGCGGTCGTGGTCATGACCCACCTGCACCTCGACCACTCCTCGGCGATCTCCGAGTTCCCCCACTCGCCGATCGTCGTCAGCGCCGCCGAGTGGCAGGAGGCGGCGCACGGCTCCAAACCGGCGCTGAACGGTTACCGCCGCGCCCACTTCGACCTCGCCTTCGAGTACCGCACGGTCGACTTCGACGGCGATGCGGTCGACTCCTATGCGACCTTCGGACGCACTTTCGACCTCTTCGGCGACGGTTCCGTGCGCCTTGCGTTCACCCCCGGTCACACCGCCGGGCACTGCTCGGTCGTCTGCCGCCTGGGGAGCGAGGACTTCGTCATCGGCGGCGACGCCGTCTACCTGCTGGGACAGCTGGAGGGGCGCGAGCCGCTGCCGCCGCGCCCCTTCGACGCCCACATGATGCGCCGCTCGGTGCAGGAGCTACGGCTCTTCCATGCGCAGTTCCCGCGCGCGACGATCACGCCTGGGCACGATCCGGACTTCTATGCCCGGCTCGCTCCTCGCTTCGCCTAGCCAGTCCTTCGTAGAGCTCGCGCACGTGGGCGAAGATCTCGTCGGCGACCTGCTGCTGGCGCTCGCGGCTGGGTTCGCGCTCCTGCCGGAAGGTCAGCGGCTCGCCGTAGGCGACGGTGACGCGCGGGAAGCGCAGCCGCTTCCAGCCGCGCACGCCGGCCGAGCCGTGGATCGCGGTGGGGATGACCGGCACGCCGGTCTCCAGCGCGATCCGCCCGATCCCCGGTTTGGCCGTGCCGAGGTGCTTCGAGCGGGAGCGCCCGCCCTCGGCGTAGACGAGCAGCAGCTCGCCCTGGTCGATCAGCTCGTAGGCGGTCTCGAAGGCCTTCTCGTCGCGGTGGCCGCGGCGGACGGGGAAGACGCCGCCGACCTTGAGGATGTAGGTGAGGACCGGCGGGCCGAAGAGCTGGGACTTGGCCATGAAGCGAACCTTGCGCCAGAGGTAGACGCCGACGAAGAAGTGGTCGGCCTGGCTGAAGTGGTTGGGGGCGAGGACGGCGGCGCCGCGGCGCGGCACGTTGCGGCGGCCCTGGGCGGTCACCCGGTAAAGGAGGAGCGTCGGGATCGTGACCACGATGCGGGCGAGCGTGTAGGTCCACCCCGCCCCCTTGCGCGCCGACTCGTGGAACTGGTCGAAGTACTCCGCGGGACGGTCGTCGAGGTAGACCTGTGGCTTCATCTCGGGCATCGGCAAGGGCGGGCGGGGGGCGGGCCCGTGATCGTTCCTACTCTCGGCGCGCGGCGCGGTTACGGGCGGGCGCCGACCCGACGAACGGCGGGGCGGCGGTGTGGCACGAAACCGTCGCACGGAGACGGTAAAACGCCACGGCCCGGGCGCCAAACGGTGAGGCTCAGCGACGGAGGCGGGTGAGGAAGGCCCAGGCGAAGTCGCGGAGCTGGACGGCGCGGTGGAGGAAGCCGCGGGCGTCGCGGCCCGTGGCGCGGTGCTCAAGGTCGATCTCGTACTCCCCCACCCGGCAGCCGGCGCGGACCGCGTCGACGGTCATCCCGATCTCCATGCCGAAGCCGCGCGCGAAGGGCAGGACCAGGCGCAGGGTCTCCGCGCGCATCGCCCGCTGCCCGGAGATCGGCGCGCGCGCCTCGAAGCCGCAGAGGCGTCGCTCGGCCCAGCGGGCGAAGCCGAGCGCCACGCCGAAGCCGCCACCGACCCGCCGCGCGAAGGCCGCCACCGCGAGGTCGCACTCCCCCGTCTCGACCGCCTCGACCAGCGGGCCGAGCCGCGCGGCGCTCTCCCCCAGGTCACCGTCGCAGAGCAGCACCAGGCGCGGGGCGGGATCGGCGGAGAGCGCCGCCTCGCAGGCGGCCCCCACGTTGCCGCCCTTGCCGTGCGCCCTCCCCCGCCGCACGACCTGGGCACCCGCCAGCATCGCGCGCTCCGCGGTGCCGTCGCGCGAGGCGTCGTCGCCGACCCAGATCGCCGCCCCGGGGAAGGCGCCGCGCAGCGCCCCCACCGTCGCCGCGATCCGCTCCGCCTCTTCGTGCGCCGCCACGACGACGGCCAGTCCTTCCGAGTCCATCGGCGCCCATTCTCGCCTCGGCGGCGGCTATTGTCCCCGCCCATGCCGAACGTCGACGCCCACATCACCGGAAACGTCTGGAAAATCGAGGTCGCGGTCGGCGACTCCGTCAGCGAGGGCGACACCGTCGTCATCCTCGAGTCGATGAAGATGGAGATCCCGGTCGAGGCCGAGGATGACGGCACCGTGAGCGAGATCCGTTGCGAGGAGGGCCAAGCCGTGAGCGAAGGCGACGTCCTCGTCGTGCTCGAGTAGGTCCGATGGCAGCCGAGCCGGAGCGCCTGGCCGGCGGCAAGCTGCTCCTCGATCGCCCCGCGGACGCGGTCGCGCGGCTGCGCATCGCCAACCCGGACCGGCGCAACGCCCTCGACCACGAGATCCTCGCGGCGATCGCGGCGACGCTGCCGCGCCTCGACGACGGCATCGCGACCCGCTGCGTCCTGATCACCGGCACACCGCCGCTCTTCTCCGCCGGCTACGACATCGCCGAATTCGACGAGGAAGCGTTCGAGAGCGAGGCCGAGGCACTGGTCGCCCACCCCTTCCAGGCGGCGATGGAAGCGATCGTCGCCCATCCCTGGCCGACCGTCGCCGCGATCAACGGGCTCTGCCTCGGCGGCGGCCTCGAGCTGGCGGTGAGCTGCGACCTGCGGATCGCCGCCGCGGGCGCCAACCTCGGCATGCCGCCGGCGAAGCTCGGCCTCGTCTACGGCCACACGGGCCTGCGCCGGTTCCTGGAGACGATCGGGCTCCCTCGCACCCGCGAGATGTTCTTCACCGGCCGCAACCTCGACGCGGCGCGGGCCGAGCGGATCGGCCTGGTGAACGAGGTGGTCGACGACGGGGAGATCGACGAGGCGGGCGTTGCGCTCGCCGCGGAGATCGCCGCCGGCGCGCCGCTAGCGACCCGCGGCAACAAGCGGGTGATCGACGTGCTCGCCGCCAACCCGGTGCTGAGCCCTGCCCAGGAGGAGGAGCTGATCGAGCTGCGCCGCGCCTGCTTCGGCTCGGACGACTTCCGCGAGGGAATCCGCGCCTTCGCCGAGAGGCGCCGGCCATCCTGGACGGGGAGGTGACGCGACCGCCGCGCGTCCCCTGACCGTGCCCCGCAAGAGTGCCAAAGCCCGCTGCGAGGAACTCGCCGCCTCCGACCCGGTGATGGCGGACCTGATCGAGCGCCTCGGGCCCCTCGACTACGCGACCCGCCTGCGCCGCCGCAAAGAGGATCGGCCCGCCGACGCCTTCGGCGCGCTGCTGCGCCCGCTCGTCGGCCAGCAGATCTCCACCAAAGCGGCGCGGGCGATCTACCTGCGGATGCTCGACCTCTTCGACGGGCCGCCCACTCCCGAGGCGATGCTCGCGCTCACCGAGGAGCAGCTGCGCGGCGTCGGCTTCTCGCGACGCAAGGTCGAGTACGTCCACGACCTCGCGCGCCACGCGCTCGACGGCTCGCTGGAGCTCGACCGCCTCGGCGAGCTCGACGACGAGGAGGTGATCGCGGAGATCAGCGCGGTCCGCGGATTCGGGCGGTGGACGGCGGAGATCTTCCTGATCATGCACCTGGGCCGGCCCGACGTGATCGTCAGCGGCGACCTCGGGATCCAGCGGGCGATCATGGTCGAGGACCACCTGGAGGCGATGCCGACGCCGAAGGAGGTCGTGGCCCGCGCCGAGCCCTGGCGCCCCAACCGCAGCCTCGCCTGCCTCTACCTCTGGGAGTCCCTGCACGCGGTCCCGGCCTGACGCGCGTCACGTCTCCGATCGCCCGCCCGCCTCGCCGCCTTCGCGCTCACGGGCGAGCAGGGCGGCGGCGCGGAGGTCGGCGAGCACGCGCTCGCGGATCGCGGCGACCAGGGCGGTGGCGGTGCGGGTGTCGCGGGCGCCGGCGGCGGCGACGGCCGGGTGGGCGCTGCCGACGATCATCTCCAGCAGCGCCAGGCCGTTGTCCTCGCCGGGGAAGGCGCCGTCGGGCAGGTCCTCGAGCAGCGAGACCACCACGTCCTCGAGCGCCATCGCCGTGCGCAGCACCTCCTCGACGAGCTCGCGGGTCGTCTCGACATCCATGGGTTTCCGTCGGTGCGGGTCGCGGCGCCTGCTCATGACCCCCTTAGGGCGCGGCGGCCCCGTCTTCTCCCCCCCATCGGGTACTCCTGGCGCCAAATCCCGATGCCGAAGTCGCTGAGTGGGTAGAAATCGTGGCGATGAGCTACGACGCAGACACCAACCGCTACCAGGGCAAGATGACCTACCGGCGCACCGGCCGCTCCGGGCTCGACCTCCCGGTCCTCTCGCTCGGCTACTGGCACAACTTCGGCGACGACCGCAGCTTCGAGACCCAGCGGGAGATCGCCCGCCGCGCCTTCGACCTCGGCATCACCCACCACGATCTGGCGAACAACTACGGGCCGCCCTACGGCGCCGCCGAGATCAACTTCGGTCGCCTGATGCGCGAAGACTTCCGCCCCTACCGCGACGAGATGGTGATCTCCACCAAGGCGGGCTGGGACATGTGGCCCGGGCCTTACGGCCAGGGCGGCGGCGGGCGCAAGTACGTGCTCTCCTCGCTCGACCAGTCGCTGACCAGGATGGGCCTGGACTACGTCGACATCTTCTACTCGCACCGGCTGGACGGCTCGACCCCGCTGGAGGAGACGATGGGCGCGCTCGACACCGCCGTGCGCCAGGGCAAGGCGCTCTACGTCGGCATCTCCTCCTACGACGCCGAGCACACCCGCCGCGCCGCGGCGATCCTCGCCGACCTCGGCACGCCGCTCCTCATCCACCAGCCGAGCTACTCGATGCTGAACCGCTGGATCGAGGACGAGGGGCTGCTCGACGCGGCCGACGAGCTCGGCATCGGCGTGATCGCCTTCACCGTCCTCGCCCAAGGGCTGCTCACCGGGCGCTACCTCGACGGCATCCCGGAGGGGTCGCGGGCGACGCAGAAGGGCTACGGCGCGTTCGACAGCTCCTGGATCAACGACGAGGTGATCGGCCGGGTGCGGGAGCTGAACGCGATCGCGGGGAAGCGCGGCCAGTCACTGGCGCAGATGGCGCTCGCCTGGAGCCTGCGCGACCCGCGCATGACCTCACTGGTGATCGGCGCCTCCTCGGTCGCGCAGCTGGAGCAGAACGTCGACGCCCTCGACAACCTCGACTTCAGCGCCGAGGAGCTGGCCGAGATCGACCGCATCGTCGACTTCGATTCGCACGTCGACGAGTGGGCCGACGCGCGCGCGGGCAAGATCGGGTCCGGGATCTAGGGCAACCGCCCCGGGCGCCGGCGCGCGGGCCGGCGCATCCGGTTCGGCATGCTTAGGACATGACCGACCTGACCGACTCCCCCGCCCGCCCCGACGTCCCGCTGTCGATCCTCGACCTCGCCGCGGTCGGGCCGAACGAGTCGATCGCCGACAGCTTCGCGGGCTCGGTGCGACTCGCGCAGACCGCGGAGCGCCTCGGCTACGAGCGCATCTGGTACGCCGAGCACCACAACATCCGCTCGATCGCCAGCTCGGCGACCGCGGTCCTGATCGCCCACATCGCCGCCCACACCGAGACGATCCGCCTCGGCGCCGGCGGCATCATGCTGCCCAACCACTCGCCGCTGGTGATCGCCGAGCAGTTCGGCACCCTCGAGATCCTCCACCCCGGCCGCATCGACCTCGGCCTCGGCCGCGCTCCCGGCTCCGACACCGCCGCGATGCGGGCGCTGCGCCGCGACGAGCTCTCCAGCGAACGGTTCCCCCAGGACGTGCAGGAGCTGCAGGGCCTCCTCTCCGACAACAGCCCGATCTCCGGCGTCATCGCGATCCCCGGCAAGGGCACCCACGTCCCGCTCTACATCCTCGGGTCCTCCCTCTTCGGCGCGCAGCTCGCCGCGGTGCTGGGACTCCCCTACGCCTTCGCCTCGCACTTCGCCCCGCACGCGCTGTTCGACGCGCTGCAGGTGTACCGCGAAAGCTTCAAGCCCTCCGAGCAGCTCGCCGAGCCCTACGCGATGGCAGGCGTCGGCGTGATCGCGGCCGCCGACAAGGAGGAGGCCGACCGCCAGCTGGAGGTGACGCGCCGCGTCCGCGTCAAAAGCCTCTTCAAGACTCCGGGCGGCGGCAAGCTGACCGAGGAGGAAGTCGACCAGATCCTCGACTCCCCCCGCGCCCGGGCGGTCGACGAGATGCTTACCTACTCGGCCGTCGGCACCGGCCCCGAAGCGGCCGCCTACCTCGCCGACTTCCAGGAGAAGACCGGCGTCCAAGAGCTGATCACGGTCCACTACGCCGACTCGGTCGACAACCGCGTGCGGTCGGTCGAGCTGCTGGCCGAGGCGGCGGAGCTCGGCGCCCCGGCGGCCGCCGGGTAAGTTCGCCACGGTTTTGCGTGGTTCGGCGGAAGGGGCGCCGAAGGGTCAATCCGTGCGCCTTCTGTCTCCTTCTCCACGGATCCGTGTGAGTTCTGTGACGGCGGATTCGACGCGCGTGTCCGACGGGGTCGGAAATCCCGCGCGGCGCTCGCGGACACCTCGAATGTCCGTCGTCTCGGCGCTAACTCACCCTGGAAGCAGACGCGCGACCGCTTCGGCGAGCGTGTCGAGGACGACGGTCGCCGGCTCGAGTTCGGCCTCGGGGTGGGAAGTGCGGAAGGCGACCACCGGGATGCCGGCGGCGCGGGCCGACTCGATGCCGCTCGGGGCGTCCTCCAGCGCCAGGCAGTGGGACGGGACGACGTCGAGCTCACGGGCACCGAGCAGGAACGGTTCGGGGTCGGGCTTGCCGCGCTCGATCCGGTCGGCGGTGATGAGGACGGCGGGTGGCTCGAGGCCGGCGCCGCGCAGCCGCGCCGTCGCCAGCTCGGTCGAGCCGCTGGTGACGACCGCGATCGGGATCGGGCCGGCGAGGAGCTCGGCGGCGCCCGGATAGGCCGTCACGGTGTCGGCGTCGTCGACCTCGTCGCGGTCGATCTGCGCCTGTTCGGCGTCGCGTTCGCCCTCGGGGACGAGGAGGGCGACGGTCTCGCGCGTCGGCCGCCCCATCGCGAAGCGGTGCGTCTCCTCCTCGTCGAGCCCGCGCCGCCGCGCGAACGCGCCCCAGGCGCGTTCGCTCGAGGCGACCGAGTCGACGAGGGTGCCGTCGAGGTCGGCGAGGATCGCCGCGGGCGTCCAGATATCCGCGCCCACCGCGGTCCGCTGGTCGACTTCGCTCACCGACCGGATCCTAGTGAGGGGTCGGCGAGGGCCGCCCGAAGCGGCATCAGAGGCGGCGCGCCTTCCCCACGACGTGGGCGTGGGGCGCGTGCATCCTCTGGCATCGGAGGCCGCCCCGCCGTCGCCACCTTTTGCGCCGCGCCCCACTCACTGCGCCTTGCGGCGAGCCGTCGCATGCTGCTCCGCGGTGGCGGGACGGCGCATGACGGCAGTCATGCGCCGGCGCTTGGCCGCAGCGGCGCGGCGGCGCTTGGCCCGACGGCGTTTGATCGCCGCGCGCCGATGCTTGGCCGCGGCGGCGCGGCGGCGCTTTCCAACGGGACCGCGCTTGCCTCGTGGGCCGACCAGGCCCCGACCGCCTTTCGCGCCGGTCGGCCCGGTGGGTCCGGCGGGCCCGGTGGCGCCGGTCGGCCCGGCCGAGCCTGCCGGTCCGGCCGGGCCGGTCGGCGGTTCGCCGCCGCCGGACCCGCCGGCGGGGATCGCGCCGACGCGCAAGGCGATGACGGACCCGAACGGGACGGGCTCTTCGGTGGCGATCGCCTCGGCGCCGCGATCCAGGCGCGCCAGCCAGCTCTGGTCGGCGTCTTCGGGGTCGCGTCCGTTCAGCGAGGCGAGCGCGCCGCCTTCGTAGGAGAACGTGCGGATGCAGCCTGCGGGATAGGAGGGGAAGGTCGCGGACGCGGCGTCGGCGAGGACCTCCCGCAGCGAGGCGCCGACCGGCGCTTCGACGCTGCACAGGCGTACGTTGCCGGGCGCGCCTTCGATCGCGAGGACGTGGGCGACCGGGGTCCCGGGGGCGACCTCGGGGGCCGGCCGGACGCTCGGCAGCGCCGCGTCTGCGCGGGCGGGCGGTTCGACGAGGAGGCCGTCGCCGGCCAGGGCGGTCACCGCGAAGGCGGTCGTGTAGGCGTTCGGGGCTTCACCGGCTTCGAAGGAGAAGCCGCCTTCTCCGGTCCCCGTCGGGGTCTGCAGCGAGAGCAGGTAGTCGATCGGCGTGTCGCCGGCGCGCCGCCATTCGGCCGAGCCCGGGTCGACGCCGCAGGCGCTCAGGCCGATCACAGCCAGGGCGGTGCTTTCGGCGTTCGCGGCTTCGATCGCGCCGGTCCCGGCGGTCTCCTGTCCGCGCAGGTAGGCAACGCCGTCGGCGACGTCGGCGTCGTAGCTCGGCGCCCCCGCCGCGCAGAGGGCGGCCAGCGCCGCGCCCGTCACTTCCGCGCGGGTGAAGCCGACTTCCGACCAGCCGCCGTCGGGTTCCTGCGCGGCGCGCACGCGGGCGACGGCCGGGGCGAGGGCCCAGCGCGGGGTCGGGCTCGCGAGCAGTCCGAGCAGGCCGAACGCGGTCGGCCACGGCAGCGATGCCCCTTCGACGTCGCCGAAGCCGCCGGTCGCCGAGCTCCAGCCTCCGGCAATCCGGGCGGGCAGGTTCACCGCCGCCGAGATCCGCGCCGGGTCGAGCCCGGCGGCGTGGGCCACGAGCGCCAGCCGTCCCCATTCTTCCGCCGGCAGTTCCGACGGCGGCCCCGCCAGCCGGCCGGCCGCGTCGCCGTATTCGCCCGCGAGGAAATCCTGCAGGCTCGGTCCGCCGCTCGCCACGTCGGCGGCGTTGGCGCCGGCGGCAGCGAGGCCGATCGCTCCCCAGTCGGCGCTGAAGCGCCCGTGTTCGAAGACGATGCCACCGGCGGGGTCGCTCGGTTCTCCCGTCGCGGTCACGGTTCCGCGCAGGTAGGTGGCGGCTTTCGTCACGGCCGCGTCAACTTCGGCCGGCGTGGCGGCGCTCGCGGCCGCGACCATGACCGGAGATGAAGAGGCGGCGAGGAGGAGAGCCGTGACGAGGGCGAGGAGCGCGGCTGCGGCGAGGCGGCGGCGGGTGGCGGGCGCGACGGCGGCGAGGCGGCGGCGGGTGGCGGGCG
>JBPYFM010000090.1:0-10775 GCA_051986435.1 Solirubrobacterales bacterium | reverse complement strand
GATCTGGCTGAACGACCTCGAACGGCTCGGTCTGCCGGACGGGGCCCTGCGCGACGGCGCCGAGGTGGTGATCGCCGGCGGGCCCGATTACTACCCGGGCGGCGGGACGGCGTCTCCGAGCTTCTGCTTCCGCGCCACCCACGTCCGGCTGGCCGGCGAAGGCGACCTGATGGCCCGCCTGGAGGCGCTCCGCGTCCAGCTGCGCGGCGAGGGCCTCTTCGAGCTGCAGAAGCAGCTGGCGCGCCCGGCGCTGCCGAAGACGATCGGCGTCGTCACGGCGGAAGGCGGCGCGGCGCGGCGCGACCTGCTTGCCGGGCTGGGACGCCGCGGCTGGGGCGGGACCGTGGTCTGGGCGTTCGCGCCGGTGCAGGATCGCCACGCGGCGCCGAAGATCGCGCGGGCGCTGCAGGACCTCGCGGCGCGGCCGGAGATCGAGGCGATCGTCGTCACCCGCGGCGGCGGCAGCCTCGCCGACCTCTGGGCCTTCTGCGACGAGACGCTGTGCCGGACCGTGGCGATGCTGCGGGTGCCGGTGATCAGCGCGGTCGGGCACGAGCGCGACTCGACCCTGATCGACGACGTGGCCGCGGTCTGCTGCTCGACCCCGACCCACGCCGCCGAGGCGGCGGTGCCCCTTGACTGCGCCGCGGCGCGGGCGGAGGTGCGGCGGATGGCGCTGGCGCTGCGGCGCGGCGCCGACGGGGCGATCGCCGCGCGGGCCCGACACCTCGGTGCCCTGGCGCGAGGCCCGGCACGGGCGCTCCAGCGCCAGCGTGCGGTCCTGAACCAGAAGACGCGCGAGATCCGCGCCGCATCCGAACGCGGCATCGCCGAGCGGGCGGCCACCCAGCGGCGGATCGCCGGACTCGTCCTCGAACGCGCGCGCCGCCGCGCCCTCGGCCAGGTCGAGCGGGCCACCGACGAGGGCCGCCGCCACGGCGCCGCCCTCGACTCCGCCGCCGAGCGCGCGATGGCCCGCCGCCGCGAGGCCCTGCGCAAAGCCGCCGTCGCCCTGCGCGCCCACGATCCCGAGCGCACCCTCGAACGCGGCTACGCTCTCGCCGAGACAACCGACGGCGAGCCCCTGACCACCGCTGCCGCCGCGACCGCCGCCGGGCGCTTTAGCCTCCGCTTCCGCGATGGCCGAATCGACGCGACAACCCCTGAAGATGACCGTGCCTGACGGCGCCCCCACCAGCTACGAGGCCGCCGTCGAGCGCCTCGAGGAGATCATCGACCGCCTCGACTCCGGCCAGGCCGGCCTCCGCGAGACCCTCGACCTCTGCAAAGAGGGCAAGCAACTCGTCGACTACTGCGCCGGCGAGCTCGACGCCGTCGGCGAGGGCCTGAAGGAACTGAATCTGGACGACCTGGCGGCGAAGCTGGACTCGTCTGCCACGGGTTCCTGACGTCGACTGACCAAGCAGGTCAAGGACGCAGGGAGCGAGGCGAGGGGACCGCACTCCTGTGCGTGACCCGAAGCGGAGCGACCGAGGACGCCGAGATGCGCCGGTCAGGCGGCGTCAGGGGGGCCGGAGCAGAGGCGGCCCAGGGCGGGGCAGCCGCGGCAGAGGTCCCAGGTGCGGTCGGGTTCGGGGGCGGGGGAGAAGTTGCCGGCGCCGATCGCGGCGACGGCGGATTCGATGCGGGTGCGGCCCGTTTGCATGGCGGCTTCGGTGAGGAGGGTGCGGACGGGGGAATCGGCACGCTCCAGGAATACGTAGGCGACCTCGACCTCGGTGGCGCCGAGGCTCTCGGCCACGGCCATCGCGTAGATCGAGCGCTGGACCTCGTAGTGGGCGGCGCGGGCGCCCGGGTCTTCGCCGCGCAGGCGGTCGGTCTTGTAGTCGACGACGAGCGGCATGGCGCCGTCGCGCTCGACCAGCAGGTCGATCGAGCCGCGCAGGACCGTCCCGCCGGCGCCGAGCAGGATCGGGACCTCGGCGCGGACCCGGGAAGCCGCGGCGATCTCCTCGCGCAGCGGCGAGGCGAGCCAGTCACGGACGGGCCCGAGCAGCTCCTCGGCCTCGCTGGCTCCCAGGTTCAGCCCGGCCGCGAGCGCGTGGCGTCGGGCCAGGTCCACCGTCGGCTCATCCCAGGAGCTCGCCTGGCTCCACTCCAGGAGCGCGTGCACGGCGGCACCCCGGGCGCTCCGTTCCTCCCGCGCCGAGGGGCCCTCGTCCCCGGTGCCGGTGGAGTTGGTGCCGGCCGCCGACGGGTCCACGGCGGGTAGTCCCAGCACCCGCTCCATGTAGAAGCGATAGGCGCATTCCTCGTAGGCGCTGATCGCGGTGTAGGACAGCGGGCGGCTCGGGACGACCGGCGGCTTGCGCTCGACCAGCGGTGGCGTGCCGGATCCCAGCGTCCGGTCGGCGGCGGTGTCGAGGTGGAGGTCGCGCAGTTCGGCGGCGCGCGCGGGCGAGGGAAGGTTGAGGTGGACCGCGATCTCGCTCGGCGCGAAGGAGGCCTCGAGGCCGGGGCGCGGCTCGGGCGCGGGGACGGGAATGACCGTGGCGGTCGCCTCGGCGTCCTCGTCCTCGCCCCGCGGCGCGCCCAGTCCGTCGACCAGGCGCTCGATCACCGCCGTGCCCGGTTTGACTCCGTTTCCCGGCTCCGGTTTCACCACGCCGCTCAAGATCAGGCGCTCGCGGGCCCGGGTCGCGGCGACGTGGAAGAGGCGCAGGCCCTCCTCGGAGTCGCGCGCCTCGCCCGCTTCGATCAGTTCGCCGTAGTCGTAGAGGTTCACCGACGGGCGGCCCAGGCGCCGCCACTGGAGGCCGACCCGGGGCGGCTGCTCGCGGCCCAGCGCCAGCACCGGGCGGCGGCCGCCGGAGAGGAGCCCGCGGGCGAGATCGGGGACGGCGACGACCTCGAACTCGAGGCCCTTGGCGTTGTGGACGGTCATGATGCGGACCCCGTCGTGGCCCTCGGCGGCGGTGGCGGCCTGGGCCTCGGTGTCGATCTCGGCGCGGGCGCTGAGGAAGTCGAGCAGGCCGCGGAGGTCGCGTCCCTCGCGCTCCTCGTAGGCGGCGGCCAGGCGGGAGAGCTTGCGCACGTTCGCCAGGCGCGCCTCGCCCGCGGGGCGCAGCAGCGTCGCGAGGTCGTAACCGGTCTCGGTCACCGCGGCCTCGATCAGTCCGGCGAGCCCGAGGCGCGGGGCGCGCGCCCGCAGTCCCACGAGCTGGGTCGCGAACGCGGCCAGCAGCTCGCGCTCACCGGCGGGGATCTGCTCGAGCCGCTCCGGCTCGGCGACCTCGACGTCGTCCCGCAGAGCCAGCCGCTCCAGCGCCGGCCAGACGTGGCGGCGCCGCCCGGCCGCGGCGCGCAGCAGCCAGAGGGTGTCCGGGGCGACCGCGCAGGCGGGGGAGGCGAGGGCGCCGAAGAGGGCTTCGTCGTCGAGCGGGTTGGCGATCGTCGCCAGCAGCGCGCAGACGTCGGCCACCTGCTGTTGGGACCAGTAGCCGCGGCCCCCGACCACGTAGGGGCGCAGGCCGGCGCGGGCGAGCGAGTCCTCGTAGGCGTCGAGGTGGGTGAAGGCGCGGAGCAGGACGACCATCGCGCCGCGCTCGACGCCCGCGTCGTGGAGCTCGCGCAGGCGGGCCGCGAGGGCGCGCGCCTCGGCGAGGCAGTTGAGCGGCGTGCGGCCGTCGATCGCCGGCTCGAGGTCGATGCCGTCGGCGTCCCAGCCGTCGCGCGCGGTGAGGTGGAGCTCGACCGCCGGGCCGGTGCCGCGCGGCGCCGGGGACGCCGGCGGCGCGCCGACGCGCAGCGGCCGGTAGGAGGCGCCGAGCAGCGCCTCGCCGAGGAGGTTGACCGCGCCGATGACCTCGGGTCGGGAGCGGAAGTTGCCGCTGAGGCGCATCAGCTCGGCGCCCGGGTCGGCGTCGATCTGCTCGCGCCGGCGGCGGAACACGTCGAGGTCGGCGTGGCGGAAGGAGTATATCGACTGCAGCTCGTCGCCGACCACGACGAGCTGGGTGTGCGGGCCCTGGAGCGCCTCGATCAGGCGCAGCTGCAGGCGGTTGGTGTCCTGGAACTCGTCGACCAGCAGGTGGGAGAAGCGGCCGCGGTAGGCCTGGCCGATCTCGGCGCGCTCGAGCAGGCGGGCGGCGAGGATCAGCAGGTCCTCGAAGTCGACCCCGGCGCGGCGCTCCTTCGCCGCCTCGAAGGCCGCCGCGTAGAGGCGCAGGAGCTCGGCCAGATGGCGGTAGGCGACGCCGCCCTCGCCCGCCTCGGCGGTGCTGGAGATCGCCGCGTCGATGGCTTCGCGGAAGAGTCCCAGGGCCTTGGCGGTGCCGCCCGGGCGGAGCGCTTCCAGCTCGGCGAGGGACGGCGGCGGGCCGGGCTGGGTGAGGCGGGCAAGCGCCTCCTCGAGCGGGGCGCGTCTTCCGTTGCCCTCCTTCAGCTCTTCCAGGCATTCGCCCGCCGCCTCGATCGCGCGCGCGACCATCTCCGCCGGGGCGGAGACGGGCGGGTCCGGCAGCGCCGGCTCGGCGACGCCGCGGCTGCGCAGCTCGTCGTGGGTCGCGCCGATGACGCCGCGCAGGCCTTCGAGGTCGTAGGCGGCGACGGTCTCCTCGCGCTCGGGCACGCCGCCGCCGAGGAACTCGGTGAGGGCGGCATCGAAGGCCTCACGGGCGGCGCGCTCGGCCTCCGGCTGGTCGAGGACGCGGAAGCCGGGGTCGACGCCGGCGGCGACCGGGTGGGCGGCGAGGACCCGGTTGCAGAAGCCGTGGATGGTGGTGATCCAGGCGCCGCCGATGGTCGAGAGGAGGGCAGCGGCGCGGACCGCGGCGGCGCCCTGGCCGGCGGCGCGGCGGGACAGCTCGGCGCGCACCCGGGCGCGCAGCTCGGCGGCGGCCTTGTCGGTGAAGGTGAAGGCGAGGACGGCGTCGGAGGAGACGCCCTCGTCGACGACCAGGCGGACATAGCGCTCGACCATGACGCCGGTCTTGCCGGAGCCGGCGCCGGCTTCCAGGAGGACGTCGCGCCCGCGCGCCTCGATCGCGGCGCGCTGCTCGGGGGTGGGGGAGCGCTCGACCGCGGGCTCGGGGGCCGCGGTCATCCCGGCCGCCGGACCGTCGCCTTCGGTCGGTGGCCCGCCGCTCGTCGGTACAGCGCCCGCCGCCGGCGCGCTCCCGCCGCCGCGCCACTTCGCGTCGCTCACCGCTCCCACCCCGCCTCGTTCTCTTCGCGCTCCACATAAGCGGGGGCGCGGTCGCGGCGGCAGATCGGCGCGAAGGAGCACCAGGTCGGACAGACGTCGTGGCCGCGCAGGCCCTCGCGCGGGCCGGGATCGCGGCGGATCTCCCCGGCGCGGATGCGGGCGACGATCTCGTCGCCGCGCCGGCGCGCCGTCTCCAGGATCTCCTCCAGCTCCTCGTCGTCGACCACGTCGGGCCGGTAGAGGTCGTAGCCCGCCAGGTCGCCCGCCGAGCTCTTGGCGACGACCCCGCGCGGCCGCCGGTTCGAGGTGCCCCGCAGCGGGTGGTAGATGCCGCCGACCGGCTCCGCGCCCCAGTGGATCTGCGCCGCCAGCAGGTAGAGCGGCAGCTGGAGCTTCGCTCGCTCCTCGAACTTGTCGCGCGGCGTGACGCTCGACGCGAGCTTGTAGTCGTGGACGACGGCGCGGCCGTCGGGGGCGCGGTCGACCCGGTCGATGGCCCCGTGGAGACCCCAGCCGCCGAGGTCGAGCGTGGGGCGCTCGGCTTCCTCGCCGAGCCCGAAGCGCGCCTCCAACAGCCACGGCTCGAAGCCGCCGGTGTCGCGGGCCGCCTCTTCGCCGAGGAAGCGTTCGAGCAGGCGCTCGACCCGCCGCGCCATCGCCCGCTCGGCGGGGTGGCCGCCGACTTCGCGCTCGGCGAGCTGCTCGGTCAGGAGCGTGCGCCCGCGGTCGATCCAGGCGGCCAGGGACGACGGGCGGGGGAGCGGGTCGCCGCCGGGACGCTCGCGGTAGAGCCGCTCCAGCACCGCGTGGATGAGGGCGCCCTGGACGAGGGGATCGGGGGCCGGGTCGAGCGGCTCCGGCGCCAGCTCGTGGCCCGCGAACCAGCGGTAGGAGCATTCGTCGAAGCCCTCCAACGTGGTGCCCCCGTAGGCCTCGACCGCGGCGAGCGAGGCGAGCACCGCCGGGTTGGTGAGCGGGCCGGGGGCGCGCGAGGCGGCCTCGGCGCGGCGGGCGCGACGCAGGCGGTCCTCGAGCGCGGCGACGAGGCCGCCGGCCGATTGCGTGCCGTCCTCGATTCCCACGGCCGCGAGCAGCGCGCGCGGGTCGGCCTGCGGCCCGTGGGCGGCGAGCGCTCGCGCCAGCTCGTCCGCCGAGGGTGCCTCGGCGAGCGGCGCGACCACGTCGGCGAGGCCGCGCTCGCGGGTGATCGCCGCCTCGACCGGGTCGGCGGAGCCGTCGTCGGCGGGCGGCGGCGCGACCAGCGCCCGCACCTCCTCGAGCAGCGGCGAGCGCGATTCGGCGGCACCGTTCTCGTCGCTGTCGCGGTAGGAGAGGGTGAGGCGGCGCCGCGCCAGCGCCAGGCAGACGCCGAAGAGGTAGCGCTCCTCGGCATCGGTGTCGCGGCGGGGGTCGAGTCCCAGCTGTTGCCGCTGCGCCTCCGAGAGGAAGGGGTCACCGCCGCGATCGCGCCGCGGGAACTCGCCGTCCTGTAGGGAGCCGACGAGGACGTGGTCGAAGCGGGCGGCGCGCAGATGGTAGGGACTGGCGATCCGCACCCGGCCCTCCACCGGCCCGCTCCAGACGCGGAAATCGAGTGCGGCGACGGTCTCGGCGAGGCGCTCCGGGGCGGGCGCGAGCGGCCCGAGCGCCGCGAGGTCTCCGAGCGCCGCTGCGATCGCCCCGGCGGCGCGCAGCTCGAGCCCGTCGCCGGGGCCCAGTCGCGGCCCGTCCTCGCCGGTCCGGAAAGGACGCGACGCCATCGTCCCCGCGAGCCCCGCGACGGCGGCGCACAATGCGGCGGGTGATTCGGCGGCGGCCTCTCGCAGACGGCGCAGGTCCCGCGGATCCTCACCGGGCGCCGCGCGCTCCCCGCCCGCGCCGCGCTGCCCGTCCACGCCCGTCTCGCCACCCGCGGGGGGCTGATCGCCGTCCGCGCCCGCCTCGCCGCCGCTCTGTCTCCCCTCACCCCGCCAGCGCGACAGCGCGGTCTTGGCGTCGGCGATGCGGTCACGGCGGATCGCGCGCTCCAGCCAGTCGACCCTGCCGGGGGAGAAGCCGGAGGGTCCGCGCAGGTAGCGAAGCAGGTCGGCGGCGCGGCCGGTGCCGAAGGTCGTCTCCAGCAGGGCGATCAGGGCCCCGCCGACCGAGGTCGAGGCGACCGGCACCTCGGCCTCGAGCGCGGCGGCGATGCCGTTTGCCTCCAGCGCCGCTTCGACCTCAGGGCCGCGCCGTCCGGGATCGCGGAGGGCGACCGCGATCTCGTCCGGGGGCGCCCCGGCGTGGACGAGGCGGGAGACCTCTGCGGCGATCGCTTCCGCCTCGGCGCGGGTCCCGGCGGAGCGCAGCATGGTCAGGTCGGAGGGCTCGGGGAGGGGCGTCGGCACCGCGTCCGGGCGGCCGAACCCCAGGACCAGCGCGTAGAGCTGGGCGCTCTCGGTGTTGGCGGGGTCGGGTTCGATGGTCGTCACCTCGGTGGGCTCGAGCGTCCCGAGCTGCTCCAAGAGGCGCCCGCGGGCCGCCAGCGCCTCGTTGCCCGGCTCGAAGGGAACCGCCACGGTGACCTCGGTGTGGGCGGCGAGGGCGCCGACCAGGTCGAACTGCGCCGGGGTGAGGTCGTCGAGTCCATATAGGAAGACCGGCCGGCCGGCCCAGGGGCCGGGATCCTCGCGCAGGAGCGCGGTCGCCTCGGCGGCGATGCCGGCGGCGTCGAGGCGGCCGCTGCGCTCGCGCACGGCCTCGTAGCCGGCCAAGAGGGTGGCGACGTCGGCCAGGTAGGCGGAGCCCTCGAGCGTCCCGGCGCTTGCCTCGACCTCCCGCGGCCCGACGCCCGCCGCCTGCAGCTCGTCGAGCAGGCGGGTGAAGGCGGCGGCGAAGCCGGGGCGCCCGGCCGAGCGACGCAGCGGCCCGAGCCGCCCGGTCAGCTCCTCGACCGCGACCTCGACGCAGCGGCGGCGCTGCGCGGGGGAGAGGACGGCGCCCGGCGGGCGGCCCGCTGCGGTGGCGATCTGGCCGAAGAGCGCGCCGAAGGTGAGGACGGTGCCGCCCAGCGCGGCGCCCTCGCCGCAGAGCTCGCGCTCGAAGGCGAAGACGTCGTCGACGGTCGGCACCACCAGCACCGGGTCGCGTTCCAGCGCCGCCAGGTAGCGGCGCCGCACGAGCCCGGCGCGGCCGGAGTTGGGGGGTCCGAGGATCAGATTCAGCGGCACCCGTCCAGACTATGCAGGGCGGCGGCGCACGCCCGCGAGGCCACCCACCCGCGCGCCCCCGCGCCACTCCGCTCCCCACACCGCAAACTCCGCATTCCCGCCCCCGTTTTACCGTCCCCCGACCCCCCTAAATTTTCCTCATCCCATGTCCCTCTGCTTCGTAGATCCAGCCGACGCGATCCGCGCCATCGCGGACTCCATCGGGCGTGAGGCCCGGCGGCAGCTCCTCGGCGAGGCGGTGCGCGCCTGGGTCGACGAGATTCCGGACTCCGAGCTCGAGATCCACTACGCCAAGGCGATCGCCGAGCTCGACGAGCACGACCTCTCGATGCTCGCGGCCTGGCACGGCTCGCTCGAGGTCGGCCAGCCGGTCCCCAACCGCGACTTCCTCATGGGCGCCTTCGGCTCGCTCGGCGAGAACCGCCGCGAGGCCCTCAAGCTCGCCGCCGGCTTCCGCGGCGAGGAGGCCGTCGACGCCGGCGTCACCGAGGACGACGCCCTCGAGCTCGTTCTCGGCCTGCTCTCCCCGCCCCGGCTGATGCAGCTCGCGGTAGAGGCCGTCGAGCTCTACATCTGGGACCGGGCCGGCTCCGACAACTGAACCGTCACGACCCGCGCGGGCGGGCAGCTACTCTGGCTGCATGGCCGAAGGGAATCAGAACGGCGTGCCGACCACGCACCGGGAGAGTCAACAGCACGTCACCGAAGAAATGGACGCGCGGGTCGTCCAGCCGCTCCCGCCCTATCTGATCGTCATCTTCGGGGCCACCGGGGACCTGGCGAAACGCAAGCTGCTGCCGGGGATGCTGCGGCTGTTCCAGTCGGAGCTGATGCCGGAATTCCGGGTGCTCGGGACCTCGATCGAGGAGATCGGCAACGAGGAGTTCCGGGAGATCGTGCACGACGCGTGCGAAGAGTTCGCGCGCCACGAGTTCTCCGAGGCCGACTGGGCCGAATTCTCCCGCCGGATCGTCTACATCCCCGTCGGGGCGGGCCCGGAGAAGCTGAAAGCGGCGGTCGACCACGAGGTCGAGCTGCTCGGTCCCGACACCCACCTCCTGCATTACCTGAGCGTGCCGCCCGCCGCGGCCACCGACGTCATCCACATGCTGGCCGACGCGGAACTGACCAAGGACGCGCGGGTGATCATGGAGAAGCCGTTCGGGACCGACCTGCGGAGCGCGCAGGAACTGAACGACACGCTCCACGAGGTCCTCCACGAGGAGCAGATCTTCCGCATCGACCACTTCCTCGGCAAGGAGGCGGCGCAGAACATCCTCGCGCTGCGCTTCGCCAACGGGCTCTTCGAGCCGATCTGGAACCGCGACCACATCGACCATGTCCAGATCGACGTGCCGGAGACGCTCGGGGTGGGGACACGCGCCGCCTTTTACGAGAAAACGGGCGCCTTTCGTGACATGGTCGTCACTCACCTGATGCAGATCCTCGCGTTCGTCGCGATGGAGCCGCCGACCGCGCTCGCCTCGCTGCCGATCACCGAGGAGAAGAACAAGGTCTTCCGCAGCCTCCTGCCCCTCGACCCCAACCAGGTGGTCCGCGGCCAGTACGAGGGCTACCGCGACGAACCGGGCGTGAACCCCAACTCAAACACCGAGACGTTCGTCGCCCTCAAATGCGAACTCGACAACTGGCGCTGGAGCGGCGTGCCCTTCTACCTGCGCACCGGCAAGCGGATGGGGGAAGGGGCGCGGATCATCTCGATCGCCTTCCGCGAGCCGCCGCAGTCGATGTTCCCGGCCCACTCGCGGGTCGGCCGCTACGGCCCCGACCACCTCACCTTCGACCTTGACGAATCCTCGCGCGTCTCGCTCTCCTTCTACGGCAAGCGGCCGGGGATGGGGATGGTCCTGGACAAGGCGAGCATGCAGTTCTCGCTCGAGGAAACCGAATATCGCGACGACACGCTGGAGGCCTACGAGCGCCTGATCCGCGACGCGATGGCGGGCGACCGCACGCTCTTCACGAGCGCCCGCGACATGGAGCGCCTCTGGGAAGTCTCGGCGCCGCTGCTGGAGGACCCGCCGGCGGTGAAACCGTACCCGCCGGGCTCCTGGGGCCCGGCCGAGATCGGCGCCCTGATCGCCCCGCACAGCTGGCGCCTGCCTTTCGCCCGCCGCTGGCGCGAGTTCCCGCGGACGCCGGTGGGGGTGGAGGCCGGGGAGGGGTAGGGGGCGCTGCTCGGTGAGGGCTGCGGGCTCGGGCGGCCGCATTACTTCGGCCCCGGCCATCCACACCACCTCGGGGCGCGGGCGGGTGTCCTGGGCGCCTCATGGGGGTCCTGGCAGGCTGTGACCCCCATGAGGCGCCCAGGACGTGAGGGGTGCGGGGGAGAGCCGGTGCAGGGACGTGAGGCGGTCGGACTTCCGTGAGGGTGATGCGCG
>JBPYFM010000089.1:0-2469 GCA_051986435.1 Solirubrobacterales bacterium | reverse complement strand
CGCGACCAGCCGGCGTAGTAGAGCAGCGAGCGCCCGTTCTCGAGCTGGCGCAGCACCTCGGTGAGGGAGTGCTTGATCGCCTGGTAGGAGCCGATCGAGCGGCCGAAGGTGAAGCGCTCCTTCGCGTACTGCACCGAGAGCTCGAGCGCCGTTTCGGCGGCGCCGATCGACTCGGCGGCGAGCAGCGCCTGGGCGAGATGCCAGCCGGAGGCAAGCGACTCCTCGGGGGCGTCGAGCACGACGGCGGGGGTGTCGCGGAAGGAGACGTGGCCGAGCGGACGCGTCGCGTCGTAGCGCAGCAGGGGCCGCACCTCGACGCCCGGGGAGTCGGCGGGAATTGCGACCCCGATCGGCCTACCGTCCTGGAGGACGGCGCCGACGAGGGTGTCGGCGCCGGGAGCGTCGGGCACGAACGCGAAGCCTCCGTTCACGGGGACCCGCCCATCCTGAGCAGCCGGCCCGGCGGTGGCCAGGGGGGCGCGCTCCAGCCCGCTGGCCTGGTCGGCGCTCCAGTGATCGCGAAGCTCATCGGGGGGTTGCGCTGGCAGATACGCCGCCCGGCGCTCTCCGGTGGCGAAGGAGGGCAGCCACTCGGCGGAGGCGGGGGCGTCGTTCAGGATCGCCGTGGCGGGCAGGTGCCCGAGCAGCGGCACCGAGGCAAGGACCCGTCCGCACTCGCCGAGGACGAGCATCGCGTCGAAGGCGTCGAGACCCGCACCCCCGTGGGCTTCGTCGATCAACAGGCCGGGCCAGCCGGCCTCCATGGCGGTCGGCCAGAGGTCCGGAAGGGCCGAGTCGTCGCCGTCGAGCGCCGCACGCGCGGCGTCCAAGGTCTGAAAGCGCGAGAGGGCCCCGCGCGCCGCCTCGCGCAGGAAGACCTGCTCGTCCGAGAGGGCGAGGTTCATCGCGAGGCCACTACGCCGCGGCGCTTTCCTTGGAGCGAAGCTCCGAGAACGGGATGCCCTTGTCCAGGCGCGGCTCCGGCGGCAGGCCGAGAACCCGCTCGCCGACCGTGTTGCGCAGGATCTCCTCCGTGCCGCCCGCCGACTTCAGGCCCGGCAGGAAGGAGATCATGTAGCCCCACTCGCTGTCCTTCTCGAGCGCGTCGGGGCCGAGCACGTCGGCGATCAGGTCTCCCGCCTTGATCGCCCCGTTGACGATCGTGACCTTCGCCAGGCCCGCCTCCGGTCCGGGGATCTGCCCTCGCTGGAGCGCCGTCAGCGTGCGGTAGCCGGTGAAGCGAACCGCGAGAAGTTCGCTCGAGATCTCCCCGAGCACGCGGCGCACCTCGGGATCGCGGCGGGCATCCTCGTCGCCGGCGATAGCCGCGGCGAACCTGCCCGAGCTGTAGCCGAGGCCCTCGCCTCCAAGCCCGATCGTGACGCGCTCGAACATCAGCGTCGTCAGCGCCGTGCCCCAGCCGTTGCCTACCCCGCCCACGACCGCGTCGGCGTCGAGGCCGACGTCGTCGAAGAAGACCTCGTTGAACTCCGCCTCCCCCGAGATCTGACGTAGCCCGCGGACGGTAACCCCCTCGGCCTTCATCGGCACGATGAACATCGTCAAGCCCTTGTGCTTGGGCACGTCCGCGTCGGTCCGGGCGAGGAGCAGCCCGAATGAGGCGAACTGCGCATTTGTCGTCCACACCTTTTGGCCGCTCAACCGCCAGCTGCCGTCGTCCTGCAGGCGCGCCCTGGTCTGCACCGCGGCGAGATCGGAGCCCGCGGCGGGCTCGGAGAACAGCTGGCACCAGACCTCGTCGCCGTGGAGCATCGGGCCGAGGTAGCGTTCCTTTTGGTCCTGCTCGCCGTGGGCGATGATCGTGGGGCCGAGCATTCCGACGCCGATCGCGTCGAGGATCCCGGGAACTTTGGCGCGGGCGATCTCCTGGCCGCAGATGACCTGCTCGATCGGCCCGAGCCCCTGACCGCCGTACTCCTTCGGCCAGGTCACGCCGGCCAGGCCTCCCTCGGCGAGCTTGCCCTGCCAGACACGGCGGGCGGCGATCATCTGGTCGTCGCCGAGGTCCTCGCCGAAGTCCTCGCCGGTCGCTTCATAGGCGTCCAGCACGGGTGCTTCTGCGGAGTGCTGCTCGAGCCAGGCTCGTACCTTAGCGCGGTATGCAGCTTGCTCGGGTGTGTCGTCGAGATCCACGGCTACTCTCCTTGGCTCGCGTTGGCTCGTAGCCTACAGCTCTTGGTTGACTGGCCAGTCAATTGTGGCAGGGCAGTCAAACACCTGCCCGCGATCAAACGCCAGCCGGGAGCGGCGGCTCGCGCTCGGGGGCCTGGTGGTAGGCGAGCTCGAATCCGCTGTCCAGGAGGTGGCGAGCCTGAGTGCCGGGGTCGGGCGAGTTCAGCAAGACGACACCGAGACGGACGCCGTGGCGCTCGGCGGTAGCGACCAGGCATTTGCCGGCGGGCGTCGTGTAGCCGGTCTTCAGCCCCGTCAGGCCCGGATAGCCGTAGA
>JBPYFM010000088.1:0-41041 GCA_051986435.1 Solirubrobacterales bacterium | reverse complement strand
CGCTCCATACGCGAGTAAGGCGCCACAGGCGCCCGTGGAGCCTTACCGTCCCAATGAGGCGGTAAAGCTCCACAGGCTCGCCGTGGCGGCCGTCGCGGGGGACCGATCCTCGAGAGACCTTGACGAGATCCCGCAGTTCGTGACGGACCCGTGGACTTCGTGACGAACCCCCGCCGCCTCCCCCACGAAAGCCTCACGTCCTGGGCGCCTCATGGGGGTCACAGCCTGCCAGGACCCCCATGAGGCGCCCAGGACAGCCGCCGGCGCCCCGCAGTGGTGTGGACGGCCGGCCCGAAGTGGTGCGGACGGCCGGGGCCGAAGCGCTGTGGACGGCCGGGCCCGAGGTGGTGCGGGTGGCCCGAGCGTCGTGGTGTGGACGGCCGGGGCCGAAGCGCTGTGGACGGCCGGGGGCCCGGCCGTCCCGCGCCAGATCCCTACGCCGCAGCTTTTGCCGCCAGCTGCCCGCACGCCGCGTCGATATCCCGCCCGCGCGTGAGCCGCACGGTGGCGGGGACGCGATGCTCGGCGAGGATGGTGCGGAAGGCCTCGATCCGCTCCGGCGAGGAGCCGTCGTAGGCGCCGGTCGGGTTGTAGGGGATCAGGTTGATCTTGTAGATGCGCGGGTCGAGGAGGGCGGCGAGTTCGCGGGCGTGCTCGGGATGGTCGTTGACGCCGTCCAGCATCACGTACTCGACGAAGACCTTGCGCCGGCGCTTGGCGCGGTAGCGGTCGCAGGCGGCCAGCACCTCCGCGAGCGGGTAGCGGTCGTTGACCGGCATCAGCTGCGAGCGCAGGCCGTCGTTGGGCGCGTGCAGCGAGAGCGCCAGCCCGATCGGCATCTCGCACTCGGCGAGCCGGTCGATACCCGGAACCCAGCCGACCGTGGAGATCGAGGTGCGGCGGTTGGTGACGCCGACGTCGGGGAGGCGCTCGCAGGCGGCGAGCACGTTGTCGATGTTCATCGTCGGCTCGCCCATCCCCATGAAGACGACGTGGTCGATCGGTTCGACACGACGGAAGTGGAGCGCCTGGTCGAGGATCTCGTCGGCGGTGAGGTTGCGGCCGAACTTCATCTTCCCGGTCGCGCAGAAGGTGCAGGTGAGCGGGCAGCCCGACTGCGAGGAGACGCAGACCGAGCGCCGACCGTCGCGGTAGCGCATCAGCACCGCCTCGAGCGGCCGCCCGTCAGCGGTGTCGAAGAGCGTCTTCACGGTGCCGTCGTCGGAGCGCGCCTCGGCGCGGACCGAGAGGGTCGAGAGCGGCACCTCGGCGGCGAGCCGCTCGCGCAGCCCGGCGGGCAGGTTCGTCATCTCCTCGTAGCCCTCGACCCCGCGCGCGACCCACTCCCAAACCTGGGAGGCGCGGTAGGCGGGCTCGCCGGCGGCGGCGAGAACCTCGGCGAGGCGCTGCGTGTCCATGCGACGAGGTTAGAGGGCCGGGCCGGTCGGCCCTCGTTTGCGCCGGAGAACAGATACGTACCGTGCGAGGGGGCCTTTTGCGAATGGCGCCTCCGCGATTAGCCTTGAACAGTCCAACTATGAAGTCCTTCGACGTACCACGAGCGCTCGACGCGCCGCTGCAGGTGGCGGTGACGCTCGGCACGTTGGCACGCTATCGGGCCGCGATCCTGCCGGCGGTGGCGCGGGAGCTTGCCGGGTGGGACGATCGCGCCGCGCGGATCCCCGACCCCAAGCTGCGCCGACAGGCGACCGCCGCGCTGAGGGAGAAGCGCGGCAACGTGGAGGCGACGGCGGCGCTGGTGACGCTCGCGCCCCGGCGCGGTCGGCGTGCCGTGGTCCGCGCCACGACCGCGCTGCAGATCGCCGTCGACTACCTCGACACGCTGGGCGAGGACGGCGGGCGGGACGTGCTCGCCGACGGCCTGCGGCTGCACGAGGCCCTGGTGGCGGCGCTGACGCCGGGCGCCGAGCCGGTCGATTGGTACGAACACCACCATCGAGGCGAGGACGGCGGCTACCTCGATGCGCTGGTGGCCACCTGCCAAGCCGCCGTCGCCAGCCTCCCCTCCCCCGCCGCGCTGCCGGCGGCGCGCCGCGCCGCCGCGCGCTGCGGCGCCGGCCAGAGCCACACCCACGCCGACGGCGGCGCCGGACTCGAGGCCTGGGCGGCGACCCTCGACTCCTCCGCTGGACTGCCCTGGTGGGAGACGGCGGCAGGAGCCAGCTCCTCGGCCGGCGCGCACGCCCTGATCGCGCTGGCGGGCACGCCGGGAGCGACCGCGGCCGAGGGCGATCTGGTCGCCGCCGCCTACGACCCCTGGATCGGCGCGCTGACCGTGCTGCTCGACGACTACGTCGACCGGGAGCGCGACGCGCGCGACGGCGAGCACAACTACCTGCGGTACTACGGCACCGAGGCGGCGGCGCGGATCGACTTCCTCGTCGCGGGCGCGCGGCGGGCGCTGCGCGACGTCCCCCGCCGCGGCACCCACGAAGCGATCCTGAACGGCGTGCTCGCCTATTACCTGGGCGCTGCCGCAGACCCGGGCGCTGACGAGTCCCGCCCCGCCGCCGCCGACAGCGCCCCGGTCCGCCTCCTCTCCTCGGCGCTGAGGCTCGCGCCATGACCGCCGACGGCGCTCGCCACGTCGCGATCATCACCGACGGCAACCGCCGCTGGGCACGCGAGCGCGGCCTCCCGGTCGGCGAAGGGCACCGGGCCGCCGCCGAGAACGTGCGGGCCCGATTGCGCGACGCGGCCGAGCTCGGGGTCGAGGAGCTGACGATCTACGCCTTCTCGACCGAGAACTGGGAACGTGCCAGCCAGGAGGTGGACGGCCTGCTGGCGCTGCTCGCCGAGTACATCGACGGCGTCACCCCAGAGCTCCACGCCGAGGGCGTGCGCATGCGCTTCATCGGCGATCGCGGTGCACCCCTCCCCACCAGCCTGGTCGAGCGGATGGAGTGGGCCGAGGAGCTGACCGACGGGAACGATCGCATCACCTTCTTCGTCCCCTTCAACTACGGCGGCCGGGCGGAGATCGTCCGCGCCGCGGCGGCCTTCGACGGCGGCGACGAGGAGGAGTTCGCCCGCGGCCTCTACGCGCCGGAGATGCACGACCCCGAGCTGATGATCAGGACCAGCGGCGAGCGCCGCCTCTCCAACTACCTGCTCTGGCAGATCGCCGACTCGGAGCTGATCTTCCGCGACGAGCTCTGGCCCGACTTCTCGCGCCGTTCCTTCGAGGAGTCGCTTGCCGAGTACGAGCGACGGCTGGACCGCAGACGGCCCGGAGGATCACAGGGAGTCGTCACCTCCGGGCCTGCCTAAAGGTCTGCGTGAAGCGGCTGGTCCAGGGAAGACGGGCCGCTCCGGTGGCTGTCGAACGGGACGTTCGACCCAGCAATAAGAACACATACAGACCATTTCGTCAATCGCGCTCTTCCTCGGCCGCAATCCTATTGGCCCACTCACGGGCATCGGCGAACCCCAGATAGGGCAGCAGCGCGAGCAGGACGAGGTCGGGGCGCAACGCTTCGAGGGCCTCGGAACGCCCGACCCGGACGTGGTCCCCGACCAGCCCGACGATCCCCGCGACAAGCGCCTCATCGGTACTGCCTGGAAGCCGCGAGCCCTCCGGGGCATCGCGCGAAATGAGCCTTGCGAAGCGCTCTATCGTCCTGGAATAGCCGCTATTTGAAGCCTTTCCCCTTATCTCCAGGACGAGCAGGGCATCGACCACCGAGGGATGTTCGATCGCGAACCGGACTCCGGCGTAGATGCCGGCGGCAATCTGCTCGGGCCACTCCTCGCGCGGCCCGCAGGCGGCGGCGACGCTCGCTTCGAGGTCGCCGAGCAGCCGTCCGAAGAGCTCCCCCCGTGCCCCCTCCGGACCCCCGTCCATCTGCCCCATATTTCGGGACACTAACAGACCACTGAGCGGTGAATATGCCTCTCGCTAGTTGGCGAGGGCGCGGCAAGAACGGGTGATGCTGGTGGCCACGCGGCGCCCGCCGGCGAGCGTGAAGCTGGCCTTGGCAAAGGAGAAGAAACCGGCGGTGAACTGTTTCGGGATCGGGCAGGAGGCGCTGATGTAGCTGCGCGGGCGGCCGCGGAAGCTAAATCGTCGGAACAGCCTCACTTCAAAGTTGGCGAAGTGCGGCCAGGGCCCGAGCCCAGGCGGCAGATCGGCGACCAGGCGGGTCCGCACACGGCCCGTTTCGAGTCGCAGCAGAAATGGGAGGACGACGACGGTCGGCGGTTTGGCGGCGAAGCCGTGGAAGATCACCGCCCGCCTCCCCCGCACCCTGCCGTTGAAGGCGAGGAGCGTGGCGTGGACCGCGAACGGCGTCTGGTTCGGCACGTGTACCTGGGCCTCGAGGCGACCGCTCCCGACGAGCGCATCGCGACACGCTTCGAGAGCGCCGTCCGTGGTCGCGTCCCTGAGCCTCCGCGTCGAGCACACCGGCAGGCCCCGGGTATCGAGGACGCCCTGTCCGGGCAGGCTCAGTTCCACCCGGGTGACCCGCGGGAGCAGGCTTCCGTCGGTGGTCCGCAGTCCACCCGCGAGGCGCACCGCCACCGGGGCGGGGTGGTCGCGCGGCAGGGCCAGGGGCGCCAGGCCGCCGTCGAGCGAGACGATCAGGTGGCCATCCTGGGTGCGCTCGCCGCCCGCGGTCGGGGCGGCGAGCGCGACGACGAGCAGGGCGATCAGGAGCGCCCCGAGCGCAAGCCCCGCCGCGCCGCGCCGCCTCCCCCTCATCCGTATCTCGAGAACTTGAAGCTGCAGTAGTCGAAGCCGAAGGCGAGGACCACGTTGTTGGCGAGGTTGCCGCTGTGGATGAAGCGGGCGGTCAGCCGTTGCGCCTTGATCGCCCGCCCGGCCCGCAACTGGGCGGTGATCTGTTGCAGGTAGGACTCCTGCCGCTTCAGGTAGCCGAACCACCTGGCGAGCTTCTTCGCATCTTCGGGTGGCCGCGGCACCGCGGCGATCTCCTTGACGGTCCCGCCGAAGATCCGGGAGGCCTTGGCGAACTTCGCCGCCGCCGCGCTCAACCGTTCGGCGCGCAGGTCGGCCCGGGCGCCGCGCATCGCAACCTGGGTTTTCGCCGCGTCGGGACGGCAGACGCCCTCGAGCCGCTGGACGTATTCGGTGCGCGTCGGCGCTTCGGCCGCCGCCGCCACGGCTCCCCCGAGCAGCGCCGGCAGCGCCGCGATGACCACGATCCGCTTCATGTCACTCAGCCCCCCTTTCACGATCCGCTCAACACATTACGGCGCGGCAGTACCCGGTCGAGCAGCGGGGGCACCTTCCATACCCGCTCGCCGATCAACAGCATCAGCGCCGGCAACAGCACGATCCGCACCACCGTGGCGTCGAGCAGGATCGCCACGGTCAGCCCGATCCCCATCTGACTCACCGTGGCGATCGGCGCGGCCGCGAAGGAGATGAAGACCGCGGCCATGATCGCCGCCGCCCCGGTGACGACGCCGGCGGTGCGCTCGAGCCCGAAGGAGATCGCCGCGCGGTGGTCGCCGTCGACGTCGTAGCGCTCGCGCATCCGCGCGATCAGGAAGACCGCGTAATCGATCGAGAGGCCGAAGGTGACCCCGAAGATCGCTCCGGCGCCGACGGTGTCGATGTAGGGGTGGCCGCCGAGGGGCGCCCCGTCGGGCAGTTGGCAGACGAGGGTGACGACGCCGATCGCCGCCGCAACGGTGCCGAGGTTGAGGACGACCGTGAGCAGCGCCAGCAGCGGCGCGCGCAGGACGAAGACGAGCGCCACGAGGGTGAGCAGGACGAAGGCTCCGATCACCAGCGGCAACCTTGCTTCGGTCGCCGAGCCGTAGGCGTTGAGGGTCGCGGCGCCGCCGACGACGCCGGTGCGCAGACCGCCTCCCGCGGCGATCCGCCGGGCCTCCGACTGGAGCGCCACGCCGGTCTCGCGCGAGCCCTCGCTGTTGAACGGGTGGGTCGAGACGACGAGCAGGCGGGCGGCCTGGCCACCGCTGTCGAGACTGATCGCCTCGCCGGCTTCGGCGCGGCGGCGGGGCGGCGCGCCGTCGAGCGCGGAGAGGACGAAGTAGCCGGATTCGAACAGGTGCGGCGAGTCCTCGCGCAGCCGGCGGGCGCCCTCTTCGAGCGGCGCCGCGACCGCGCTGACGCGGACCCCGGCGTGGCGGAGGCCGGTCTGCAGCGGATAGGCGCGTTCCGACCCTTCGTAGAGGCCGCTCCGCAGGGCTTCGGCTCCGTGATCCAGTTCAACCAGCCCGTCCGAGAGGCGTTCGGCTCCGCCCCCCAGGCGGTCGAGGCCACTGTTCAGCCCGGCGGCGGCGCCCGAGAGCCGGGCGACCCCCCGTTCGAGCTTGCGGCCGCCGGGGACGAGTCGGTTGAGCGCCCCGTTGACTTCCTGGGCGACTTCGCGCAGCTGCCTCACTTCGTTGCGGGTGAGGGAGACCGACCGGGCCAGCGTCCGCGCTTCGTTCGCCGGGCCGCGCAGGGACGGATCGGTGGCGGCGGCGCGTTCCAGCCGGTGGGCGAGCTTCCTGGATCGCGCCAGCTCGCCGCCACGCAGACGCGGCAACAGCGAACGCAGCCCGAGCGCGAGGGTCAAGGTCCCGACGGCCGTATGGCGCTGGCCCTCGGCGAGCTTGCCGCTGCCGGCCCTGAGGCGTTCGATCGCCGCGGTCGCTTCTTCGCCGCGGCCGGCGGCGCGGCGCAGCTCGCTCGCGATCAGCCCTGCCCCGGCGGCCGCCCGTTCGGAGCCGTCGGCAAGCAGACCGCTGCCGGCGGCGCCTTCGTCGAGGCCGGAACGCAGGTCGGCGACCGCCCGGGCGGCGCGGCGCAACTGCGGGCCGAGCCGGCCGACCTGCTCGGCGGCGCCTCCCCCTTGGCCGGTGAGCTTGGCGCCGAGCGAGTGCAGCGGCGCGACCCGTCCGGAGATCGGGGCCGGTCCGATCACCGCGCGGATGCCCGGCCGGTCGGCGATGCGACGCTGGGCGCGGGCGAGCAGGTCAAGGTCCTGGCGATTCGTGATCGGGCCGTGTTCGGTGGCGGCGACGAGGATGAAGGGCGACTCCCAGCCGGGGCCGACGGCACGGTCGATCGCCTCGGCGCTCTGACGGGCGGGGTTGGAGCCGGAGAGCTCGTCGATGCCGGGAGGGCCGGTGGTGAAGGCGGCGGCGGGCAGCGCCAGGAGCACCAGCGGGACTGCTACCGCGATCGCCGCGACCGCCGGCCGGCGCAGGGCGGCGCTCACCGCCCCGGCGACCGTGAAGCGGCCTCCGGCGGAGCGTCCCGGCAGCCGGCCACGGTTGACGCGGTCCCCAAGCAGGGCGAGAAGCGGCGGCAGCGCGAGGGTCGAGATGGCGATCGAGATCGCGGTGACGACGGTGGTCGCGACCGCCAGGGAGAGCAGCAGCGACCCGGGCTGCAGGGCGGCCGAGAAGACGAGGGCGACGATCAGGGTGGCGCCGGCGAAGAAGGTCGTGCGGCCGGCGGTCAGACGGGTGGCCCGCGCCGCCTCGGCCGGCAGGCGGCCGGCGGCGAGCTCCTCGCGGAAGCGTGAGACGACGAGCAGCGAGTAGTCGACCCCGAGCGCCAGCCCCATCATCGTGCAGACCACGAGGGCGAGGGCGTCGATCGTCGTCGGCCCGTTGAGCAGCGAGAGCACGCCACGGCCGGCGAGGACGGTGAGGGCGCCGAAGGCGAGCGGGATCGCCGCGGCGACCACCGAGCGGAAGACGAACAGCAGGATCAGCAGCAGGAGCGGGGCGGCGATCAGCTCCGCCCGCTCGGCCGCGTCGAGCGATTCTTCCTGCAGCGCGCGGGCGAGACTGGCGAAGCCGGACTGGTCGGCGACGACGGGTGCCGCGACGCGGGAGTCGAGCAGACCTTCGAGCCGCGGCACGATGCGGCGCATTGAGTAAGCCAGTGGTACGCGATAGTCCACGAGGACGATCGCCTTGCCCGGTGCCGGCCGCAACGCCGGGAGCGAGCCCCGATCCCATGGGGAGATCACTGTCGCGCCCGGCTCCCGTCGCAGCGCCCGCACCAGCCCGATCCCCTGCCGGTCCACAGCCGCGCCCGGCCCCCGCAGGAGGACCACGAACGGCGAGGAATCGCCGAAGTGCTCCTGCGAGAGCGCTTCCGCTTCTGCCGCCGCAGTCCCCGGGACCGTGAGCGAGAGCGGATCCAGCCGGTCTTCGACGCCGAGGCCGACCACCCCGAGCACGGCGCAGCAGAGCACGACGGCGGCAAGGCCGACGAGCCCGGGGCGGTTTCTCACCTGCCGGTTCCCTCCATCCGCGCCAAGTCTAAGGCGCGTCTCGGCCTCTGCGGTACATGCTTGTTTCCGATCGATCCGCCAGTCGTCGATAGATCGGCCCTGAGGCGACCACGGTCGACGCGCCTCCCGCACTTGGCCTGGCCGAGGAGAACCGCTTCTCGGCGGCGCCAGACGAGAGCGACCGCGTCGCCTTTACCGTTGCCCGCCTAGATGAGTGATTCCAACGAGCTCGGTGCGGGTCGGGGCCGGCGCCCGGGATACGGGATGGGGCCGCGTCCGTGGGGAGTGTGGAGGCTCCGAGGCGGGAGGGGCACGGAACCGTCACCGATGTCGGACCTCGTCAGGGAGACGCCGGGAACGTCACCCTTCCTCCCGTCTTCTTCAGACGTCTCAAACACGTGACCATGGTTTGCCCGTGCCATGGCACGGGCAATGCACGCAGCGCGTTTTCGAGCCCGAAAACCGGCGCTCAGGCGGCCGGAAAGTGTGACGTTCCAGGCGTCTTCGTCACGGATCCGGTGTCCTGGGCGGCTCTTCCGCACGGACCCTTCACGGAAGCGTGGAGTTCCTCACGACCTGTGACCTCTTCCCGACGGGACCCTCACGTCCCGGGCGTCTCGTGGCGGCCACAGCCTGCCAGGGCCGCCACGAGACGCCCGGGACGCACCTCGGACGGCCGCCGCCCCTGGGACGGCCGCCCCGGCCCGAACCCCGGCCGTTCCTTCCAGGACCGGGCCGTGGAATCAATCATCTAGGGCGCACCCTTGCCGCAGCCGCCTACCGCGGCGTGCGGATTCGCGTTGTGAACCTTGGCGGATTGAAGGGGACGGCGCGGGTGCGCGACGCCGTCCCCTTCTCACTCAGCGGTTGTGCGCGTGGCGCGTGGCCTTCTTCTTGCCACCGCAGTCAGTCCGGACGCGCGCCTGGAAGTCGCTCGTCTTCCCGTTGTGGCCTTCGGTGAAGACCGACGCGACCGGAGCCTTTTTGCAGAGCTGCGTGTTGTTCGCCAGCAGCCCGTGATCGCCGCCCTTCATCGTCAGCACGAATTTGCTGACCGGGGCGTCCGGCACGTTGAGGAACCGCGCCCGGATCCGCTTGTCGACCGAGTCGATGTAGCCGACGAGGTCGACGTGGATCTGCCCGTCGAGCGAGGCCACCAGGTCGGGCAGCGTCCGTTCGCCGCCGTTGGAGCGCAGGTAGACCGGACCCTGCAGCGGCTGGTCGAGCAACGGCGTCCACACTTTCGCGTAGCCGTAGATCGAGCCTTCTGGACACGCATTCGCGGCGTACTGCGCCCGGGTGCAGACTTCGCGGATGTGCGCGTTCTCGAGGAGCTCGGTCTTCGGCAACACCACGCTCGTCGACTTCATGTTCGCCCCGGGCGGCATGGTGAGCACCGCCTGCATCTTCGGATGGGCGGCCCTGTGGGTCTTGCCCCAGAAGCGCAACGCGAGCTTCGGCGCGAATTCGAGGTTGGCGCAGTCACCGACCTGATAGCGAGCCGAGGTGCTGACTACGTGGCCCTCCGCGTCACCGAGGTCGGCCGTCACAGCCGTCGGCGAGCAGTTGGTCGGATTGACGGTGAAATCGGAGCGGTCCAGGTTCACCTGGATGTCCCGTAGCTGCAGGGGTATCCCCTGCAGGATGGTGGGCAGCGGGTCCGAAACCGCCGTGATCTGGGTCGTGGTCGGATCGACCCGGAGCGCCGACCGCACGAGCACGCTGCCGAGGTCGAACGGCCCCGCCACCGCGGGCACGACGATCGCCAGGCTGAGCGGGGCACCTTTGTAGGGACCCGCCAGGTAGGCCTTGCCGGTTTCGAGGTAGAACGGGTTGCTGCCCGCTCCCGCCCCGACCGTGACCGTGCCGACCTGCGAGGCGGACGGGCAGGAGGGGCCGGCGATCTGCGCGGCGCCGGTGCCGAATTCGCTCGAGACCGAGCCCAGAGCGCTATCGGGGCAGTAGGGCACGCCCTTGAGGAAGGCGGTGAGGCCTTCCGGTAGGTGGACCGTCACGTCCTTGAAGGCGCCTTCGTCATCGCCGCGCTGGAGGCGCAGCACGAATGGCGTCGTCGCCCCGCCGACCGGGTTCACCGACCCGGCACTCATCTGTGGCGAGAACTTCGGGGCACATTCGGCGCCGCCGTTGCCGGTGTCGAACGTGGTCGCTTCGTTGACGGTCTGCCCCGACCAGGCGGTGAAGCTGACCTGGGTCGTCTGCGGGCCGCAAGTCGGCGGCGTGGTCAAGGGTGCCCGCGGACCCCCCTTAAACCGCAGATGCAGTTCGCTGAACGGCAGCTGCGGCAGTTCGGTGAACGTGGCCGTCAGCTGGCCGGTGCTCGGGTCCGGAGCCACCGTGCCTGGAATCTTCAGCAAGATTCCAGGCCCGTTCAGCACCAGCACTGGGCGCGCGATCGCGTCTTTGGTGGGCGGGCGCAGGTACACCGAGCCGCTGAGCGGTTCGGTGAGCACCGGCGTGTCAACCGACACGGTCCCGATCTTGGACGCGGTCGGACAGGTCGGTTCCGCTTCCGTGCCCAGTCCCAGCTCGGCATCCGAGCAGGTCGCGAGGCCGGAGGCCGCGGTCGGCGAGAGGTCCATGCCCGTCGGCAGCTTCACGGTCACGTTCCGAATCGGCGGCGTGCCGAGACTCGCCGGATCGAGATCCTGCGGGCTCTTCACGTCGAAGTCGACCCCCGACGGCGTATTCGTCCGCTGTTCGTCGGGCTTGACCTTGAGCGACGGTTCGAATTCAAGCAGTTCACAGCCGCTCGGCTGGCCGTCAGCGACGGTTTCTTCAAGCCAGTGGGTCGGGTTCTGCCAGGAAGACACGCGGATGGTCGTGTTCCTCGTGGCACTGCAGTCCGCCGGCGCCGTGAGGAGCGGTTTCGGTGAGATCCCGCTGGGGCCTTCCCGTTCGGAGTCGTGACTTTCCGCCCCAGGAACTCCCCAGAGGTGGAGTTGCAAACCGACGAACCCGAGACCCTGGTTGACGTTGAGCACCGAAGTATGAACCCGTCCATCGGGACCGACCGTGCTGACCACATCGATCGACGCACCAAGCGCATTGGCACCGAAGTCAGCCGTCTCCCCAGGCTGCGTTTCCACATTATAGACCGGAACGGGGACACCGGCTTCGGAACCGGAAAATAGGAATAAGAGGGTCAACGTTCCCACTCGGGAGCCGATCGGGCAACGTGCCGATCCGGGAGCAGTGAGCGCCGGCCGGGAACAGGTCTCCGCCGCTCCTGGATTCCCGTAGAACCCGTTTGGCAGAGTGACCAGCTCGTTTCTCACCTGGCCGTCAGCGACTTCTTGGCCCCCTTCAGGAGTCGTGTTGAAGTGCATTTCGAGATTCAGATCTGGATGCGCCGCAGCTTGCGTCAGCGGAGAACCAGCCGGGTCGGTCTCGGCTATCGAGAGTTGCTTGATGCCGAAGTCGGCTTTCGCCGTCGAGGCGAAAGCAAGGCAGAGCAGAGCGGCGAGAGCCGCAACCACGCGGAGCAATGCTGAATTGAACTGAGAAGAGGAAGGCATCGGATCCATCGCTTTCCTAGCATTTGAATAGCGCTTTGACTTCACCTCGCTCACCTACTTCCCGAACCTCAGCTCGATGTGACGTCTGTTGACGCCGCCTCCGGTGGGCTTGAAGGTGACGGTGACCCGGGCGGTCAGATGAGCCTTTCTCTTCAGTGCGTTCCTCGCCCAAGGCTTCAGGAACACCTGAAGCCGATAGGTTCCTCCCTGCTTGATCCGCCGGCTCTGCGACCCAAGGCCGGGTCCGCCCACCGTCAGGGTTCCAGGACCGGTGACGCGGGCGATCAGCACCGCAGACTGCTTCCCTAGGCGAGTTTTGATCGCGGTCAGTCGGTTTCGGTGGAGCGACCTCCACTTGGATTGCAGGGCACTGCTTCCGGTCGCCACCGCTCGCGGCGAGGCCGGTATTTGGCCCTGACACGCATCTTCGGAGCATGCGGGGGCTTCCACGGCCGTTTCTGGGAATCCTCCGCCTACTCGCGCGTCGTACAGGTCCCTGAGACCTCCGTCCTGGTCTGACGGCAACAGCGCCGAGCGGGTTATGACGAAGGCGCTGGTGCCGTCATCGCTGTTGTCGGCGACGTAGCTGTCGTACTGGCTGCGCCCGGTGGTAAGTAGTTGGGGAGCGCCTTCCGTGTACTCGTAAACGTCCCACGCTGCGGTCACGTCCTGCGGCACTATCTTGTCTGACGAAGCGAAGAACACGTCGCCCTGGTCATCGATGTTCCGAGGTGCTGAGCTGGGCGGAAAGAACGCGAATTCCAGGCGTTCCTGAACCGAGGCGTCGCCTTCGGAGGCACTTCCGTCGGGACGACAGGAGGCGCAGACGATGTCTCCCGTGCCGTCGTCATATCGGTAGATCTCGGTGTGGCCGGCATTGTTGGCTCCGCCGATCGATCCCGCCGATTCGAGCAGCACATAGCGACCCGAGCGCGATGAGCGTTCCAAGCGGGTTCCGGCTGGGACCGTTTCGATGAAGCGGGTTGCCCCGCCGTTGTAGACGTACAGGTTCGGTTCGCCTTCTACCGCTTCAGCCGCCAAGGCCGCCGTCGCGATGAAGTAGACGTGGCTCGCATCGTCCGACATGATCGCGCTGCTTACCCCGAGTCCGCTGGGAGCTCCTGCATTCGGGGTCAGAAGCTTCAGTTCGTCGGTCGACGGACGGAAGCTATACAGACCGCCGCCTGCCGTCGCCGTGTCGGTCAGCTCTTCGTTGCTGAGGAAATATGCCAAGTCTCCGTCGTGGGATGCGCCGATGAAAGTGGCCGGAGATGCCATCCCTTCCGAGCCAGATTTCTGCGAGACGCTGACACCGATGGTTTCACCGTTCCTCCTCGCGAAGAGACCGCTCCCTTTTCTAGTGGTCAGCTGCATAAAGAGCGTGGAACCATCGTCGGAGACACCATGAGCACCGCCGTGAGGTGCAGGCGTCCTGTTTTCTTCTGGATACTGATACGGGGACACATTGTGTGGCTGTATCGCCACCGCACTCTGTAGAGCCGGCGTGCCGTCAACTTCACGCGACACGAGTTCCACCGTCCCTTCGTGCCATTCATACAGCGAGAAGTTGGGCATCCCAGGAATCAGCGGCTGTTCACCGTTCGCCCAGAAGTAGATCCTGCTCAGGTCACGCGAAGCACCTGCGAAGAAGTAGAAGCCGGAGGTGGTGGACGGCAGTTCCGCCGGCTTCGAGATCCAGGTCGCCGTGCCGGTTTCCTTATCCAGGAGGTACATATCCGGACCGCTGTTTTGATCGGCCCGATCGTAGGCGGTGAACGTGTCCACAATCGCCTTTTTCATATCTGCGGACACAGCTACCAGCTGCCCCGACCTCAAGATGCCCACGGAAACCGCAGGCGGGACAACTTCCAGCGACCCCGTATTCCACCCTGCGCTGCTGCGTTCCGCCATCGAGACGGGATAGTAGAAGGCGCTTCGATTTGATTCCAAACCGGCGTTGGTCATGTACTCCACCGTCGAGCCGTCATCCGAGCTGGCCATCTGGACAACGTCCCCGAGGTTGCTCTTTTCGTTGGACACCAACTCGAAGGCGCGCCCCTGCGGCAATTCGGCCGCCGATGAGATGGCGGGGGCGATGCCGAGAAAGGTCAGGGTCGCCAATGCGGCGAACCCGACCCTCCATAGGTCGAGCGAGGTTGACGGGACGAGCATTTGCATAAGCCCGCCGGCAGGCGCGAATCTCAAACTCTCTCCTTCTCCCATGCCATCCCTCGCCGCGACCCATGCCGCAGATCCCGTGATCGAGGGTTCGGCCGTTGTCGATCTCTCCCACCGCGAACAGTGCCGTCCGCGACAGGCGGAATAAGAACATAGGCGGACCGGTATGTCAAGAAATCCCGTCTCCGGCTCAGACCGGTCCGTTATGATTCCGCTTGTTAGAGCCCAACAGCGCCTTGGATATCAGCGGACCCTCCTGTTCTAAAGATCGCTCGCGTACCAGCTTGGTCGACAGCAGTCCGGCTGCGGAAACCCGTGGCGACTCGGGCTATGGTCCGTGCCTCGATGACCAAGACTCCATGGGGTGACGCGGCTTCGCTGCGGGAGCGAAAGCTGCGGCCGGGCCGCGGGACGCCGCGCGAGGTGGCCGACCGCAATCAGCGCGAACGGCTGTTCGCGGCGATGGTGGCCACGGTTGCCGAGAAGGGCTATGAGGCCACGACCGTTGCCGATCTCGTGGAGCTTTCCGGGGTGTCGCGGAGCGCCTTCTACCGGCACTTCGACGACAAGCAGGCGTGCTTCCTGGCGGCGGCGCAGACACTGATCGACGCGGCGCTGAAGCAGTTCGGGCAGGAGCGGGACGCGGTGGGCCTGGACCGCGCCAAAGAGGCCTTCGAAGGGCTGATCGCGACGATCGTCGATCAGCCCGCAGCCGCCAAGATGTGCATCGTCGAGGTGTACGCCGCAGGGCCGGAGGGCGCCGCGGTGGTGGACCGCACGATGGACACCGCGACGGAGCTCGCGATGGGGCTCTATCGGCAGATCCCCGACCGCCGCGAGATGCCGGTCGAGTTGGTGCGGGCACTGGTCGGCGGGATCCAGAAGGTCCTCCACAAGCGCCTCTACCGCGGCCAGGAGGCCGAGCTGACGGAGCTGACGCCGCAGCTCTGGGAATGGCTGCTCTGCTACCCGGTGCCCCCCGGCCCGCTGAAGGCGACCCGGCGGCGCACCGTGGTGACCCTCCCGTTCGCGGAGCGGCAGAAGCCCGCGACGCCGCCGGAGCGGATCCTCCGCGCGCTGGCCGCGGTGGTGGCGGAGAAGGGGTACCCGGACACCACGGTCGCCGATGTGGTGGAGAAGGCGAGCGCCTCGCAGCGCACCTTCTACGAACACTTCAAGAACAAAGAAGACGCGATCGTGGCCGCGCTCGACAGTGGCTCGGCCCACATGCTGGCGGCTGCCCTGCCGGCCTTTCGTCGCGCTCCCGACTGGAAGCACGCGGTCCACGACACGATCGAGGCGATGTTCCGCTGGGGAGCCGAAGAGCCCGAGTACGCCCGCATGGGCGGGGTCGAGATGTACGCGGCGGGCAAACGGGCGCTCGACCAGCGCGAGGTGGTCACCGAAGGGATGGAGGGCCTCCTCGCCCCCGGATACGAGCTCAAGCCCGACACCCCGCCGATCGCCGCAGAGGCCGTCGGCGGCGCCCTCTACTCACTGCTCTACGACCACGTGAACCGCAAAGGCCCCGAGACCCTTCCCCAGATCGTCCCGATCCTCGTCTACGTGACCCTCGCCCCGTTCCTCGACGCCGAGGACGCCTACGAGGTCGCGATCGGCTGATCTCCCGGCGCGTCGTCGCCGCGTGCGGCTTCCAGGGCTTCGAGATCGTCGCGGTCGCGTGGACGGGCGCTGGCCCTCTTCATCGCCATGAGGTCGTCGAGCGAGCAGACCTTCACCGAAAGCCCGTCGATGTCCACTTCACTCGCGCGCTCGTCGAGTGAAGTGAAGGAGGGCACCTGCGGCAGACCTTGCAGGACGTCCACCCGGCCGAGGTCGGTGAGGACGAGGGTCCGATCGCCGGTTCGGAGAAACGTCCGGATCGCGGACGACTCGAGGAGCTGTCCGCCGACCTCGACCCTGCCCCCGAGCCCCACCAGCAGCGCATCCAGTCGTGCCAGGTTCTCAGGTGACGGATCGGGCACCAGATCGACGTCGCGGGTCGCCCGCAGGTAACCCCAGGCGTTGACGGCCAGACCACCGACCAGAACGAAGTCGACCTCCGCCGCGCGCAGACGCTCGAGGAGGACGCGGAGCCGGAGGGGTTCCCGCGTCACCGCGGTCGGGCGGCGCCGGTGAAGGTCGACAGATACTCGCTCAGCGCGAGCCCCTCGGCCAGGTTCTCGGCGAGCGAGCGGCGGGCATCTTCCCGCAGTTGGCGGCGGCGCGAGTCCTCGTTGTCACGCCAGGCCTTGGCCGCGTCGGATTGGAATCCCTGCTCGTCGCCAGTTTTCATGGCGCAAAGGGTAGCTCTGCGCCGAGGCTAACCGTGGATCTTCTCGCCGCGCTCCAGCATGGCGACGAATTTGTGGAGGCGGCGCTCGCGGGTCTCGGGTTTTTTGGCCTCGGCAAGCCGGTAGGTGATCGCGTAGCGGTTGGCGCTGTCGAGGTCGGCGAAGAAGGCCGCGGCGGCGGGGTTGGCGTCGAGCTCGCGCTGGAGGTCGGCGGGGACCTTGGCGGTGCGGGAGCCGTCGTAGGCGGCCTCCCAGCGGCCGTCGGCCTTGGCCGCGGCGACCTCGGCGGCGCCCGCGGCCCGCAGTCGTCCCGCGGCCTCCAGAGCTTCCGCCTTTTCGCGGTTGATCTTCGACCAGCGGCCGCGGGGGCGCCGCGGGGTGAAGCGCTGGAGGAAGTGGGTGGCGTCGAGGCCGCGCTTCTGGCTGTCGATCCAGCCGAAGCAGAGGGCGACCTCGAGCGCCCCGGCGTAGGTGACGCTCGGCTCCGGCGCGCCTTTCTTGGCGATCTTCAGCCAGACGCCCGGCGACGTGGCGGCGTTGGCCTCGAGCCACTCCTCGAGCTCGTCGGGGCCGGGGAAGAGCAGGATCTCCAGATCGTCGGGCACGCGAGCCTCAGCCGGAGAGCCGCTCGGCCAGCTCGGCGGCGTCCACGGATTCGACCTCGACGACCTTGTCGCGGGACTTCGCGCCGTGGACGACGCTCACCCGCGACGGGGCGACGCCGACCCGGGCCGCGATCAGCTTGCAGAGCGCGCGGTTGGCGCGACCGTCGGTCGGCGGCGCCGAGACGCGGGCGCGCAGCACCCCGTCCTCGAAGCCGAGCAGGGCGTCGCCGCGACCGCGCGGCCGCAATCGGACCGAGACCCGTGACGAATTCTTCAACGCTTTGACCCTCGCGGCGTAGTAGAAGTGGTTGACGAGGACACTAACTCACGACCAGGAGGACCAATGGCTGCAATTCCCGCCGAGGCTAAGCACCTCTTCGAAAACAAGGACTTCGCCCATGTGGCGACCGTGAACAAAGACGGCTCGCCGCAGGTGTCGCCCGTCTGGATCGGCCTCGACGGCGATCTCATCACCTTCAACACCGCCGAGGGCCGGGTGAAGACCGACAACGTCCACCGTGACGAGCGGGTCGCGATCTCGATCCACGACCAGGAGAACCCCTACGAGAGCCTGATCGTCCAGGGCAAGGTGGTCGAGATCACCCGGGACGGCGCCGACGACGACATCGACGCGCTGGCGAAGCGCTATCTCGACGCCGACTCATACCCCTTCCGGCAGCCGGGCGAAGAGCGGGTGATCGTGAAGATCCAGCCGGAAAAGGTGAATCACACCAACCCATAGGACGGGTCGCGCTCAGCCCGGAAGTTCGGCGTCCAGCCTCGCCAGGGCGGCGCGGGCGAGGTCGAAGGTGCGACGGTCGCCGCTCAGGCGCCAGCGGGCGTTGGCGGCCATGACGACAGCGTAGAGCTCGAAGGCGTAGCGGTCGGGGTCGGCGATCCCGGCCGCCTTCGCCTGGCGGACGAGCTCGGCCATCCAGGCGTCCAGGGAGGCGGCGATCGCGTCGCGGACGGGGCCGGGGCGGTCGTCGAACTCGGAGGCGGTGGCGCCCCAGAAGCAGCCGCCGGGGAAGCTGTGGAGGTAGTCGAGGTAGTGCTCGGCCATCGCCCGGAGGCGGGGCGCGCCGTCGGGAGCGGCGCTCGCGGGCTGGAGGACCATCGCCACGAAGCGGTCGCGGGCAGCGCGGACCGTCGCCAGCTGCAGGTCCTGCTTGGAGCCGAAATGACGGAAGAGGCCGCTCTTGCTCATCCGCAGGTCGCTCGCGAGGCGGCCGATCGTCAAGCCCCCGAGGCCCTCGACCGAGGCGAGGTCGACGGCCCGGTCGAGGATCGCGGCACGGGTGCGCTCGCCCTTCGTTGCACTTGCACTCGCCATCGCCGGCGATTATAAAAGCACGAACGTTCGTACTTATGCAGGAGGGAGACGAGGTGGCTGATTACGCGGTGAAAAAGATCGACGACATGGACGCTGCGCTGTACGGCAGCTTCAAACGGGCGCGGGCCGAACTCGGGGTGGAGTCGTTCGGGATGCAGGTGATCGACCTGCCGCCCTCCTTCGACGGCTACCCGAGCCACGACCACACGCACGACAACCAGGAGGAGGTCTATCTGGCGCTGCGCGGCGCGGGTGAGCTCGAGGTCGACGGCGAGCGGATGCCGCTCGACGACGCGCACATGGTGCGGGTCGGGCCGGCCGAGCAGCGCAAGGTCTGGGTCGGTCCCGACGGGATGCGGCTGCTGGTCCTGGGCGGCACCCCCGGCCAGGTCTACGCGCCCCCCGCGACGACCGAGATCGGCGGTCCGGACCCGCGGATGCCCTAGCCCCCGCCCCCCAGCTGTTCCTTATGCGCCTCATAGGCGCATAAGGAACAGCTGGGCGCTTGGGGGTGCCTGGCTAGGCGCGGGGGGTGTCGCGCGGCTCGAAGCCGGGGCAGGTGGTGACCGGGATGCGGGGGTAGCGCGGGAACTCCGGTTCGGTGCGGGAGCGCTCGCAGAGCGAGAAGACCGAGCCACGCGTGGTCGGCACCAGGCGCTGGTGCCGACAGGAGTCGCAGAGGCCGACGGGCGGGCGCGGCGCGCGCGGGGCGTTCATCGGGGCGCCCGTCCGACCCGCTCCGCGACGCCCCGCTGCACGCGCCGCACGGCCAGCACGTGCATCCGCGTGCCGATCACGAGCGCGCGGTAGGCGCGCCCCTTCAGGCCGGGGAAGTCGGCGCGCGTCTCGGCGGCCAGGCGCGTCCGCACGCCGCCCAGCGGTTCCAGGCGGAAGGCCAGCGCGTAGTCGGAGAAGTGGTGGGAGCCGCGCAGGACGAGCAGGCGCTCCGGGATCAGATCGGCGACGTGGAAGCCCGGAACGGTCGAGCCGATCTCGAGCGGGCGCGGGCCGCCCGGCTCGGTGTCGGCGCAGCCGACCGCCCGCGCGTAGCGCGGCGCCACGCCGCCCGCCGTCATCCTCTCCACCGTCCGCAGGAGCGCCGGCCAGACGGCCGCGGCGCTCGCGTCGAGCTCGGTCGCGTGCTCGTCGATCCAGTGCAGCCCGGTCCAGGGCGATTCGGCGACACCGACCGTCGCGCCGGTCATTTCCTGGTCAGCGAGCGCAGGCCGCCCGCCTCGCTCCAGAAGTCGATCGCCAATTCGTCCTTGGACTCGGTCAGCGCCGTCACCGCCACCTCGCGCAGGTCGGCGCGGTAGAGCTTCGAGTCGAGCCCGATCTGCTCAGGATCGGCCCCCATCGCGTCGAAGATCTCCCGCTTGCGGACCGGGTCCTCGATCTCCTCCGCCACCCCGGCGACCTTCGCGTCGCCCTCCCAGTCCGGCGGGTCGACCGAGCCGCTGTGGAGGGCAAAGCGGGGATCGCGGGCGAGGTCGCCGTTCTTGCGCGAGCGCGGCATCGAACCGAACCAGAGGTCGTCGTCGATGAACTTCGCCTCGATGCCGCTGATCCGCGGCGAGCCGTCGGCGCGGATCGTCGCCAGCGTCTTATGCACGTGCGCCTCGAGGAAAGCTCGCGCATTGCGCGCAAGGCCCGGCGCAACACGCTCGATTTCTCCCCAACTTGCCACGACCCGAAGGTACACGGAGTCGTCCCGCCTCGCCGCCGGCTAGCGTTGGGAAGGTGATGCGTTCCGCCACCCTGTTCGACGCCGACGCCGCCTCCTACACCGGCACGGTCGAGGTCCTCGGGGTGATCTTCCGCGCCGAAGACGACGGTTACGCGGTGCTGGAGGTGCAGGAGACCGGCGGCGGCGACGGTTTCGCGCTGGTCGGCCCGGTCGCCCACCTCGCTCCCGGCGACCGCGCCGAAGTGAGCGGCGAGTGGCAGACCCACTCGCGCTACGGCCGCCAGCTGCGCGCCCAGGGCGCGATGCCGCTCGACCCGGCCGACCGCGAGGGCCAGGTCGCCTACCTCTCCTCCCTGCGCCACATCGGCAAGAAGCGCGCCGAACGCCTGGTCGACGAGCACGGCGAGGAGGTGCTGCAGGTGATCGCCGCCGACCCGCAGCGGACCTTCCAGGCGTTGAAGGGCGTCAGCATCGACCAGGCCGCGGCGGCGACCCAGTCCTGGCACGAGAGCCGCGCCGTGCGGGAGCTCCACGTCCAGCTCGCCCCCCACGGCCTCGCCCACCTGGCGGCGCCGATCCACGCGCGTTACGCGGAGCGCTCGCTCGCGATCCTCCACGAGGACCCCTACCGGCTGACCGAGGTCGAGGGAGTCGGCTTCGCCCGCGCCGACAAGATCGCGCTGGCCGCCGACGTGCCGCCGGAGTCCGACAAACGCGCCCAGGCGGCCGCCGTCTACACCCTGCGCGAGGCCGAACAGGCGGGCAACAGCTTCCTGCCGATGGACGAGCTGGCGGCGCGCACGGCGAAGCTGATCGGCCTCGTCCCCGACCCCGCCGTGCTGGCGAGCGCGCGCGGGCTGATCGACGACGACGGGCGCATCTACCGCGAGCTGACGCTGGAAAGCGAGCGGGCGGTGGCGGCGACCCTGGCGCGCCGGCTGGCGGCGCCGCCGCACCTGGAGCACGACCCCGGCGAGAGCGACCCGTCCGAGGAGCTGACCGACGAGCAGTGGGCGGCGGTGCGCGGCGCGTTCGCCTCGCGCGTCTCGGTGCTGACCGGCGGCCCCGGCGTCGGCAAGACGCGCGCCACCAAGGAGATCGTCGCCGCCGCCGAAGACGCCGGGGCGAAGATCGCCCTCTGCGCGCCGACCGGCCGCGCCGCGCGCCGCCTGCAGGAGACGACCGGGCACGAGGCGCAGACGATCCACCGGATGCTCGAATGGATCCCCGGCGGCGACCCCGGCTTCGGGCCCGGCCGCCCACTTCCGGTCGAGCTCGTGATCGTCGACGAGTCCTCGATGCTGAACCTGCGCCTCGCCGAGGTGCTGCTGAACGGCCTGGCCGAGACCACCCACATCGTCTTCGTCGGCGATGCCGACCAGCTGCCGCCGATCGGGGCGGGGAAACCGTTCGAGGACCTGATCGAGTCGGAGGCCGCGCCGGTCGTCCGCCTCACCCAGATCTTCCGCCAGGCGGCGAAGTCGATGATCACCACCGCCGCCCACGAGATCAACCAGGGTCGTCCGCCCCACCTCGAGCCCGGGCCCGACCAGGAACGCGATTTCTTCTTCATCGAGCGCCCGGCGCCGGACCGGGCGCTGGAGACGGTGGTCGAGGTGGTCGCCGAGCGGGCGGCGGAGAGCTTCGGCGTCGACCCGATCCGCGAGGTGCAGACGCTGGCGCCGATGTACCGGGGGCCGGTCGGGATCGACGCGCTGAACGAGCGCCTGCAGGCGCGCCTCAATCCCGATGGCAAGAAGGCGATCGGGGAGCGCTTCCGGATCGGCGACCGCCTGATCCAGACCCGCAACTCGCACGAGCTCGGGCTGATGAACGGCTCGATCGTCTTCCTGCGCCGCGACGACCCCGACGAGGAATCGATAGTCGTCGACACCGACGAGGGCGGCACCTTGGTCATGCCCTACTCGGAGACGGCGACGTTGAAGCTCGCCTACGCGATCTCGGTCCACAAGGCCCAGGGCTGCGAGGTGCCGGTGATCGTCGCGGTCTGCCACCGCTCCCACACCCGGATGCTGTCCCGGCCGCTCCTCTACACCGCGATCACCCGCGCGCGCCGCGATTGCGTGCTGGTCGGCGACTCGGCGGCGCTGGCGGCCGCAGTGGGCCGCGGCGAGGGCAGCGGGAGGCACTCGGGTCTGGCCGGGCGGCTGCGCGCGGCGAGGAAGGGGCGGTAAGGGGCGGTAAGGGGCGGTGCGACTCGGAGGGCGGCGTGCCGGCCGGCGCCTCGAAGGTGGCGACGCGTGCCCGACTGGCGCCTCTGAAAGCTGCGGCTGGGGGGCTGACGCATCGGGGCTCTTCGGCGGGGAAGCTGTCGCCTCGCGTCCTGCGGCGGGCGAAGCTGTCGCCTCGCGTCCTGCGGCGGGCGAAGCTGTCGCTCGGGGCGGCTGATCGGCGACCCGGGCTGGCTGAGGTCGCCGATCAGCCGCCCAGGTCGGAGGTGGTGCGGGAGATGCCGGGGGTTCGTCACGCTTCCGTGGGCTTCTCCACGGATCCGTGAGCGTTCCGTGACGTTTCCCGACCGCCACGGCCAACCCATAGACCTTTGTCACCCACAGGGTTACAAAGGTCTATGGGTTGGTCTATGGGTTGCGGGCCGGGGCCCGACCGCCGACGGAAGGCGTGCGGAAGCGTGACCTCGTGCGCCTTCGGTGTCCTTCTCCACGGTTCCGTGCGGGTTCGACGACGCCCGGCCCGTCCCCCGTGCACTTGAGGGCGCCAGGGCGCCCTCAAGTGCACGGGCAGGCCGAGCCGCCGGCGACGCACCCGAGCTTTCCCTCCCTCGCCCGCCGGGCCTGGACGGGCGCCCCAACCCCGGCTCTTCACCTGTCGGGCCTCGTCCTGTGCCACATTGGCGAGACGTGACGGATGAGACGCAGGAACTGGAGCGGGTGGCGGAGGGCGCGGGGCACGAGGTGCATCGGCGGCATGTCCGGGTCCCGTGGTTGGAGATCGGGCTGACGTTTGCCGGGATCCTGTTCCTGGCCGTGCTGGTCGCGGCGATTCCCGCCCTGCGGCACGCCGCGGTCGCCGCCGTCCACGGGGAAACGTCGGAAGTGCGGCACCAGATCAAGTCGCTCGGCGCCGGCGGGCCGCTGATCATCATCGGCCTCGGCGTGATCCACTCGGTGATTCCGTATCCGGCCGAGATCGTGAACGCGGCGGCGGGGTTCGCCTACGGGTTCTTCGGCGGGCTCGGGATCGTCGCCATCGGCTGGATGCTCTCGGCGCTCATCTGTTACTGGTTCGGCACCGGCGTGGCGCGGCCGCTTCTCGATCGCTGGTTCGGCACCGAGCGCTTCGAGCACTTCGAGAGGATGGTCGAGCGCGGCGGCGTCACGCTGCTGATCGCGCTGCGGCTGCTGCCGATCGTCCCCTTCAGCCTGATCTCTGCCGCCGCCGGAGCCGCGCGGGTCCCCTTCGGTCGCTACTGCTGGACGACCGCGATCGGCTTCCTGCCGATCACCGCCCTCGCGGTCTACCTGGGGACGCGGCTGGAAGGGATCCGCTTCACCGACCCGGCAGTGATCGGGACGATCGTCGCCGTGGTCGTCCTGCTCCTGGTCGCCCGCTGGATCATCAAGCGGTCCGGCGCAGGCGAGGAGGGCGCCGAGGAGCGCGGGTCTACCTCTTCGCCCGGTGCCTCGGAGGAAGCTCCTTGACGCGGAAGTGGAAGACGGTCGGCTTTTCGGCGATGTTGCCGACCTGATCTTTGGCGCGGATCCGGACCGCGTGCCTGCCCTTCTTGAAGCGCTGCTTGAAGCGGGCGGGACAGATCCGCAACGGTTCTTTGTCGAACTGGCAGTAGAACGTCACCGGTGACTCGCTCGCCTTCAGGCGGAAGCCGACCAGCACGCTGTGCTTGCGGGTCTTCACCACCTTCTTCGGGTGGCCGACGATCGTCGTCCGCGGCGCCTTGGTGTCGACGGTGAAGGCGTAGACGCCGCTCGAGCCGCTGCGCCCCTGTGCGTCCTTGCCGGTGACGACGAAGCCGTGGTCGCCGTCGGCGAGCTTCGCCGGCACCACGTAGGGCGAAGCGCACGGTTGCGGCGTGCCGCCGTCGAGTTGGCAGGTGAAGGCGACGGGGCGCGTCGAGGTGAATTCGAAGGTCGGGCGGCTGTTGCCGGAGAGAGCGCCGGGCCCGTTGGTGATCCGCACGCTCGGCGCGCCCGCCTTTTCTTCTTCTTCGAGCGAGGAGACGACCCAGCTCGGCGGGTCTTCGACCGGCGAGCCGCCGAGCTTACTCATCGCCGCGAGCGCGTTCACCATCCCGGCGCCGACCGCGTCAGGGGAGGTGACGCTGGTGAATTTCGTCGCCGAGGTCTCGAGCGCCGCGAGGATCTTCGCCGGGGTCGCGAGCGGCGCTGTCTGGCGCATCAGCCCGGCGATGGTGGCGGCGTGCTCGGCAGCCTGCGAGGAGCCGCAGAAGTGCCAGCCGTCTTTGGCGAGGATGCCGAAGAAGGTGTTCGACGCGCAATCGGTGGCCGCGATGTCCGGCTTGGGGATCAGCTGTGGCGTCGTCAGCTTGGCGGCGGGAGTGGTGCTCGTGACCGGGCCGAAGTAGTGGGTGACCGGCCCGCGCGAGGAGTAGGGCTCGGGCCCTTTCGGCGCCGTGCTCGATTCCTGGTAGTTGACCGCGCCGACCGTGGTGACGTAGGGCGAGCCGCGGTGCCCGTAGATCACCGGCCCGACGATGTCGCCGCCTTCGGATCTCGGATACTCGATTTCCGAGACCCCGCCCCCGTCCTCGAGGATCGAGACCTTGATCCGCGGGTCGGCGGTGGCGCTCGCCGCGGGGTTGCAATGCGCGCCGGCGCAGCGCGCGATGACCAGGCGGGCGGTCTGGGGCGTCGCCGAGGTGTTGTTCCAGCTCAATTCCAGGACCGGTTTTTCGACCAGTTCCGAGCTGCCGCCGGCGTCGACGATTTCTTCATCGGCCCCGCTCCCGGTGACTATGAACGCGACCAGGGCGGTCTTCACGCCGTACCACGGTTCGGCCCACTGCAGGTTGAGGGACAGCGGGCTTCCCGGTTCGACCGTGATCCCGAATTCGGTGTCGACTTCGCTCGGACCGGAACCCGGATCGAAGTCCATGCAGTCGGGTTCGTAGGGGCCTTTGCCTTCCTGGCCGAGTTCCGCGCTGAGGAAGGCTTCCACGGTCGCGTTGCAGTTCGGGTTGCCGCGGAACGCGGGCGCTTCCCAGGAGGCGATTTCGTCGCCGGCCGCGTTGACGAGGTTGTCGTTGCCCGCCGCGGCGAAGTAGAGGACGCCCTTTTCGGTGACCCGGCGGATCGCGTCGGCGACCGGGCCGTCCTGGAAGTCGGGTTCGGTCGGAAAGGCGAAGTCGTCGACGATGACGTCGGCCCCCGCTCCCCCCTGACTGACCGGCGCGGCCAGCTTTTCGATGTTCCGGGCGTACGTCAATTCCGCCGGTTCGCCGCTGGCGAAGGCGAGCCTCGCGTGGGGCGCGAGGTCATGCACGGCCTGCAGCATCGCCCGCCCCTCGTCGGTAGGCGGGGATTCGGGGTTGATCGGATCTTCGGCGATCACGTTCACCGGCACTTCCTGGCCGCTGCAGGTGCTCGCCCGGCCGGGCAGGTCGTTGGTGACTTCGTCTTCGTGGGCTTTGGTGGGGATCGGCGCCCCGGTTTCCGTCACCGTCGCCTGGTCGAAGGAGTTGGAGATGACGCCGATCGTCTCCCCCGCCCCGCGCGCGCCGAAGGCTTCACGGGCGGCCTGCACGTTCAGCTGCGCGACGCCCTGGGAGATGACCGAGCCGCCTTCGCAGAGGCCGTTGGAGGCGATCGCTGCGGTATCGCCGCCGCCGAGCCCGGCGAGCTCGGGCGCCAGCGAAGGGGTCACCGAGACGACGCCGGGGACCGCGGCGAGCGCGCGCAGGTCGCCGGGCGCGATCGAGAGCACCAGCGTCTGGTAGCGGCCGCTCACGGTGATGACCTCGGCACCGATCGCCTTCACCGCTTCGACCGCGGCGGCCGCCCCTTCTTCGAAGCGCGCTTCGACGACCACGCGGCGGCCGTCGCGGACCAGCGTCCCGGCGCCTTCCGTCGGCAGCCCGAGCGCTTCGGCCTGGCCGGCGAGCGAGCGCGACCGGACGGAGGGCATCGCCAGGGTTTCGAGCCCGGGGGAGAGCGCAGAGGCACTCGCCAGGTTCGGCACGCGCGCCGCGGCGTCCGCCATCGCGGGCGCGAGCAGGCCGAGGACGAGCACCACCGCGGCGAGCGGTGCGAGGGCAAGGGGGGACGTCACACGCCTGGACCTTCCGGGCATTCCACTGACCGTATCGACCGGCGCCGCGGGTCCTTGAGCCGGCGACCGCGCTGGGCGAGGGCCTGCGTCGTCGTCAGTGACGGTGGCCGCGGGGGCGGACGCGCTCCACCCGGAAGCTGAAGGACGCGGGCCTGCCCACGTCACCCGACCCGCCGACCGCACGCACGACGACCCGATGCGGTCCGGCCGTGAACGCGCGCTTCACCCGCGCCGGGCAGGCGACGGCGCGCCCAGGCCTGAATTCGCAGAGGAAGTGGGCGCCGCTCTGGTCGGCGGCGAAGCGGAAGGTCAGCTGCACCCGGCGCTTGCGGGTCTTCACCAGCTTGGCGGGATGCGCGGCGATCCGGGCCACCGGCGGCTTCACCACGCCGGTGCCGGTTTCAGGGGCCGGCGTGGGCGCCGGGTTCGACGCCGGCGCCGGCGTCGTGTCGCCACCCGCGGGCGGCTGTGGGGAGGGCGGCGTCGGCGGCGTGACGGGCGCCGCGGGCGGGTCGCTCACCGCGCCGCCGCCGAGCGCTTCGATCGCCCGGCGCGCGTTCACGAGCCCGGCGCCCACCGCGGACCGCGCTTTCACCACCGTGAACGGCGTCGCCGACGTTTCCATCGCGGCGAGGATCCCCGCCGGCGTGGCGTGCGGTTCGGTCTGGCGCATCAGCGCGGCCACGGCAGCCGCGTGCGGCGCCGCCTCCGAGGTCCCACAGAAATGCCACCCGTTCGCGAAGAAATTGCCGAAGAAGGTGTTCGAGGCGCAATCCGTGGCGATGAAGTTCGGCTTCTGCAGCACTTCCGGCGCGCCCAGCGCTTTCGCGGCTTTCGTGCCGTTCACCGGAGCGAAGTAGTTCGTGACCGGCCCGCGCGAGGAGTATTCCTCGGGTTCGACCGGGGCAGTCGACGATTCTTTGTAGAAGATGGCGCCGACGCTGAGCGCGGCCGAGGACCCAGAGTGCCCGAAGATCGTCGGCCCGACCACGTCGCCGCCTTTCGATTCCGGATACTCGATTTCGGAGACCCCCGCCCCGTCGGGATCGAAGTTCACTTTCACGCGCGGTTTAAGCGTCGCGCTTGCCAGGCTGTCGCAGGTCCCGGAGCACCGCCCGATCACCAGTTGAACCTTTTTGGCGCTGCCCGATTCGTTCGTCCATTCGGGCTCTTCGAACGGGATCGGCCATTCCCCCGTCTTGTAGTTCCAGAAGCCGTCGTTGACGAGGACCTTGTTGCCGGCTTCGTCCAGAAGGTAGGTGTCGAGGTCGGTTTCCACGCCGTACCAAGGTTCGGCCCACTGAATGTCCAGCGACAGCGTCTGTCCGGGCGGGACCGTGATGGCCATGGTCGCGTCTTCGCCGACGCCAGGGTTGAAGTCCATGCAATTCGGCGACGCCGACGTTCCCAGTTCCTGGACCGCGGTCGGACAGGCGATCGGGCGGAATTCCGGCGCTTCCCAGGAGCCGATGGCGCGGCCCGCGGGGTCGAGGACGTTCGCGTTGCCGGCCGCACTGAGGTAGACGACGCCTTTTTCGGTCACCCGACGGACCGCGTTCGCGACGACGCCTTCCTGGAAGAACGGCTCGGTCGAATAGCCGACATCGTCGACGATGACGTTCGCCCCGGCGCCGCCGGCGGCGACCGGTTCGGCCAGGCGTTCGATGTTTTTCGCGAACTGGACTTCGGTCGAGTACGCGGTGGCGAAGGCGAGGGCGGCGTGCGGGGCGAGGTCGTGGATCGCCTGCAGCATCGCCCGTCCCTCGTCGGTGCCTGGGTTCGGCCCTTCTTGGATCACGTGGACCGGCACCTGCTGAGCGCTGCACGGGTCGCGGGGACCGGGCAGGTCGCCGGTTGCTTCGTCCTGCGCCGCGTGGGTGGCGACCGGTTCTTCGCCGAAGACCGCCTGCGTCGCCGTGTCGAAGGAGTCCGACAGGACGCCGATCGTCTCCCCCGCGCCCCGCGCCCCGAACGCCGCCCGCGCCGCCGTGACGTTCAGCTGGGCGAGCCCCTCGCTGACCACCGATCCGCCTTCGCAGGTTTCCCCGGCGGCACTCGCGACGGCGTGCGCTTCCCCGGCGCCATAGACGATCGGCGCGCGCGCCGGAAGGACCGACGCCACCCCGGGGACCGCGGCGAGCGCCGGGAGGTCGGCGGGTTCGACCGACGCCGCCACGGTCTGGTAACGCCCGCTGGCCAGCAGCACTTCCGCGCCCGCCGCTTCCAGCGCATCGACCGCCGCGACGGCCCCTGATTCGAAGCGCGCTTCGACGACGACGCGATCGCCTTCGCGGACCAGACTGCCGGGGCCTTCGGCGGGCAGGCCGAGCGCCGCCGCCTGTTCGTCGGGCGACGCGGCCCGCAGCGCCGGGCTCGCGAGCCGGCTCAGTTCGGGAGCGAGCGCCCGGGAGGTCGGTGCGGCTGAGGTCCCCGGCGCGGCCGCGCCGGCGGAAACCGGCACCGCGAGACCGCAGACGACGACTGCCGCGATCAGCCGCGCGAGTCGCATCAGTGACGTCGGTGCCGCCGGTGGGTGGCACCGTGCTTCTTGGCGACCTTCTTCACCTGGAACCTGAACGTGGCCGGCTTGCCGACGGTGCCCGCCGGATCGACCGCCTCCGCCGAGACCGCGTGCCTACCGGGCTTGAAGACGGCCGAGAAGCCCGCCTCGCACCGCTTGAAGGTGCTGCGGTCGACCTTGCACAGGAAGGTCGAGCCGGGCACGCTCGAGGCGACGCGGAAGCTCAGCTTGACCGAGCCCTTGCGCGTCTTCACCACCGACTTCGGGTGCTTCACGAACCTCGCCACCGGCGGCGCGGCCGGCGCCGTCGCTTCGATCGCGAACGTCGCCATCGCCGTCCCCGACCGTCCGGCGACGTCGGTCGCCGTCACCTTGAATTCGTGGCTGCCCTCGGCGAGCGGCGCGGGCGGCACGTAGGGCGAGGCGCAGGGCGTCGCCGCCCCGCCGTCGATCGAGCAGGTGAAGTTCGCCCGCCGGTTGGCGGTGAACGCGATCGACGGCTGCGTGACGTTGCCCTTGGCCGCGGGCGGGCCGGTGATCGTCACCGTCGGCGGCAAGGCCAGCGCGGCGACGGCCGAGTCGGCGTCGACCAGCCCCGCCCCGACCGCGCTCGGCTCGTAGAAGCCGAGCGAGTCGCCGACCGGCCGCGCCGTCGTTTCGAGATCGGCGCGCACCTGGGCGTTGCTCGCGCCCGGGTTGGCGGAGCGGATCAGCGCCGCGACCGCCGCCGCGTGCGGGGCGGCCGCCGAGGTGCCGCAGAAGTGGAACCCCCCTTCGCTGAAGCCGTAGAAGAAGGTGGTCGAGCCGCAATCGCCGGCGGTCAGGTTCGGCTTGGCGATCACTTCTTCCCCGATCGGAGCCGCCGGGGCGGTCCCGGTCACCGGCCCAAAGAGATGGACGACCGGGCCGCGCGACGAATAGGGCTCCGGTTCTTCGTCGGTGCCGACGTTGATCGCGGCGACGCTGATCGCCGCGGACGCGCCGGTGTGGCCGAAGATCGTCGGCCCGACGATGTCGCCGTCTTTCGATTCCGGGTACTGCGATTCGGTGACGCCGCCGCCGTTGTTGAAGATCGCGACCTTGAGGCGGGGCGTGCCGTCGTCGCCGCCGACCGTCCCTTCGTAGGGTTTTTCGCCTCCGATCGCTTCTTCGGCACGTTCTTCGCCGCAGGCGCCGTCGCACCGGGCGATCACCACCTGCATTTGTTCGGTTTTCCTGCCTTTGCCGATCCCGCCTTCGTAGGGGATGAACTCGAAGGGCTGCCGGCGGCCCGGTTCGGTGTTCGGCGTGTTGAACGCCCGGCCGACGAGCGTGCCTTCTTCGTTCAGTACGAACAGGTCGAGGTCGACGCCGAAGTCGTTGCGCGCCCGGGCGGCTTCGAGCTGGCGATCGCCCTCGCTGACCACCAGGCCCTGCGGGCAGGGAGCGGCCGCGGTGAACGGGGTGATCTCTTCCTGCACGCCCTCGACGCCCGGCACGGCGGCGACCGCGCGCAGCTGGGTCGGCAGGGCCGCGACCGTGACCGTCTGGTACCGGGAGCTGACTTCGATCACTTCGGCGCCGGTCTGGCGGAGGGCTTCGGCGCGGGCCGCGGCGCCGGACCCGAAGCGGACGTCCACGAGGACGCGCCGCCCGTGGCGCAGCAGGCTCCGCGCGCCCGATGGCGTGAGGCCGACCCGGCGCGCCTGCCTGGCGGCGCCGAGCGAGCGAACCTGCGGTGAGGGGAGCACGACGAGTCGCGGCGAGAGCGCGTGGGTGCGGCGAGCGCGGTGGCCGGGACGACGAGGGCGGGGACGACGGGGAGCAGCTTCTTGCCGGGCATCTACCGGATACTAGGCACGCTCAAAGACTATTTCCAAGTAAATCCTACGCATAGGACGACCGGCGTAGCCAGACCACGAGCACAACCAGCGAGACCACCATGCTGCCCCCGCCGATCGCCCAGAAGTCCGCCGCGCTGTCGATGTTTTCGACCATCCAGGCGAAGTTCTGGCCGAAGAAGCCGACCACGAAGGAGAGCGGCAGGAAGATCGTCGCCACCACGGTCAGCTGCTTGGTGATTTCGTTGAGGCGGTTGGAGGTGACCGAGAGGTAGGCGTCGCGGCTGCCGATCAGCAGGTCGCGGTAGGCGTCGATCTGGTCGGAGATGCGGATCGCGTGGTCGTAGACGTCGCGGAAGTAGTTGCGCGAGTCGGCTTCGAGGCCCGGGACTTCGAGGATGTCGTCGATGTGGCGGGCGAGCATGTCGCGCTGCGGGGTCGCTATCCGGCCGAGGTCGACGAGGTCGCGCCGCAGTTCGGTGAGCGGCTGCAGGTGGTCCGGCGAGGGGGCGCTGAAGATCTGCTCGTCAAGCCGTTCCAGCCGGTCTTCGAGGTCCTCCAGCAGCGGGAAGAAGGTGTCGGTGAGCGCGTCGATGACGCGGTAGACGACGAACTGCTCGGAGCTCGGCGGCAGGGCGTCGAGCCGTTTGCGCACTTCCTCGAGGGCGGCGCACTCGCGGTCGTGGACGGTGACGAGGTAGCCGCCGCTGACGAAGGCGTGGACCTCTTCCAGGCGGACCCCGGTGCCGCCTTCGGGGTCGCGCGCCCCGTAGTAGACGAGGAACATGTAGGCGCCGAAATCCTCGAGCTTCGGCCGCTGGCCTTTTTTGCTCAGGTCCTCCAGGGCGAGCGGGTGGAAGTGGAAGAGACCGTCGAGGGTCTCGATTTCCTCATTGCTCGGGGCCTCTAGATCTAGCCAGAAATACTCGTCGCGGTCGAGCATCTCTGCGATCGCAGCGCGGTCCATCCGGTCGAGGAAGCGCACGAAAGGAGGCTAGATGCGGAAGCGGACGGGGCGCACGCCGCGCGTTTAGGCCAAAAATTCACGTCCGGACGCGCGCGATCCTGCTACGGTCCCGCCTGAAAGGGCCGGAATACCGGCTGTAAGTTTGTGTCTAGCGCTCGCATGTCGTTGCATCCCGCACCGTCAGCGTTTGCAGCACACGATGTGGAGGCAATACATGCCTACTGGAACCGTAAAGTGGTTTAGCGACGATAAGGGCTACGGGTTCATCACGCCCGATGACGGCTCGAAGGACGTGTTCGTCCATCACAGCGCCATCCTGGGTGAGGGCTTCAAGTCCCTGACCGAGGGCGCCAAGGTGAGCTACGAGTCCGAGGAAGGCCCGAAGGGTCCCGCCGCGGCCAGCGTTCAGCAGACTTCGTAGAGCGCTAGCTCATAGACAGTCTGGGAAGCCCGCCACTTGGCGGGCTTCGTCTTGTCTGGGCCCACATCGCCGCCCCGCTACTCTCCCCGCTCCCCGTCAGCCTCTCCCCCACCTTCTTATGACCGCAACTCGTAACGACCTGCGCAACTGCGCGATCATCGCCCACGTCGACCACGGCAAGACGACGCTCGTCGACGCCATGCTCTGGCAGACCGGGACCTTCCGCAAAGGCCAGGAGGTCGCCGAGCGGGTGATGGACTCGATGGACCTCGAGCGGGAGAAGGGGATCACGATCCTCGCCAAGAACACCGCGGTCCAGCACGGCGGGGTGAAGCTAAACATCGTCGACACGCCCGGCCACGCCGACTTCGGCGGCGAGGTGGAGCGGGCGCTGACGATGGTCGACGGGGCGCTGCTCCTGGTCGACGCCTCGGAGGGGCCGCTGCCGCAGACGCGCTTCGTGCTGCGCAAGGCGTTGGAGCGGCGGCTGCCGATCATCCTCGTCGTCAACAAGGTGGACCGGCCCGACGCGCGGATCTCCGAGGTGGTCGACGAGGTCTACGAGCTCTTCATCGACCTCGACGCGGACTCCGACCAGATCGACTTCCCGATCGTCTACACGAACGCCAAAGCGGGCTGGGCGGCGCTCGAGGAGGGGGTCGAGGGGACCGACCTGATGCCGCTGCTGGACCTGATGCTGGAGAAGATCCCGGCGCCGACCTACGACGAGGACGCGCCGCTGCAGGCGCACGTGACCAACCTCGACGCGTCGCCTTACCTGGGGCGCCTGGCGGTCTGCCGGGTGCGTCAGGGGACGATCAGATCCGGACAGCCGATCGCCTGGTGCCGCGCCGACGGCGAGGTGAAACGGGCGAACGTGTCGGAGCTCTTCGTCACCGAGGGCCTGGAGCGGGTGACCGCGCAGGAGGCCGGGCCGGGCGAAATCATCGCCGTGGCCGGGATCGAAGAGGTGACGATCGGGGAGACGCTCGCCGACGTCGAGGACCCGCGCCCGCTGCCGGTGATCACGGTCGACGAGCCGTCCCTGTCGCTGGTGCTGGGGATCAACACCTCGCCGATGGCCGGGCAGGGCGGCGGCGACAAGCTGACTGCGCGTCAGATCCGCGACCGCCTCGACCGCGAGCTGGTCGGCAACGTCTCGATCCGGGTCAAGGACACCGAGCGGCCGGATGCCTGGGAGGTCCAGGGGCGCGGCGAGCTGCAGCTGGTCGTGCTGCTGGAGATGATGCGGCGCGAGGGCTACGAGATGACCGCGGGGCAGCCGCGCGTCGTCACCCAGGAGATCGACGGCAAGGTGCACGAGCCGGTGGAGCGGCTGGCGATCGACGTCCCCGAGGAGCACGTCGGCGCGGTGACGCAGATGCTGGCCGGGCGCAAGGGGCGGCTCGAGCAGATGGTCAACCACTCGACCGGCTGGGTGCGGATGGACTACCTGGTGCCGGCGCGCGGGCTGATCGGCTTCCGCACCGAGTTCCTGACCGAGACCCGCGGGTCGGGGATCCTCCACCACGTCTTCGACCGCTGGGAGCCCTGGGCGGGGGAGCTGCGGACCCGCCAGACCGGCTCGCTCGTGGCGGACCGCCGCGGCCAGACCGCCGGCTACTCGCTGATGAGCCTCCAGGACCGCGGCACGCTCTTCGTCGGGCCGGGCGAGGAGGTCTACGAAGGCATGATCATCGGCGAGAACGCGCGCTCCGAAGACCTCGACGTCAACCCGACGAAAGCCAAACAGCAGACGAACATGCGGGCGGCGAGCGCCGACGTGCTCGTGCGCCTGGCGCCGGCGACGCGGCTGACCCTGGAAGCGTCGCTCGAGTTCCTGCGCGAGGACGAGTGCGTCGAAGTGACGCCCGACGCGATCCGCCTGCGCAAGCTGATCCTCGACAAAGTGACGCGCCTGAAGGCGTCGAAGCGGCGCGACAGCGCGCCGCGCTAGGCACGGGAGCGGCGGCGCTCGAGGAGGCGGGCGATCTTCTCGACGACCGCGTCGGGGTCCCGCTGGAACTGACGTTCGCTGACCCGGACCGTCTCGACGCCGGCGAGGGCGAAGTCGAGGTCGCGGTCGTGGTCCCGCTCGAACGCGTCCCGGGAGCCGTGCGTCTCCCAGGTGTCGAGTTCGACACCGAAGGCGAGCTCCGGCCAGAAGACGTCGAGCTCGTAGCCGATCTCGTTCCATCCCGTTGCCGGTCGCGGTAGGCCGCCGGCGACAAGCCGATCGACGAAGCGCCGCTCGAACTCCGAGCGCGTCCAGATCGGCCGCTCGTAGGTCGCCATCGCGTGACGGAGGCGCTTCGCGCCACGATGCCCCCGATTGCGCTCGACGACCGCGTGGATCGCCTCGACGTCGAGCAGCTTCAGGTCTTCCGCCCGCTCCAGCACCCGCCGCAGCTGGTCGCTCCGCAGCTTCCAGGCGAGGTCGAGCAGCGTCCGCGCGACGGACGTGACCGGAATCCCGTCGACCACCGCCCGATCCACCTCCTCCAGGTTCCGAGCCCGATGCCGCACCACCCCCTTCGGCGCCGGATGGTGCCGTGGCACAAGCGCCGTGACCTCAAAGGGCGCCGGAGACCCCGGCCACAGCCCCCACAACCATCCAGCCGAGTAGTAACTGAGCAACGCCCCCGGCCCGACCGCAAGCACCGCCGCGAGACATTCCCCCCGCCGCGAAAGCTCCGTATGCCCGACCGCGTATACGCCCCGATACACCCGATGCAACCGCCCGGCACCGACAGCCCGCGCCACCGAGCGCTGGGAAAACCCGAGCGGCCCTTCCAGCTGTCGAATCGAGACAACACCGTGCTGCCTCTTTGCCATTCGCGAAAGCGCCACCCACCGCGCCCCGCCCTGCGGTCGTCCTTTCCAACCCCCGCCCGTTCGCGGTCGTCCTTTCCAACCCCCGCCCGTTCGCGGTCGTCTTTTCCCACCTATATCGCCGGTTAGGTCGACCACGCCGTCGTCGCCGCCGGTTAGGTCGACCGCTTCCTCTCGGGCCTCGTCCATGACGCCCTAAGGACGACCGCGGGGTGGATTCTCCCCCCCGGCCCAGCCCTTTCACGGGCCTTTCGGCGCTATTTGGGGGGTTTGCCGGGGAGGTTGGCTTCGATGCCGTCGAGGAGGCGGTTCAGGCCGCGCTCGAAGCGGCCTGGTTGGCTCAGGAACTCGAGGACGGTGTTGAAGCTCGAGTCGACGTCGTCGCCGAAGAAGTCTTTGATCAGGGGGTATTTGCCGCTCGCCAGTTCACGTTTGAAGAAGTCGAGGACCTCGCGCGGCCAGCCGCGCTCGTGCTCTTCCATCTCCTGGACCTCGCGGAGGGAGTAGCCGAAGACGAAGTCGTCGATCAGGCCGATGAGCTCGAAGGTCTCGTTGCGGCCGAGACCGAGAGGGGCGACGGCGCGGAGGGACTGCTCGAAGTGGCGCATGCCACTCGGACCGGGCCGCCCCTCGCCCATCCGCTCGACGATCCAGCGGTGGTTGGCGAAGACGGCGCGGGTGCGAGTCGCGATCTGGGTCACCGCGGTGCGCCAGTCGTCGGCGAGCTCGTCGTCGGGGACGAGGATCTCCGACATCACCGCGTCGCTCATCAAGGTGATCAGCTCGTCCTTGTTGCGGACGTAGTGGTAGAGCGTCATCGTCCCGGCGCCGAGGCGCTGGGCGACGCGGCGCATCGAGACCGCCTCGAAGCCTTCGGCGTCGGCGATCTCCATCGCCGCGCGGGCGATGTCGGCGCGGGTGTGGGCGGGACGGCGGCTGGCCGGCTCCTGGCGGAACCAGACCATCTGCTCGACGTCGTCGAGGGCGGCGCCCTCGCGGTCGGCGGCGTTCTGGGGTCGCTCGATCCCGCGGGCGACCATCTCTCCGGCCTTGTCTTCGGCGTCGGCGACGCCCGCCAAGGCGCGGGCGATCTTCGCCTGCGCATGCTCGGAGCGCTCACGGACGCTCTCTTCGGCCCGTTCGACCTTCCCACGAGCGCGTTCGGCGCATTCGCGGGCGCGATCGGCGCCGCGTTCCGCCTTTTCCCGGGAGGCGCCGGCGCCGCGTTCGGCCTTTCGTCGCGCCTGCCGGGCGTCGCGGTCGGCCTTTTCCCCGGCCCGTTCCGCGTCGCGCTCGGCGCGCTCGCGCTCCCGCTCCGCGCGCTTCTCGTCCTGGGCTTTCTCCGCGTCTCTGGACATTTCGTACATCGTACTGCTAACTTGGTCGTACGCTGTACCACGACAACGTACGAGGTACGAAATGAATCAAGACGTCCAGACTTCCCACGCCGTCGTGGCCGAAGGCCTCGGCAAGCGCTACGGCGAGCAGTGGGCCCTTCGCGACTTCGAGCTCGCGGTGCCGACCGGGTCGGTCCTCGGCCTGCTCGGCCACAACGGGGCCGGCAAGACGACGGCGATCCGTATCTTCACGACCCTGGCCTCGCCCACCGAGGGGACGGCCAAGGTGGCCGGGCACGACGTGGTCGCCGAACCGGACCGGGTCCGCGAACAGATCGGGCTCACCAGCCAGGCGGCAACCGTCGACGGGCTAATGAGCGGCGCCGCCAACCTCGAGATGATCGGTCGCCTCTACCACCTGCCGCGCAAGGTCGCGCGGTCGCGGGCGGCGGAGCTGCTGGCCGAGCTGCAGCTCGAGGACGCGGGCGACCGCCTGGTCAAGGACTACAGCGGCGGCATGCGCCGGCGCCTCGACCTAGCCGCCAGCCTCGTCGCCTCACCCCCGGTCCTCTTCCTCGACGAGCCGACCACCGGCCTCGACCCGAAAAGCCGCAACGAGCTCTGGGACCTGCTTCGCCGGCTGGTCGGCGGCGGCACCACTCTGATCCTCACCACCCAGTACCTGGAGGAGGCCGACCAGCTCGCCGACGACGTCGTGCTGCTCGACCACGGCAAGATCGTCGCCACCGGCTCGCCGAGCCGGCTGAAGGCGCGGCACGGTGGCGAACGCGTCGTCGTCACCGTCGACGAGGTCGACGATCTCGCCCCGGCGGCCGAGGCGCTCGAGAAGGTCGCCGCGGGCGCCGCGGAGATCGACCGCGAAGGGCTCCTCGTCGCCGCCCCGGCGAGCGAATCGACGCGGCTGATCGAGGTCGTGCGGGCACTCGAGGACGGGGGCGTCGACGCCCATGACGTGCGCCGTCGCGAAGCGACGCTCGACGACGTCTTCTTCTCCCTCACCTCGCCGCGCTCCCGCGCCGCGAGCCCTCGGACCACCGACGACCCCGACCAAGACATCGACCGCGAGGAGACGGCCGCATGAACGTCAACGCAATCTCCGCCGCCGCGCTGCCCAAGGCGCCCGCCGGGCCGGCCCGCCTCCGCTGGCTGGCCACCGACGCCTGGGTCCTGGCCAGGCGGCAGTTCGCCCACATCCGCCAGATCCCGGAGAAACTCTTCGACGTCACCTTGCAGCCGGTGATGTTCGTGCTGCTCTTCGCCTACGTCTTCGGCGGCGTCATCCACGTCCCCGGGGGCGGCGACTACCACGAATATCTGATCGGCGGGATCATCGTCCAGACCCTCGCCTTCGGGATGATGGGGCCGGGCGTCTCCCTCGCCACCGACCTCGGCGAAGGGATCATCGACCGCTTCAGCTCGCTGCCGATGTCGCGGCCGGCCTACCTGATCGGCCACCTCACCGCAGAGTTCAGCGCCACGCTGCTGGCGATCGCGATCATGGTCCTCAGCGGGCTGATCGTGGGCTGGGGGATCACCTCCACCCCGCTCGAAGCGCTCGGCGGCTTCGGCCTCATCTTCCTGATCGCGATCACGTCGATCATGCTCGGGACGATGGTCGGGGTGATCGCCCGCTCCCCGGACGCGGTCCAGGGGATCGCCTTCGTCGCGGTCTTCCCGCTGACGTTCGTCGCCAACACGTTCGTGCCGGTCGGCGGGCTGCCCGACGGCTTGCGTCAGGTCGCCGAATACAACCCGATCAGCGCCTGGGCGGCGGCGATCCGCACCCTGTTCGGCAACCCGACCGCGATCCCCGACGGGGCGGCCTGGCCACTCGAGCACCCGGTGATCGCCTCGGTCGCCTGGTGCGCGGTGATCCTCACCGCGGTCGTCCCGGTGGCGCTTCGCGCCTACCGCAACCGCACCACGGGCTGACCCGAGCCCGCCGCGGACCCGGTGTTGATGGGCCGAAAAGCCACGATATACGTGGCTTTTCGGCCCATCAACACCGGGGTGCCGCGTGGGTGGCGGCGCGCCCGTGAGGCGGGGGCTGCTCAGACGGTGGCGGCCGCCTGCTCGGACTGCGAGGCCGCGGCGGCTTTCGCCTCCGGGGTGACCTCGTCGATGTTGCGCGGCAGCAGCACCTCTTTGGCGATGACCAGGCGCTGGATCTGGCTGGTCCCCTCGTAGAGCTGCATGATCTTCGCGTCGCGCATCAGTTTCTCGACCGGGTACTCCTTGATGAACCCGTAGCCGCCGTAGACCTGGACGGCGTCGGTGGTGACCTCCATCGCCGAGTCCGAGGCGAAGCGCTTGGCCTCCGAGGAGCGCAGCGTGTTCCGTTTGCCCTGGTCGAGCAGGACGGCCGAGTTCCAGGTCAGCAGGCGAGCCGCGTCGACCTTGGTCGCCATGTCGGCGATCATGAACTGGATCGCCTGGTGCATCGCGATCGGCACGCCGAACTGGACCCGTTCCTTCGAGTAGTCCGAGGCGAACTCGAACGCCGCGCGGGCGATCCCGACCGCCATCGCCGCGACGCCTGGACGGGTGCGGTCGAGGGTCATCATCGCGAGTTTGAAGCCGTGGTTTTCCTCGGCGAGCAGGTTCTCGGCGGGCACCTCGACGTCGTTGAAGGAGATCGTCGCGGTGTTCGACGCCCGCTGGCCCATCTTGTCCTCCTTCTTGTCGACGGTGACCCCGGGGGAGTTGGCGTCGACGACGAAGGCGGAGATGCCGCGGTGGCCGGCCTCCGGGTCGGTCTTGGCGTAGACCGTGAACCAGTCGGCGTAGGTGCCGTTGGTGATGAAGCACTTGGAGCCGTTGAGGATGTACTTGTCGCCCTGCTTGACGGCCCGGGTCTTCATCCCGGAGACGTCGGAGCCGGCGTCTGGCTCGGTGAGGCAGAAGGAGGCGAGCTTGAACTCTTCGACGAGGCCGCCGAGGTACTTCTTCTTGGTCTCCTCGGAGCCGCCGAGGCCGACCGGCGCGGAGGCCAGGCCGTTCGCCATCAGCGAGGTGCCGATGCCGGAGCAGCCCCAGCCGATCTCCTCCTCGATCACGCAGCCGGAGAGGTAGTCGAGCCCCGGGCCGCCGTACTCGGCCGGGACGTGGGTGTTCATCAGGCCGACGTCCCAGGCCTTGCGCAGCACCTCCTCGGGCCAGGTGCCGTCCTTGTCGTACTCCCAGGCGACCGGGCGCATCTCTTTCTCGGCGAAGGAGTGCGCGAGCTCTTTCAGGTCTTTCTGTTCGTCGGTCAGGGTGAAGTCAACCACCGGTCGAGGCTCCTTTTGGGTCGTGCTGCGAAGTCGTGGCGTGGACGCCCGGCCGGGCGCCTCCCGATTGACTGGTCAGTCAACCAACTGGAGCGTACCGGATACGCTGTCGCGGTGGGACTCGTGATGACGCTTTCCGTAGGGGTGAAGGCGGCGGCGGTGCTGATCTTCACCGGGGTGGTGGCTCCGCTGATCGGGCTCGGCCTGAAGCGGGTGACTGGCGGCTGGGACTCCTACGGCGGCGGCGCGTTCGCGATCCTGCGCGACTCCCCCGCCCGCAAGGGCGCGGCGCCGCAGTCGACGGACCCGGCGATCCAGGCAGCCGAGGTGCGCCAGATGCTGGAAGCCAAGGCGGAGCGGCGGAAGGTCCGCGGCGAGCCCGCGCTCGACGTCGAGGCCGAGTCGGCGCGCCTGCTGGCCGCGGCCGCGGAGGGCCCGCGGGCGGGCCAGGACGAGGAGCTGCGGGCCGAGGTCCGCCAGCTCGTCGTCGCCCGCAACGAACGGCGCCTGCGGGCCGGTCTGGAGCCGCTCGACGTCGAGGCCGAGACCGCGCGCCAACTCGCCGAGCTGGGCGGCTAGAGAGCCGGACCCCCGCACGGGCGGGTCGTCTCGCGCGGGCGCGCGAGACGCGGCGCAACGCTCTAAGATCGCGCCGATGCCGCCCGATCCCGAGGAGAACCTCTACGAGGTCGAGGAGCTGCTGAACCAGCCCGGGACCTACTTCAACCCGCAGACCGAGGTCGTCGTCATCGTCGACGACTCCGCCTCGATCGACCAGGAGGTCTTCAACCTCGAGGCCTACGAGGGTGCCGAGTGGGTCCGCCTCTCCGACGAGGTCCCGATCGACGAAGACGGCCGCGACCGCGTCCTCGAGTCCTTCCAGACCTCCTACCACCCCGGCTCCACCGGCTCCGTCTCCGAGACCGCCCTCGAACAGGGCGACGAGGAGCTCGACGAGGACGAGGACGGCCAGGACCCGGGCCGCGAGGACGCCGAGTAGGCGTGCTCGAGCCAGGAGACAAAGCGCCGGCGTTCACGCTGCCGGACCAGGACGGGAACAAGGTCAAGCTGTCGGACTTCAAAGGCCAGACCGTCGTCCTCTACTTCTATCCCCGTGCCGACACGCCGGGCTGCACCACGCAGGCCTGCGGGGTGCGGGATCGGAGCGACGAGTACGCCAAGGCAGGCGCCAAGGTCATCGGCGTCTCACCGGACGAGCCGGAGAAGATCAAGATGTTCGACGACAAATACGGCCTCGGGTTCACGCTGCTCGGCGACGGAGACCACAAGGTGGCGGAGAAATACGGCGCCTGGGGCGAGAAGTCCATGTACGGCAAGAAGTACATGGGGATGTTGCGCTCGACCTTCATCATCGATCCGAAGGGCAAGATCGCCCGTGTCTTCCCCAAAGTCCAGCCGAAAAAACACGACGCGCTCGTGTTGAAGGCGCTGGACGAGCTAGCGGCGGCCTGACGACGCGCGGTTGCCTCGGTAGCTGACGCCCGGGGGCGAGGGGTGGGAAGGAAGGGACGGGACGGGAAGGGAAGGGACGGCCGAGGGACCCGGCCCTCTCGGCCACGGCCCGGGCAGGCTGTGGCCGTGGCCGAGAGGGCCGGGTCTTCGATGAGTGGAGGAAGGGTCGCGGGAGCGTCAACGGGGAGCGACGGGAGTCCCACGGATCCGTCA
>JBPYFM010000087.1:0-42319 GCA_051986435.1 Solirubrobacterales bacterium | reverse complement strand
GCTCTCCCCCGCACCCCTCACGTCCTGGGCGCCTCATGGGGGTCACAGCCTGCCAGGACCCCCATGAGGCGCCCAGGACAGCCTGCGACATCCCGAAGTGGTGTGGACGGCCCGGCCCGAAGTGGTGCGGACGGCCGGGGCCGGAGTGGTTGCGGTGCGGACGCCGGCCCGAGCGCTGTGGACGGCCCGGCGCCCCGGAGTGGTGTGGACGGCCGCCCGCGCCGTCGGCCACGGCCGCCCCCGAACAACCGCCCCCGAGCCCCTCCCCTACCCGCGTCGGGCCTGTTCGACGTTCGCCTGGTGGGGGCCGCTGCCGAGCCACTCGGCGCCTGGGCCCAGGCGGGCGTCGACCGGCTCCTCTCCTCGCCGCAGTGCGTCGACGTAGGCGCGGTCGGCGGCGAGCCGGGTGGCCGCCTCGCGGCCGACGGCGACGGCGCCGTGGCCGGGGACGACGACGTCGACCTGGCCGAGCGCGATCTCGATCCGGTCGAGCGCTTCCTTGTAGGCGCCCACCTGATCTTCCTGGCGAACGTCGAAGAGCGGGATCAGGACGTCGGAGAGCATGTCGCCCGCGAGCAGGACGCCGCGGTCGGCGAGCAGGATCGCGGCGTGACCCACGGCGTGCGCCCGGTGTTCGATGAGCTCGCCGGGAAGCGGCCCGCCGTCCGCAGGCAGCGTGGTGACCCGGGCGACCAGCTCGAGCGGGACCCCGGTCGCGCTCTCCGCCGCCATCGCCTGCGCCCGCTCCCGAGCTTCGCTTGCGAGCCGCGCACACGGAGCGGTGGCATAACGCGGCACGTCACCGAGCCCGGGATGCCAGAGCAGGTGGTCGAAGTGGGGATGGGTGGAGAACCCGGCGACCACCGGGATGCCGAGCCCGTCCACTTCCTCCGCGAGCCGCTCCAGCTCGGAGCCGTGGATGCCCGGATCGACCACGATCAGCCCGTCGTCCCCGCGCACGACGATCGAATTGGTCCAGACCCACTCGCTCTGCCGGACCCAGACCCCGTCGGCCACCTGATTCAGCTCGCCCATCTCCACCCCGATCGGTTGGTTGCGGTGCTGAGACTGCGGCACGTGGCGAAAATCATCGGACGACTGCTGCGCATCGGTTCCTGCCCGAACGGGAGAGCGCCGAGGGACAGTGTGGTCGCCGAGGAACAGGCCCGCGGCTACCGGGGCATGCCCTTTCACCCACGTGAAGATGGTCGAGAACCAGGCGATCTACCGGCACCTCGGCTTCGCGGAGTGCCGGCGGGAGAGGAGCGGTGAGATGGTGCGGGGCCTGTTCGAGAAGCGGCTTCCGGAGGCAGGCCCAGGCGGCGCCGCTTGTCGGGATGCGGGGCCGGGTGTAGGTTCGGATCGAGGCAGGGCCGTGCCGACCAGGAGGCAGCAGATGCCAGCCGAAGCCAAGAATTTCACCTCTCCCGACGAGACCCGGCCGTTCAAGGGGAACGGACAGGCCAAAGCCGTGGAGCTTGCCGGTCACACCGTCCTCGAGGGCACCTTCGAGCCCGGCTGGAGGTGGTCTGAGAACGTCAAGCCGATCGCGGGCACCGACTCCTGCCAGGCGGCCCACTTCGGCTACGTCCTCTCCGGCTCGATGCGGATCTACATGGACGACGGCTCCGAGCTCGAGATCAACGCGGGTGACGTGGCGGCGATCCCGCCCGGCCACGATGCCGAGGTCACCGGGTCCGAGCCCTGCGTGATGGTCGACTTCGGCGAGATCGGCGACTACGCGAAGGCATAGCCGGCGGTGAGCGTTCCCCGCATCGGCGGACCGACGGTCGGGGGCGCACCGGGTGCGCCCCCGACCGTCATCGGTCAGCCGTTGCTCAGTTCCTGGATGAACTGATCGCCGGGGGATCCGATGCCGGTCATCGAGTCGAACCCGGGGGCCGCGGACAGCGACTCCGTTGCTTCCTCGACTTCGGCTTCGCATTCGCCGGTTTCTTCGTTCACCTGCGGGCAGAAGTACTCGGTCGCTCCTTCGATGCCGAGGATCCTCGCCGTGGTGAGGACGCCTGCCGATGCGTTTTCTTCGTTGAGGTAGTCGTTGCGCGCGACCGCCTGTTTGCCGGCGGGCAGGATGTCGTAGAAGGCCTGCGGATTCTGCCCTCCGGTGTCCAGGTGGTACAGCAGCGGGTTCACGAACCCGAGCGAGCCGCCGGCCGCCTGGTCGGCGTCCGCCATCAGCCCGGCGAACAGTGGGGACGACAGGCTCGTGCCGCCGATGCGGTACTGGTCGTAGTAGGTGCCGTCGGCGAATTCCTGCGTCTCGCCGACCAGCATGCCGGTCGAGGGATCACCCTCCATCGAGATGTCCGGCACGACGCGGTTCAGCTCCCCCGTCCCGAGGCGTCCGGCGATTTCGGCGGGCACCACCGGTTCCTGGTACCAGGGCTCGGCGTACTGGTCCGAGGTCCCGCCGCCGCCGCCGTAGTCGTATTCACCCGGCGCGGGCGGCTCCCACTTACCGACTTCGGTGGGTTCGCACAAGCCGAGGTTCGCCAGTTCTTCGCTGCAGAGCGCGCTGATGCCGGTCGACCAGCCGACCTCGCCGACGCGGTTGCTCTGCGCGCCGATCTGGAGGCTGGTGCCGCCGACCGCGGTCGCGTAGGGGCTGGTCCCCGGGAACGACGGCTGTTGCGAGCCGGAGACGATGAAGTTGTCGCCTTCGTCGCCGGAGGAGAACTGCACGCCCACCCCGGTGCCGGCCGCCATCAACAGCACGTGGTTGAACGTTTCCCTCGACTCGGCGGTTTCGGCTTCTTCTTCTTCGGGACCGTTGGACCAGGAGTCGCTGACGACGTTCGCCAGGTGGCCGTCGACCACTTCCTCGACCGCGTTGTACAGGGACACGGTGCAGTTCCTACCACCGACGTAGAGCACCTTCGCCCCGGGTGCCATCGCGTGCACGGCCTCCACATCGAGGGTCTGCTCGCCCGACCAGCCGGGCGGTTCACACACTTCGGTGTCGGTGAAGGGCCGCTGGACCATCTCCTTGAACTGACCCCGCTGCCACTGCTGTGAGGTCTGGTTTCGTCTCGCGTATTCGACCGCATCGCCGTAGAGGGTCGGTGACACGTAGGCGTCGACGATCGCGACCGTCACACCCGCGCCGTCGTCGCCGCCGGCGATCGGTCCGGTCACGTTGTAGGCGCCCTGCAGCTGCGCGGGCTTGTAACCGCACACCGCGTACGGCAGCGGGTTCGGGAAACCGTCCCCGAAGGGCGGCAGGGTGCCGGCGAGTTCCTGACCGTAGTAGGCGGAGCAGGGAGTCCCGGGACGGAAGCCGGCGGGCTGTGCGATTTCTTCTTCTTCGCCTCGGGGCGGCGGCCGGTGACCGTGACCGTGTCCGGGCCATCCCCACGGGCCGTGGCCGTGGTCGCCTTCGTCACCGGCGCCGGTGAGGTTCGCCGGCTTCGCGCGGACCTCGTTCACCCCACGCACGCCCGAGATGAACGGTGCCACGTTCGTCGGGGCGCTCAGCGAGGACGACGCGAGGCGCACCGTTTCTTCGCCGACTTCGTACTGCGCCAGAGTCGTCTGGAAATACGCTTCGACCTGTTCGGCGGTCCCTTCGGCGACGATCGTCATCCGGTCGGGGGCCACCTTCGCGATCGTGAAGCCGGCCCGGCGCAGCGACTTCACGATTTCCTGGTCCGCCTTGACGCTCGGCGAGAAGCGCTTCTCCCACTGCTGTGGACTCAGGAACCTGCGGTAGTCGCGGCTCGTCGGATCGGTCGCTTCCTTGGCGAACGCTTCCGCGCCGGCGAGGTCCCTCAGTTCGACGCCGACGTCGAATTCGATCAGTTCTCCCGCCGGCGTCGGACCCGATCTGTTGGCCGGCACGGCCGCCGGAGCCTTGCCCTGGATCCTCGTGGAGGTCGCCGCGCCGGCGGAGACCGCCGGGACCAGCAGGGCCGCGATGCCGGCGAGAAGGACAGCCAACCCGCCCAGGGACCACAGCTTCTTCATCTCTACACCCACCCGTCGTTCGTGATTTCCACCATCCCGAAGGCCGCGGCGTACGGTCCCCAGTCCACGCCCGGCTCCCCGAGATTACGCTCCTACCCCGCGCCTCCCCGAAGTGAACCAGCGGTCGATGAATCTGACCTGCCGACTAGCCTCGGGGCGTGGAGCCTTCGAGGGGACGATGAAGAGGCCGGTCGCGGCGACGGAGGAGGCGACCCCCGAGCCGCCGCCCGTGCCCGACGTCGGGGTCCGACAGCCCGAGGTGCTGGTCCCGCTCTGGTGGCTGCTCGGCCTGTTCTGCCTGGCCGAGGCCCTGCACGAACTCTTCGGGCTGGGATTGCCCGACGACGTCTTCGGCCTCGGGATCCAGGCCGCGCTCCAACTCGCCGCCGCGGTCCTCTGCCTCCTGCGGGTCGCCTACGAGCCCCGGGGCCGGCGCGCCTGGCTGTGGATCGGGGCGGGGCTGGCCTGTTGGGCCCTGGGGACGGTCCTCTGGGACCTCCTCTACTCCGGTGACTCCACCCCGCCGTACCCGACCGTCGCCGACGCCCTCTGGCTTGCCTGGTACCCACTTACGGTCGGCGGCATGGCGCTCCTCATCCACGAGCGGGTGCGACGCTTCGAGCTGCACCGCTGGATGGACGGCCTCGCGGTGATGCTGGTGGTGATGACCCCGGCCGTCGCCCTGATCGTCCAGCCCGAGGCCGCCACCTCCGCCGACAGCGGCCTGGCGAAGATCGTCGACTTCAGCTACCCGATCCTCGACGTCCTCCTCGTCGGCGGCGTCCTCGGCGTCTGCGGCCTGCTCGGCTGGCGGCCGGGACGCACCTGGGTCCTCCTCGGCCTCGGCTGCGCCCTCATCGCCTCGGCGGACGGCGTCTTCTCCGTCCAACAGGCCCGCGGCTCCCTCGTCGAAGGCGACTACAACTTCCTCTGGAGCGCCGGCGCCCTCCTCATCGCGGGAGCCGCCTGGGCCTCGACCCCCACCGACGAAAGCCGCCGCGAGGTCTACGGCTGGCGAGCCATCGTCCTCCCGGTCGCCGCCCAACTCTGCGCCGCCGGCATCCAGATCTACGCCCTCTTCCACGAGATCGGCAGCAGCGAGCGCCTGGTGACCTTGATCGTCCTGGCGGTCGCGACGGTCCAGATCGTGATCTCCCGACCGCGGGCCCCTTCGGCCGGTCCGCCCTGAGAGCCTGGACCCGCGATTCGCCGAACGGAGACTCGTCGACGGGTGTCGTCCCGGAGGGAAGGCGACGAACGCGCCGGCGCCGCGCGTCGTCGGTGATGTCCCGCGGCAGAGCTCAGGTCGCCACGATGGGACGGGAGTGCGAGAAGCTGTGGAGCCATATGTCGCGCGACGGCTGGTCGGGCCGATAGTCGAGTCGTCTCGCCGGAGGTGCTCTCGATGCTCGACGGCACGTTGGGTGGCGGCCTCCGGGGACGCCGTCAACTGGTGGGCGATCGAGGAAGGACTTCAGCACCGGCGGATGTTCCTGGCGGTGTCGACCAGGCTCGAAGGGTCCGGGTCGCCATGGAGGAAGCTGGCGGTCAATCTGATCTGGTCCACCTACGCGGTCGTCCCGCTCCTGGCCGGGGCCCACGCTCGTGGCGGGGGAGTGGTCATAGGCCCACTCGGGCGTGGTGTTCGCCTCGGGCTTGCCGCCGCGATCGACTCCCTCGACATCTGGCGGGGCGACGCCCGCCCGCCGACGGGGGGACGGGCGTCGCGTACCTGTCGGGATCAGGAGGCGGCGATGCCCTCCCCGCCGACCGCCCCGGGGACGGTGACGGAACCGACCGGGGTCAGTGACCCGTCGGTGCCGACCCGGAACTCGTCGACCGTCCCGGCCGCGCCGGTCTGCACGTAGAGGTAGCGGCCGTCGGCCGAGGGAGCGGCGTCGATGGTGCCCGCTTCGGTGGAGGCGAGGCCGGCCGCGGTGAGCGACCCGCCGGCACCCGATCGGTAGATCGAGACGCTGGCGGAGCCCGCGTTGGAGAGGTAGAACGTGCCTCCGATCCGGGCGATCCAGCAGGTAGCCGCCTGCCCGGTCCCCTGCTGGGCCAGCTGGGTGAGGCTGCCGTCGCCCCCGATCGCGAACGAAGCGACCGCGTTCGGCCCCGCCTCGGCCAGCACCAGGTTCCCGGCGGGGTCGAAGCTGACCGCGAAGGGAACCGCTTCCGGCAGTTCGGTCACGGTCGGGGTGCGCGAGATGCCGCCCAGTGGGTCGAGGCCGAAGACGTCGACGTCGTTGCCGTTGGCCTTGGTCGTGACGATCAGCTTCGAGCCGTCCGGGCTGAAGGCGATCTGCCCCGGGGTGTGGGTGAACTCGGGCGTCGCCGTGGGATCGAGCCCCAGCGCCCGGTTCCAGGACGGAATCGCCTGCAGCCGGCCGCCGAGTTGGACGAACCCCTGGACGGAGCCGCCTTCACGCGCGTTCAGCACGTAGACGAGATGACCGTGGACGGCGATGCTGACCGGGAAGTCGCCGCCCGAGGGGACGACCTGGTTCAGGCGCAGCCGGTCGCCGTCGACCGAGAACACGCTGATCGAGTTGCTGCCGGCGTTGACCGCGTAGAGCAGGCCGTCCTGCTGGTCGAGCTGCAGCGCCCCCTGCGAGGCGGTGTGGTCGACGACCGAGCCTTCCAGCTGACCCCCGTTCCCGCCGGTCGCATACTGGCCGGCTTCGGTGAGGGTGCCGTCCGGGTTGCGGTCGTAGACGACGACCGCGTTGCCCTGCGGGTTGTCGGTCTGGACGAAGACGCTCGCCCCCCGATGGTGTGGCGGCGGCGGGAAGTGGGACGGCGGCGGAAAGCGATGCGGTAGGTGGGACCCTGGGTGCGAGGGCGACGGCGGCAGCTGACCGCGGTCGTGATGGTGGGCCGGCGACGCCGTGGCGACGCCGGTCAACACCGCGAATGCGGCGACGGCGACGCCGAGGGCGCCGAGGGCGCGTTTCATGGACCTCATGGGTTCTCCTTTCGGGATGATCTGAACCTCGCTCCCTAGGCGCCCGCCCCGCGACCGGTCTTACCTCGCAAACCGCATGTTTAAGCCAATCGTTAGGGTTCTTACAGAGGTATTACGCGCCTCTGGGCGGGCATGTTGCTCGCTAGGATCCGCGCGTGGGCACCTCCGGCGCATCCGCGGGAACGGTCGAGGGCCCGGATCCGGACCGCGAGTCGGAGCGCTGGCTCGCCGATCTCCGCGGCCCGCGCCGCGAGGCGGCCGTCGCCGAGCTGCACGAGCGCCTGCGGCGGATCGCCGGCGCCGAGGTCGCCCGGCGCAGCGCCGCCATCCCCTTCGCCGGCCCCGAGCTCGACGACGTCGTCACCACCGCCGCCGACGACGCGACCCTCGCCGTCCTCGCCAAGCTCGACGACTTTCGCGCCGAAAGCCGCTTCACCACCTGGGCGGCGAAATTCGCGATCCTCGAGGTGTCGAACAAGGTCGGCCGTCACCTCTGGCGCACGCGCGGCGTCCACCTCGACCCCGACGCCTGGGAGCGGATGCCCGACCGCTTCGGCCTCGGGCCGGGACGCGAGGCGGAGACGCGCGACCTGCTCGCCGGGCTGCGCGAGGCGGTCGCCACCGAGCTGAGCGAGCGCCAACGCCGCGTCTTCGAGGCGATCGTCCTGAACGAGGTCCCGCTCGACGTGCTCACGGTGGAGCTCGACACCAACCGCAACGCGATCTACAAGACTTTGTTCGATGCCCGACGTAAGCTGCGGGCCTCGCTGGTCGCAGACGAGCTCCTAGACCCGTGACGGCCGACCCGACCCCCGAGAACCAGCTCGCCGCCTTCCTCGCCACCGACCCGGCCGACGTCGGCTGCGGCGAGGCGCTGCGGCTGCTCGACGTCTACGCCGACCTGCTCCACGCGGGCGAGGACCCCGAGGCGCGGCTGCCCGGCCTGACCGCCCACTTCCGCGCCTGCGGTCCCTGCGGCGAGGACCTCGACGGCCTGATCGCCGCCCTCCGCGGCGACCGGGCGGGGTAGGAGGCAGGAGAAGCACGACCTCGACTTCGCGGTCCTCTCCGACCCGGGCCAGGCCTTGGCGAACGAGCCGCAGGAGATCCTGGCGGCTCGACGGGGTGGGGGAGCTGTAGGGCGGCGGGAGAATCAGCGGCGCGCCGCGGCGACCGCCGCCTTGCCCGCCTCGCGCAGCAGGGCGAGGTCCGAGGAGAGGACGCGGTAGCGGACGCGGGGATCGTCCAGGGCGATCGCGCCGAGGACCACATCGTCGGCCGCCTCGACGGCGGCGACGATCGCGGCGACGCGGGCATCGAAGGCGGCGTCGTCGAGGCCGACGTCGGCGCGCAGGTCGGCGGTGCCGATGAAGATCACGTCGGGGGCGGCGGCGACGATCTCGGCGAGGGTGTCGTCGGTTGTCGCGGTCTCGATCTGGGCGACGACGAGGGGCGGCTCGGCCGCCTCGGCGGCGAGGTACTCGCCCATCCCGAGGGCGCCGTAGGCGGCCCGCCGGTGGGCGAGGCTGATCGAGCGGGAGCCGCTCGGGGCATAACGGGTGGCGGCGCGCAGCTCGCGTACCTGGGCGGCGGTCCGCACCGTGGAGAGCTGGATCCCCGCGCAGCCCGCTTCCAGCAGGCGGTTGACCTGGCCCCGGTCGATCGCCGCGACCCGGGCGAGCGCGGGGAAGCCGATCGCCGCGGCGTGGGCGGCGAGCCGCATCGCATCGCCCTCGTCGAGCTGGGAGTGCTCGAGGTCGATCAGGCAGAAGTCGAAGCCGGCGCCGGCGGCGAGCTCGAGGACCTGGGTCGAGGGGAGCTTCACGAAGAGCCCGAGGTTGTCGGAGCGAAGTTTCACGATATATGACACCCTTTCACATTGTGAGTTCTTCTGGGAGAGGGACGAAGAGCGTCCGCGGTGACGCGGACGAGTCGAACACCGGGTTCCAGGCGGTCGCGCGGGCGACCGAGCTGCTCGGCATGTTCAGCACCGACGAGCCGGCCCTCGGCCTGGCGCAGATGTCCGAGCGGCTCGGGGTCAGCAAACCGACCGCCCACCGTTATGCGACCGCCCTGCGCCGCGCCGGCTTCCTCAACCACGTCGACGGCGTCTACACCCTCGGCCCTCGGGTGGTCGAGCTCGCCGCCGCCGCGCTCGCCGGGCTCGACGTGATCGACGTCGCCGGGCCGCACCTCGACCGCCTCGGCGCCGCCACCCGCCAGACCTCGGTGCTCGCGGTCTGGGACGGCGAGGCGCCGGTCGCGGTCCGCGTCCACGACGCCGCCGCGGGCCAGCTCGTGCGCGTCGTGGTCAGCGTCGGCTCGCGCCTGACCACCGCGGGCGCCCACGGCCAGGTCTTCCGCGCCCACCTTCACCCCGACGACGAAAGCCCCGAGCTGGTCCGCGCCCGCCGCGACGGCGTCGCCTACTCGGCGAGCGTCGTCGAGGGCATCCGGGCGCTCGCGGCGCCGGTCTTCCAGGGCGAGCGGATCGTCGCGACGATGGCGCTGGTCGGCACCGCGGCCGCGATCCCACGGGGCACCCGCAGCCCGATGGCGCGCAGCCTCCGCGCCGCCGCGGAGGCCCTCTCGCTCGATCTCGGTCATGTGGCGGAGTCCGGTGGCTGAATGAAGGAACGAATCTGCATACGTATGCCAAGAGGTGCGGCGGCGGTCGCCGCGACCGCGGCACGAGGAGGGACCACTTGAGCTCGACCGTTTCCAAGACGACGCTGTCAACCGCGCTGGCGGAGTGGATCGTCGACTTCGATCTCGACGCCCACGGCGACCAGGTGCGCGAGGCGGGCCGCCGCGCGCTGATCAACTCGATCGGCACCGCCGTGGCCGCCTACAGCCTGCCCGACGTCCGGCGCCTGATCGAGATCGCCGCCGAGGAAGAGGCGAGCGGGCCGGCCACGATCCTGGTCGACGGCGCGAGGACCGCCGCCCAGGTCGCCCTCTGGCCGAACGCGGCGCTCTTCAACGTGCTGACCCAGGAGGAGACCCACACGGTCAGCGGCACCCACCCGGCGGAGACCACGGCGCCGATCTGCCTGACCCTGGGCGAGCGCCTCGGCAGCAGCGGCGCCGACCTGCTCGAGGCCTTCGTCACCGGCATCGAGGTGACAGTTGCCTGCGCCAGCATGGCGCTCACCCCCGAAGTCAAAGTCGACAACTGCCAGGGCCCGGCCGTCTACGGCTCGATCGGCGCCGCGGCGGCGGCCGCCAAGCTCCTCGGCCTCGACGCCGAGCAGACCGCCAACGCGCTCGGGCTCGCCGTCAACACCACCGCCGGCCTCTCCGAGTGCGTCCACGTCGGCACCAGCGAGTACCACTTCAACGTCCCGCACGCCTCGGTCAACGGCTGGGTCGCGGCGGCGCTGGCGCGCAAGGGCGCGGTCGCCGCGCCGACCGCCTTCGAGGGCTACGCGGGCTTCTACCAGCTGTTCGGCGCCGCCCCGCGCGATCAGCTCGCCGCCCACGACGTCGTCGGCGACGTGCTCGGGCACCTGGAGGGCCCGGAGTGGGGCGTCGCCGAGGTGATCTACAAGCCCTATCCGGTCTACTTCTTCAACCAGGCGCTGGTCGACGGCGCCAAGAAGATCCGCGAGACCGATGGCTTCGACCCCGCCGCGATCGAATCGGTGCGGCTCGAGATCGGCACCTTCGCGATGGCCTCGGGCGGCCCCAACCGGCCGCCGTACGCCGACCGCGACAACGTCCTCGGCGCCAGCGGCTTCTGCGCCGCCGCGATGCTCCTGCGCGGCGCCCTCGGGCTCGCCGAGACCCAGGACGTCGCCGCCCCCGACATCCTCGGGCTCCTGGAGCGGACCGAGGTGGTCGGGGTCGACGGCCTGATGACGGCGCGCCTCCAGGTCGAGACGGCGACCGGCTCCTTCGACTTCGACGCCGACGCGGACGGGCGCGATTACCGGCTGCCGACGCCCGCGGTCGAAGACATCTACCGCGAGGCGGCCGCCAACGTCTACGAGGCCGAGCAGGCGGAGCGGGTGCTGGCGCTGCTGCGCGAGATCGAGGACGTCGGCGACGTCGGCGAGCTGGTCGCGGCGATGACCCTGCCGGGAGCCCGCGGATGAGCGGCGGCGAGCGCCACGGGGTCTTCATCGCCGGCGCCTGGAGCGCCGGCAGCGGCGAGGCCCGGCCGGTCCTCGACCCGTCCACCGAGCAGCCGCTGGCGACCGTCGCCGACGCGGGCGGCGACCAGGTCTCGGCCGCGGTCGCCGCCGCCGTCGAGGCCCAGCGAGAGTGGAGCCTGCGCCCGGCGATCGAGCGCGGCGAAGCGCTGCGCGCGCTCGGCGACCTGCTCGAGGCGAACGCCGAGCGCCTGGCCGCGACGATCACCGCCGAGGTCGGCAAGCCCGCCGCCCAGGCGGCGGGCGAGGTCGGCTTCGCGGCGGCGATCTTCGGCTACACCGCCGAGTGGGCCCGCCGGCTGACCGGGGACGTCCTGCCCAGCGACGAACGCGACGAGACGATCAACCTGCTGCGGGTCCCGATCGGCACGGTGGCGGCGATCTGCGCCTGGAACTTCCCCCTGGCGCTCTACTCGCGCAAGGTCGCGCCCGCGCTTCTGGCGGGCAACACGGTGGTCGTCAAGCCGAGCGAGCTGACGCCGCTGGCGGCGATCGCGGCGACCGAGCTGGCGGTCGAGGCGGGCATCCCGGCGGGCGTCCTCAACCTCGTCTGCGGCGGCCCCGGCACCGGCCGGGCGCTGGTTCGCGATCCGCGCGTCGGCATGGTGACGATGACCGGCAGCACCCGCGCCGGCCGCCAGATCCTGGCCGACGTCGCCGAGAACATGACCCGCGTCTCGCTCGAGCTCGGCGGCAAGGCGCCCGCGATCGTCCTCCGCGACTCTGACCTCGACCGCGCCGTCGCCGACGTCCTCGGTGCCCGCCACCTGAACAGCGGCCAGGTCTGTACCTGCGCCGAGGTGGTCTACGTCGAGCACGGCGTCGCCGCCGAGTTCGCCGACCGCTATGCCGCCGCCGTCGCCGGCCTGCGGGTCGGGGACCCGCGGCAGAACCCCGACCTGGGACCGCTGGCGAGCGCCGCCCAGCTGGAGAAGGTCGGCGGCGCGGTGGAGCGGGCGCTGGCGGACGGCGCCACGGCGCTGGTCGAGGGCGGCGCGCTCGCCGACCGCGGTCCCGGCTACTGGTTCGCGCCGGTGGTCCTCGGCGACGTCGACGCGGCGATGCCGGTGGTCGGCGAGGAGGTCTTCGGCCCGGTCACGCCGATCGTCGAGGTCGGCTCGCTGGAGGAGGCGATCGAGCAGGCCAACGCCTCGCCCTACGGCCTCTCCGCCTACCTCTACACCAACGACTACGGCAAGGCGATGCGCGCCGCGCGCGACCTCGACTGCGGCGAGCTCTACATCAACCGCGGCATCGGCGAGGCGCTGCAGGCCCACCACTCCGGCCACCGGCAGTCGGGGATGGGCGGTGAGGACGGCCTCTACGGCCTCCACCGCTACACGCAGCTGCGCAGCGTCTACCACCACTTCGGAGCAGCAGGAGAGGAGAGCTGAGATGGCCTTCGACAAGACCAAGCCGCCCGGCGAGGCGACCTCCGGTCAGACCCCGGAGGCGGCCTACAGCCTCGAGTTCGGCAAGACCTACGTGGCGCCGGAGGAAGAGCTGCCGGCGGTCTCGCTGAACGAGGGCCAGCACGCCGTCCTGGCCGCCTGGGCCGACCGGCTCATCCCCGCGGCCGGCGACTGGCCCGGGGCCGGGGAGGTCGGCGCCGGCGTCTACGCCGACAACGTCGCCTCCCGCTCGCCGCTCCTGCGCTCGATGCTCCTGCGGGCCGTGGACCTGGTCGAGCGCGAGGCGCGGGAGCGTCACGAGGTGGGCTTCCCGGCCTGCACCGACGCCGAGCGCACTGCGATCCTCGCCGATCTCGAGCGCTCCGCGGACGACGCCGTCCTCTTCGACCTGGTGCTGGAGCTGGTCTTCGAGGGCTACTACCGGGCCGCGCCGGTCCTGGCGACGGTCGAGAAGCGGACCGGCTTCAAGCCGATGGCGCCGGTCGAAGGGGTCGAGCTGGAGCCCTTCGACGAGAGCCTGCTGGACCGCGTCAAGGGATTGCCGCCGCGGCGCCGGGAGGTGCCGGCGTGAACCGGGTCGAGCCCGACGTCCTGGTGATCGGGGCGGGCGCCGCGGGCGCCGCGCTGACCTGGCGGCTGGCGTCCAAAGGCGCCTCCGTCGTCTGCCTCGAGGAGGGCGACTGGGTCGACCGCGACTCGATCCCGAAGGGTCACGTCGACTGGGAGGTGCGCGGCCGCCACTACTGGAACCCGGCCCCGTCGATCCGCGATCGCGATGTCGATTATGCCGTCACCAACGGCGGCGAGAACCCGGTCGACCCGTTCATGTACGCGGCGGTCGGCGGCAGCACGATCGGCTTCGGCGCCCAGTACTGGCGCCTGCAGCCCTCCGACTTCCGCACCCGCACGCTGGACGAGTTCGGCGTTGACTGGCCGATCGCCTACGAGGACCTGGCGCCCTATTACGACCTCAACGAGCGCGAGACCGGGGTCTCCGGCCTGGCCGGGGACCCGACCGGGCCGCCGCGCCCGGCGCCGCCGCTGCCGCCGAACGCGATGGGCTCGGTCGGCCGCCGCTGGGCGGAGGGCTTCGAGCGCCTCGGCTGGTACTGGTGGCCGCAGGACAGCGCGATCGTCAGCCGCGATTACCGCGGCCGCGGCGCCTGCACCAACCGCAGCCAGTGCGCCTTCGGCTGTCCCCAGAAGGCGCTCTCCACCGCCGACGTCACCTACTGGCCGGTCGCCCTCGAGCTGGGAGCGGAGCTGCGCGTCCGTGCGCGGGTCCGCCGCATCGTGCTCGACCCGAGCGGGCGCGCGGTCGGCGCCGAGTACTACGACGCCGCCGGCCGGCTGCGCGAGCAGCGGGCGAAGCGGGTGGCGATCTGCGCCGGCGGCATCGGCACGCCGCGCCTCCTGCTGATGTCGGCGGGCGCCGGCCACCCGGACGGCCTCGCCAACTCCAGCGGCCAGGTCGGGCGCAACTTCATGGTCCACTGCCAGACCCTGGTCGCCGGCCGCTTCGAGGAGCCGACCGAGTCCTACGCGGGGACGGTCGGCGCGATGTCCTCACGGCAGTTCTACGAGACCGACCCCGACAACGATTTCGTCCGCGGCTTCATCGTCGCCGGCAACCGCGGCTACTCGCCGCTCCTGACCGCACTGCAGTTCCGGCTCTGGGGCGACGAGCACCACGAGAAGCTCGAGCACCACCTGAACCACGACGCCACCGTCTACGTCTGCGGCGACGACGAGCCGGAGGAACACAACCGGGTCGAGCTCGACCACGGCCGGCTCGACGACTTCGGCCTGCCGGGGGTGACGACCAGCTACACGATGTCGGAGAACAGCCGGCGGATGACCGAAGCGGCGATCGGCCGGGCGACCGAGCTGTGCATGGCCGCCGGCGCGGACTCGGTGCGGGACTTCGGCATCGCGCCGGGCTTCGGCTGGCACCTGCTCGGCACCGCCCGGATGGGCGCCGACGCGGCCGGCTCGGTGATCGACGCCGACCACCGGGCGCACGACGTGCCGGGCCTCTATATCGCCGACGGCAGCTCGATGCCGACCGGCGGCGCGGTCAATCCCGCCCACACGATCCAGGCGCTGGCGCTGCGCGCCGCCGACCGCATCTGGGAGGGCCGCAACGATGGCTGAGGCGATCACGACCCCGCCCTTCCCGGCGGTCGAGGAGGTGCGGCTCAGCCGCCTGGCGATGCCGCTGGAGGAGCCGATCCGCAGCGGCATCCACGCGATCGACTCGATCCACCTCTTCGTCGCCGAGGTGAGCGCGGGCGGCTCGACCGGGCTCGGCTACGCCTTCTCCTTCCGGCCCAACGAGATCGCCGCGGTGGCGGCGATCGGCGCCGACCTGGCGGTGGTGGTGAAGGAACGCGCGCGCGGCGTCCGCGCCCACTGGCAGGCGATGTGGGACCACCTCAACTTCATCGGCCACGAGGGGGCCGGGGTGATGGCGATGGCGGCGATCGACACGGCGCTCTGGGACGTGCTCGCCCGCGAGGCGGGCCTGCCGCTCTACCGGCTGCTCGGCGCCGCCGAGCCGGGCGTCGACGTCTACGGCGCCGGTGGCTGGATCTCCTGGCCGGTCGACCGGGTGATCGAGGAGGCGCGGCGCTTCGCCGCCGCCGGCTACGGCGCCTACAAGATGCGCGTCGGCCTGCCCGACTGGCGCGAGGACGTCGAGCGGGTCCACGCCGTGCGGGCCGCGCTCGACCCGGGCTTCGGCCTGATGATCGACGTCAACCAGGCCTGGAGCGTCGACGTCGCCCGGCAGGCCGGCCAGGCGCTCGAGGACGTCGGGCTGATCTGGATCGAGGAGCCGACCGACGCTCAGGACCACGCCGGCCAGGCGCGGCTGGCGCGCGAGCTGCGCACGCCGGTGGCGGCGGGGGAGACCCTCTGGGGGCGGCGCGGCTTCGGCGAGCTGCTCGCCGCGGGCAGCGTCGACGTCGTCCAGCTCGACCTGATGCGCTGCGGCGGCGTCACCCCGTTCATGGCGATCGTGCCCTTGGTCGAGGCGACGCGGGCGCGGGTCACCTCGCACCTCTTCACCCCGATCAGCGCCCACCTTTTGGCGACCAGCGCGCGGCCCTACATGGCCGAGCACCTGCCGAGCTGGTTCGATCCGTTCTTCTCCCGGCCGCCGCGGATCGTCGATGGCACCCTGCTGCCGACCGAGGAGCCGGGGATCGGCCTCGAGCTGGCGGAGGGCGCGCGCAGGCGCTGGGAGGTGGGCCCGTGACCGGGGACGAGCTGCTGCGCGGGGCGGTCGACCTGCACGTCCACCCGAGTCCCTCGCCGTACCCGCGGCGGGTCGACCCGATCGGCGCCGCCGCGGCCGCCGCGGCCCACGGGATGCGGGGGATCGTCCTCAAGTCCCACCACTCGGACACCGCGATGCTGATCGACGCCCTGCGCGGCCACGGCCTCGCCGAGATCCCGGTCGCGGTGGAGGGCGGCGTCGTCCTCAACAGCCAGGTCGGTGGCATCAACCCGCACGCGGTGGCCCTCTCGCTGGCGATGGGCGGGCGGATCGTCTGGCTGCCGACGATCTCGGCGCCGCCCCACATCGCCTCCACCGGGCACAGCTTCCCGACCGCGACCGTCGACCTGCCGGAGGAGCCGCCGATCGACGTCTGGGCGGACGGCGAGGGCGGCGAGCTGAAGCCGGAGCTGCACGAGATCCTCGCGATGCTCGCCCGGGCCGACGCGATCCTCGCCTCCGGCCACGTCGGCCCGGCGTCGATCGTCGCCACCTTCGAAGCCGCCCATGCGGCCGGGGTCAGGCGGTTGCTCGTCAACCATCCCAACTTCATCGTCGACGTCGGCTCGGCCGAGGCGCGGCGGCTGATCGAGCTCGGCGCCTACATCGAGCACGAGGTCTCGATGTACGACGAGCGCTCGAAGTTCCACGCCTACGACATCGAGACGCTGGAAGGCTGGATCGAGCTGGCCGGTCCCGAGCACACCGTGCTCGCCTCCGACCTGGGCCAGGCGGACAACCCGCTGCCACCCGAGTCGCTGGGGCTGATCGCCGCGCGGCTGCTCGCCAACGGCACCCGCGAGGAGGACCTCCGCGCGCTGCTCGCCGACAACCCGGCGCGGCTGCTCGGACTTGACGAGGAAGGCGCGGCATGACAAGGTATGCACCACAAAGCGGTTCAGTGTTCCACGATATGGAACTCAGGAGCTGGACCGCCTGCACCACGGGGAAGATGGAAGAAACGGGAAGCCAGATCCAGGTGATCGACCGCGCCGTCGGGCTGATGCAGGAGCTGTCGCGCGCCGACGGGTCGCTGGGCCTGCGCGAGCTCTCCCGCCGCGTCGGGCTGTCGCCCAGCACCACCCGCCGGATCCTCGCCTCGCTCGCCCACCACGGCCTCTGCGAGCAGACCGCGGAGGGGACCTACCGGCTCGGCCTGGTCCTCTTCGAGCTCGGCAGCAGGGTCGAAGCCGACCTCGACATCCGCAGCCGCAGCCTGCCCACCCTGCAGCGCCTGTCCGACGAGTCGCACCTCACCGCCTTCCTCTGCATCCAGCGCGACGATCGCGCGATCGTGATCGAGCGGGTCGACGGGCGCTATGCCTTCTCCCTGGCCGTCACGGTCGGCGGTTCGCTCCCCCCGCACGCGGGCGGGGTCTCGAAGGCGCTGTTCGCCTTCCTGCCCGAGGACGAGCTGCGGCGGCTGCTCGGCTCGAGCCCGCGCGAGGACTTCACCGAGCGAACCCTCACCGATCCCGAGGAGATCGTCGCCGAGATGCGGGAGGTGCGCGAGCGCGGCTACGCGATCTCCGACGAGGACGTCACCCCCGGCGTCGCCGCGATCGGCATGCCGGTCTTCGGCCACCTCTTCGACGACCGCCCGGTCGCCTCGATCTCGATCGCCGGCCTCGTGCCCCAGGTGCTCGGCGACGACCGCGAGCGGTTGGTCGGGATGTTGCGCGAAGCGGCGGCGGCGATCTCGCGCGAACTGGGCCACGGCATCGGCGACGGGCCGGCGCCCGGCCAACCAACCGAAGGAGCGGCGGCATGAGTGAGGAGAAGGACCCCCTGGTGATCGACGTCGGCGAGGGCCGCGACTTCTACGGGCTCGGCGCCCGCGTGCACCGCCTGGTCCATCCGAAGACGACCGGGTCCGAAGGGGTCGGGGTCTCGATCGCGATGCACGGCCCGGGGGAGATCGTCAAGCGCCACCGCCACCCCTACGAGGAGGCCTATTACGTGATCAAAGGCGAAGGAGTCATGAACATGGAGGGGCACGAAGAGATCGCGCTCCACCCGGGTCGCGCGGTCTACATCCCGCCCGAAACCATCCACGGCCAGCGCAACACCTCGGACGTCGACGACCTCTGGATCCTCTGCTCGCTGTCGCCGCCGCCCCCCGACGGCGAGACGCCGGAGCTGTTCGAATGAGCCCCGCGACCGCAGGCACCGTCGACCGCGAGACGATCGAGCGGCTCGAAGAGCGGGCCAAGTTCATCCGCAAGGAGACGATCCGGCTGATCTCGATCGCCAAGGTCGGTCATTACGCCTCCGCCTTCTCCTGCGCCGAGATCCTCTCGACCCTCTTCTACGGGGTGATGGACCTGAGGCGGGGCGAGCCCGACTGGCCGGACCGCGACCGCTTCATGTTCGGCAAGGGCCACGCGGCCGTCGCCCTCTACCCGATCCTCGCCGACCACGGCTTCATCGAGCGCGAGGTGCTCGACGAGTACACCAAGCTCGGCAACCCGCTCGGCGACCACCCCGACCGCACCCGCGTCCCCGGCGTCGACTTCTCCAGCGGCTCGATCGGGCACGCGCTCTCGGCCGGCCTCGGCATGGTGCTCGCGGGCCGGCTCGCCGGGCGTGACTTCAACTCGTTCGTGCTGCTCGGCGACGGGGAGCAGAACGAGGGCCAGGTGTGGGAAGCGGCGATGTCGGCCGCCCACCACCGGGCGGGCCGCGTGGTCGCGATCATCGACCGCAACCGTTACTGCCTCGACGGCGAAGTCGACGAGGTGATGGGGATCGAGCCGCTGGACGAGAAGTGGCGCGCGTTCGGCTGGGACGTCCACGAGGTCGACGGCCACGACGTGGCGGCGCTCTGCCCGCTGCTGCGCTCGCTCGCCGACCGCGAGGCCCCCGAGCAGCCGGCGGTGGTGATCGCCCACACGGTCAAGGGCAAGGGCGTCCCCTTCATGGAGAGCGAGAAAGGTTGGCACCTCGGCTACCTCGGACCCGAGGACGAGGCCAAGGCCCTTGAGCACATCGAGTCCGCGGCGCAAAGGAGTTGACGATGGCGGCACAGCAGACGATCCAACGGACCACGGCGGAGAGCTGGACCCTCCTCGACCTGCTCGACCAGGCGCCGGGGCTGCACGCGCTCTCCGACACCCTGATCGAGATCACCGAAGAGGGCGCCCCGGTGGTGGCGCTGACCGGTGACCTCAAGTACTCGAACGGCATGGTCCGCTTCGCCGAGCGGTTCCCCGAGCGCTTCTTCAACATGGGGATCTCGGAGCAGAACATGGTCAGCGTCGCCGCCGGGATGGCGACCACCGGCCTGACCCCGTTCGTCGGCGACTTCGCCTCCTTCCTGCCGCTGCTCTGCTGCGAGCAGATCCGCACCGACGTCGCCTACTCGCAGCTGCCGGTGCGGTTGATCGGCCACCACGCCGGGATCACGCTCGGCTTCTACGGGACCTCCCACCACGCCACCGAGGACCTCTCGATCACCCGCGCGATCGCCAACCTGACGGTCGTCGCGCCGACCGACGCGGCGATGCTGTCGGCGGCGATCCGCGCCTCGGTCGGCTGGGAGCAGCCGATCTACTACCGGATCGGCCGCGGGCGCGAGCCCGACGTCTACACCCGCGAGGAACTGCGCGACTTCGAGTTCGGCCGCGCGATCTGGCACTGCTGGGGCGGCGAGGCGGTCGTGATCGCCACCGGCTCGATGGTGGCGCCGGCCCGCGAAGCGGTCGAGCGGTTGCGCGACGAGGGCCGGGACGTCGGCCTGCTCGACATGCACACGATCAAGCCGCTCGACCGCCAGGCGATCCTGATGGCGTCGGCGGGCGGCGCGCCGCTGATCACGGTCGAGGAGCACAACACGATCGGCGGCCTCGGCGGCGCCGTCGCCGAAGTGCTGGCCGAGAAGGGCTCCCGGTCCCGCCTGCGGCGGCACGGCATCCCCGATGTCTACAGCCTGATCGGTCCGCCCACCCACCTCTACCGTCACTACGGGCTCGAGGGCGCCGGGATCGAGGCGGTCGTCCGCGAGGAGCTGGAGCGGGGCTGATGCGCCCGAAGGTGATGTCGGTCGCCGACGCGATCGGCCTCTGCGAGCCAGGGGATTCGATCGCCCTGGGCGGCGCGACCATGCGCCGCAAGCCGATGGGCCTGGTCCGCGCCCTGGCGGGCGCCGCGGTCGGCGACCTCGACCTGTGGACCTGGATCGGCAGCGCCGACGTCGACCTCCTGATCGGGGCCGGCAAGGTGCGCAGCGTCAACTCCGCCTACGTCGGCTTCGGCGCCTTCGGCCTGGCCCAGACCAGCCGCCGTGCCTTCGCCGACGGCAGCGTCGAGTTCCGCGACTGGAGCGAGAGCGCGCTGGCCGAGGCCTTCCGGGCCGGCTCCGCCGGGCTGCCGGTGGCCCTGACCAAGGCGCTGCTCGGCACCTCGCTCGTCGCCGGGCTGGCGCGGGAGGTCGACCTGCCGTTCACCGACGAGCGCCTGGCGGCGATCCCGGCGGCGCGTCCGGACGTCGCCCTGATCCACGCGCAGAGCGCCGACGAGCTCGGCAACGTGCGGCGCCGGCGCCCCAACCGCACCGACGACATCGACCACCTGATCGCCACCTCGGCGCGCCGCCTGATCGTCAGCGTCGAGGAGATCGTCCCGCGCGAGGAGGTGCTCGAGGACCGTGACGCGACGATCATCCCCGGCACCTACGTCGACGCCGTCGTCCACCTGCCCGGAGGTGCCCACCCGACCGGCTGCGACGGCTGGTACGACCCCGACCTCGAACACCTCGCCGTCTACGCCGAGGCGAGCCGCAGCGCGGCGGGGATCGCCGACTACATCTCCACCTACGTCGACGGGGTGCCGCCGGAGCGATACCGGGAGCTGACCCGCAGCGAGGTGGTCGCGTGACGGCGAGCGCGGTCGACACCGACGCGATGATGAGCGTGGCGCTCTCGCGGCTGCTCGGCGACGGTGAGATCGGCTTCATCGGGGTCGGCTCGAGCGGCCGCGCGCACGCCCTCGTCACCGGCCTGCCGATGATGGCCGCCCACCTGGCGCGCGGCCGCGGCGTCGACTTCGACCTCCAGATCGGCCCGCTGATCGCCCCCGACCTGGAGCAGCCGCCGGGCAGCTGGCTCGACAACGAGATCTACGGCTGGCGCTCGCCGGCGCTGATCGGCTCCGACGTGAACATGGACGGCTTCAAGCGCGGCAAGGTCTCGGTCGGCTTCATCTCCGGTGCCCAGATCGACCGTCACGGCAACGTCAACGTCAGCCGGGTGCGCGCCGCCGACGGCAGCTGGAGGCGGCTGGGCGGGGCGCTGGCGCTGCCCGAGCACTGTGCCTTCGCCGGCCGCGTGATGCTGCTCTGCGATCTCTCCGCCCGCACCCTGGTCGAGGAGGTCGACTTCGTCACCGGCTTCGGCCACCGCCACGGTGACGTGACCCGCGCCGACCTCGGCCTCCCCGGCGGCGGCCCGGCGGCGCTGATCAGCGACCTCGCGATCTTCGACTTCGAGGGCGGTGAGCTGCGGTTGGCCGGCCTCTACCCCGGGGTGAGCGCGGCCGCGGTGGAGGAGCGGATGGGCTTCGTCCCGGCCCGCGCCCCCGGCCTCGCCGAGGTCGAGCCGCCGAGCGAGGCCGAGCTCGCGCGCCTCGCCGGGCTGAACCTTCCCGAGCTGCCGTACGAGAGACCGAAGGAGCTGCGCCGATGAGCACGACCACCACCGCCCGGATCTGGAAACCGGAGATCGAGACGATGCCGCGCGGGGAGCTGCGCGAGCTGCAGAGCCGGCGCCTGCGGGAGCAGGTCGCCTACGTGCACGAGCGCTCCCCGTTCTACCGGCGCAAGTTCGCCGCGGTCGGGCTCGAGCCGGGCGACGTGCAGGGAGTCGAGGACCTGCACAAGCTGCCCTTCGTCGGCAAGGACGAGCTGCGCCGCTCCCAGGACGAGACGCCGCCCTTCGGTCCCCACGTCTGCGCGCCGCAGGAGGAGATCGTCTGGCTGCCGAGCACCAGCGGCACGACCGGGACGCCGCTGCTCCTGCCCCGCACGGCGGCCGACGTCGAGGCCTGGACCGAGCTGAACGCGCGCGCCTTCACCGCGGTCGGGATCGGTCCCGGCGACATCTACCAGAACATCCTCACCTACAACTGGATCTACGGCGGCATGGCGCTCCACCTCGGCGCCCAGCGGACCGGCGCGACGGTCGTCAACGCCGGCATGGGCGGCACCGAGAAGCAGATCTGGGCCCTGAAGTACATGGGCACCACCGCCTTCCACGCCACGCCGAGCTACCTGATCCACCTCGGCAACCGGTTCGCCGAGGCGGGGGAGACCGACCAGCTGAAGGTGCGCTCGATCGTCGCCGGCGGCGAGGTCGGGATGGCCGGCGCCGAGGCGAAGGCGCGGCTGCGGCGGCTGTTCCCGCGGGTCGAGACGCTGGCCGACGTCGGCGGCGTCACCGACGTCGGCACGATGATCTGGGCCGAGTGCCGGGAGATGTGCGGCGGCCACCTCGCCGAGGACTCGGTGATCTGCGAGGTGCTCGACACCGAGTCCGGCGAGCCGGTCGCGCCGGGCGAGGTCGGCGAGCTGGTCTTCACGGACATCGTCACCAAAGGCGCACCGCTCTTGCGCTACAAGGTCAACGACCTGACCCGGATCGACGAGGAGCGCTGCGCCTGCGGCCGCACCTTGGCGCGGATCCCCGACGGCATCCTCGGCCGCGCCGACGACATGATCACGGTGCGGGCCGCCAACGTCTACCCGTCGGCGATCGACGAGATCGTCAAGAGCTTCGCCGAGATCCGCGGCGAGTACCAGGTGATCATCGACAAGCCCGCCGACCTCGACGTGATGACGCTTCGCCTGGAGCGTGCCGGCGAGCTCTCGGCGGACGCCGAACGCGACCTGCTGAGGAAGATCGACGAGCGGGTGAAGATGAACTTCGGCTCGCGCGCGGAGATCGAGCTCCTCGACCCCGGCACCCTGCCGACCTTCGTCTACAAGGCGAAGCGGATCATCGACAAGCGCAAGGGCGAGACCGAGCAGGACGCAATCGCGAAAGCGGCCGAACAGCAACGGGGCTGAGCCTCGAGGGAAGGAGAGGGCATGGCAGACAGGAGAGATCTCCGGGTGAGGGGAACCCTGGCGGACATGACCGAGGAGTCGGTCGCAGCGGCCTTGGCGCGGGTCGCTCGCGGCAAGGTCTACAGCCTGCAGTCGCACTGGTGGCGGGGGATGCCAGGCCACCCGGTGCATCCGCGCTTCGACGTGATCACCTACCGCTCGCCGCACGGGGAGCGGATCCAGAAGGACCAGGAGTACCTGAACCCGCCGCAGAACACGATCGGCTACGGGTTCGTCTCCGAGCTGGTGATGGGGACGGTCCACACCGGCACCCACATCGACGCGCTCTGCCACGTGACCTGCGGCGAGGACCACGCCTGGCACGGCGGCTTCTCCTCCGACGACCACCTGGGGGACTTCGGCGCCTTCAACTCCGACGCGTCGGAGCTGGCGCCGATCGTCGCCCGCGGGGTGATGCTCGACGTCCCCAAGGCCCTCGGGATCGATTACTGCGAGGCGGGGTACGCGATCACCGGCGCCGACCTGCAGGCCGCGGTGGACGGCCAGGGCATCGAGATCGCGCCCCGCGACGTGATCCTGGTCCGCACCGGGCAGATGCAGTTCTGGCCCGACATGGACGCGAACGCGGTCGCCGCCGACAGCGGCGTCGGCATGGACGGCTCGCGCTGGCTGGCGGCGCAGGATCCGCTCGCCGTGGGCGCCGACAACGTCGCCTTCGAGTGTGCCCCCTCCGGCGTCGAGGGCAGCTCACAGCCGGTCCACGTGCACCTGATCTACGAGCTCGGCATCCCGATCATGGAGTGGGTCGACTGCGAGCAGCTGGCCGCCGACGGGGTCTACGAGTTCGCTTTCATCTGCCTGCCGCTCGGGGTGATGGGGGCGACCGGCTCGATGATCAACCCGATCGCCATCGTCTGATGCCCGGCACCGCCGCCGCTCTGAGCGGGCGCCGGGGGATGGTCACCGGCGCCGCCCGCGGGATCGGGCGGGAGGTCGCCGCGGCCTTGAGCGAGGCGGGGGCGGCGGTGGCGATCTGCGATCGCGACCCGGCCGTCGAGGCGGTGGCCGCCGAGCTCGGCGGGGCGGTGATCGGCCGCTGCTGCGACGTGACCTCGACCGCCGAGGTGGAGGCTTGCGTCGAGTGGGCGGCGGCGGCGCTCGGCGGGCTCGACACGGTCGTCAACAACGCCGGCGTGCTCGACCCGCGCAAGCTGGTCGAGACCACCGACGAGCAGTGGGACCGGGTGATCGGCGTGAACCTCACCGGCACCTTCCGGGTCACCCGGGCGGCCCTGCCGCGCCTGCTCGACTCGGGGCGCGGGCGGGTGATCTCGATGGCCTCGATCACGCCGCTGCGCGGCGAGGCGCGGACCACCGCCTATGCGGCCTCGAAGGGAGGCGTGATCGGCTTCACCAAGGCGCTCTCGCGCGAGGTCGCCCACCGCGGGGTGACCGTCAACGCGATCGCCCCCGGCTACATCCTCACCGACCAGACCGCGGAGGTCTTCGGCGGCGAGCACGGCGACTCGATCCGCGCCCAGGTGACGATGCGCGAGTTCGGCACGCCGGGCGACGTCGCCGGCGCCGCCGTCTACCTCGCCTCCGACGCGGCGCGCTACCTCACCGGCCAGGTCCTCGTCGTCGACGGCGGGGTGCTCTGAGGTGGCGGTGGAGGGCTTCCGCTTCAGCATCCGCCAGGAGGTATCGCCGCGCGACCTCGACGGCTTCGGCCACGTCAACAACGCCGTCTACCTCACCTACATGGAGAACGCCCGGGTCGCCTACCTGCGCGAGGTGCTCGGGGTGCGGCGCCTCGAGGACGTGCGCAACGTGATGGCCTCGGTGACCGTCGAGTTCCAGGCCCCGGCCTCCTTCGGCGACCGGCTCGAGGTCGGGGTGCGCTGCGAGCAGGTGGGCACCAAGAGCTTCGCCCTCCGTTATGCCGTCGCCCGCGAGGACGGCACCCCGCTGGCCACCGCGACCAGCGCCCAGGTGATGTACGACTTCGACACCGCCCGAGCGATCCCGGTGCCCTCCGCCTGGCGCCGAGCACTGGAGGCCTACGACCGCCCGTCCGAGGCCCGTTGAGCCTCAGCACGGGCTGGCTGTTGGGCCGCAGCTCTGGGAATTTCTTCCAGCATCTGAAGCCTGTTGAAAAGAACTTCCGGATGACGTAGGCTCTCCGGCAAGCACCAGTGGAGCGAGACGCCGTCGGTGGCGCCTGACGACTCGCCCTGAACGGAGGAGACTGACTGTGCAAATTCCGGATACGCTGCTTCCTGGCTTGATCGCGGGCAGATTGTGAGCGGACGCACGGCGAACGGGAACGTCGATGGGGCCCGGGCAGGGGCCGGTGGCGATGGCGCCGGCTGCATCGCGAGGATCCAGGGCAATTTTCACGACTTCACTCCGGCCGAGCGGCGGATCGCCGAAGCGGTGCTCGCCGATCCAGATGGCCTCGTCCTCGCGAGCATCACCGATCTCGCCGAGCGCAGCGGCGGCAGCGAGGCGGCGGTGAGCCGCTTCGCCCGCAAGCTCGGATACGGCAGCTTCGCCGAGTTCAAGCTGGCGCTCTCCCGCGACATCGCGCCGACCGGCAAACCGGTCTACGGCGACGTCGAGCTCGGCGACGACGTCGAGACGGTCGTGGCCAAGGTCGCGGCAGGCAACATCAGGGCGATCGACGATGCCGTCCGGCGCGTCGACCAGGCCGCCCTGGCCGAGGCCGCACGCCGGATCTCGGTCGCCAACCGGGTCGCGTTCTTCGGCTTCGCCGGCTCCGCGATCGCCGCCCAGGACGCGATGAACCACTTCGTCCGTGCGATCCCCAACGTCTTCCACTTCGTCGACTCGCACGAGCAGACGATCTGGACCTCCCTCTGCGGCCCCGGCGACGTGCTCGTGCTCTGCTCCCACTCGGGAGCCTCCCGGGACCTGGTCGACCTCGCCCGCCTGGCGGTCGATCGGGGCGCCTTCGTCGTCGCGATCACCAACCAGGGCGGCAACGCCCTCGCCGAGGTCGCCCAGCTCAACCTCCACACCTCCACCCGCGACAGCCGCTTCCGCGAGGAGGCCCTCACCTCGAGGATCGCGACGCTGACGCTGATCGACATCCTCTACGTCCTCGTGGCCCTGCAGCGCCCCGAGGAGATGGACGAGCGGAGCGACGCCATCCGCACGGCGATCGACGCCAAGCGCGTCGCCGATTCCCGCGCCGAAGCCCTCGTCCGGGCCCGCGACTAACCGGCCGTCCCAACTCTCGAGCGCGTCCCACCCCGCTTGACGGCGGGTGGGTCCCGGACGCACCCGTATCCATTGTTTGTAGAAATTTTCGTCCGGTAGGTCGATATTGAAAATCTCTTGCAGATCGTCTACGGTTGCTGGGCAGGCCGAGGAGAGGGCAGGCGCACGTCGTCTGCGGCATCTCCTGGTCCTTCGAGATCAAAGGAGGAGATTGGGTGAAAGTGCCAGGTAGCAAGGGCGGCCCCGATGCCACGAAGCAGCGTTGGCTGTCGCTCGTCGTCGGCGTCTTTCTGATCGCCGCGCTCACCGTCGGCCTTGCGGCCTGCGGCGGAGGTGGCAGCACCACCTCAGGCGGCGGGGAAGAAGCCACCTCGGGTGAAGAAGGCGGCGCCGCCGAAGCCGGCGGCGGGGCGGAAGGCGGCGGGAGCTCGGAACTCGCCTCCTTCGAAAAAAAACTCGAAGAAGCAAAAGAAACGGAGCCGAACCACTGGGAAGGCCCGACCGTCCCGGTGACGCCGCCGAAGCATTTCAAGGTCGCCGGCGTCAGCTGCTCCAGCCAGCTTGAAGGCTGCCTGACCCCGCTCGAAGGCGCCGAAGACGCGGCCAAGGAACTTGGCTGGGAATTCGAAATCTACGACGGCGAAGGCGACCCGACGGTCCAGGCGAAACGGATCCAGCAGGCGGTCCAGAAGGGCGTCAACGCGCTGATCCTCGCCGCGGTGGAAGGCAACTCGGTGAAAAGCGAGCTGGAAGAAGCGGAAAAGGCCGGGGTCATCGTCATCTCGACCACCAACGGCACCGCGCCCGGCGAACAGGGCTACAAGGTCGACACCTCGCCGAACGTGACCGCGATCGGCACCGCGGTGGCCGACTGGATGATCGTCGACAGCGGAGGCACGGCAGTCGTCGCGCCGTTCGTCGACCGCGAGTTCCAGACCAACCTCGACTTCTCCGAAGGCATCGAAGAAGAGCTCAAGCAGTGCTCGGGCTGCAAGGTGGAATCGCCGGTCAACTTCGTCGCCACCGATGTCGGCACGAAGCTTGGCGCCAACACCACCGCGTACCTGCAGCAGCACCCGGAAGTCGGGTACTTCTACTCGACCTACGACCCGGCGATGGCGGAACAGGTCGCCGCGGTGCAGCAGGCCGGGATCGAAGTGAAGTCCTGCAGCCAGCTCGGCGACGCTCAGAACCTGAGCTTCATCAAGAACGAACAGGTGCAGGCCTGTGACGGCGCCTGGGACAACGAGTACGAGGGCTACGCGACGATCGACCAGATCATCCGCCTGGCCGACCACAAACCCCTGTGGGTCAGCAAAAACGCCCCGCCGCGGTTCAAATACGGCGAGAACATCCCCTGGGTCCTGCTCGAAAAGAACAACCTGCCCGAAAGCGAAGAAACGTACCGGGCCCCGTTCGACTACATCAGCGAATACCAGAAGCTATGGGGTCTGAAGTAAAGGACTCCTCCTCCACGCGCCTGCGAGCCGAAGGTCTCTCGAAGACCTTCGGCTCCGCGCGCGTCCTGCGCGACGCCGAGCTCGAGATCAAGGCGGGGGAGATCCACGCCCTGCTCGGGGCCAACGGGTCGGGCAAGTCGACGCTGATCAAGTGCATCACCGGCGTCGAGCGGCCCGATCCGGGGGCCCGCCTCGAGATCGACGGGCACGACGTGCTTGGTGCCTACTCGACCACCGTCGCGCACGAGCTCGGCGTGCGCGTCGTCCACCAGGAGGCGCCGCTGATCGACAACTTGACGATCGCCGAGACGGTCGGCCACAACCGTGGCTTCCCCACCATCGGGCCGTTGATCAACCGGCGCCGCCTCGCTCGCGACACGCGCGAGACCTTCGAGCGACTCGGCCTCGAGGTCGAGCCGAGCGCCCTCGCCTCGACGCTCTCGGCGCCGGAGCGGGCGATGCTGATGCTGGCACTCGCGCTGGGCAGCGGCGACCCGAGCCTGATCGTCCTCGACGAGCCGACCGCCTCGCTCACCTCCGGCGACGCCGAGCGCTTCCTCGAGGCGGTGAAGACCGCCGCCGCGCAGGGGGCGGGCGTCCTCCTCGTCACCCATCGCCTCGGCGAGGTCTTCGGAATCTGCAACGGCATCACCATCCTCCGCGACGGCGAGATGGTCTGCCGCACCACCACCGCGGAGATCGATTACGAAGGGGTCGTCGACGAGATCGTCGGCCCCTCGATCGACCGCGCCGCGGTCGGCACCAAACAGGTGCCCGAGCGCTTCCTCGCCCGGCGCCGGGACGGGGCGGTGGCCGGGGTGCCGGCGACGACGGCGCTGCGCGCCGAGGACCTCCACGCCGCCACCCTCGACGGCGTCACGATGCAGGTCGAGGCGGGGGAGATCCTCGGCATCAGCGGCTTGCTCGGCAGCGGCGCCTCGGAGCTCTGCGGCCACCTCGCCGGCGCCGCGCCGCTGCGCTCGGGGCGCGTGGTCGTCGCCGGGCGGGAGATGCCGCGCGGCTTCGGCAGCCGCGAGGCGATGGACGCCGGCCTCTCCTTCGTGCCCGGCGACCGGCTGCACGAGGGCGGGATCGGCTCGCTCTCGCTGCTCGACAACATCACCTTGCCCAACCTTGAGTACTACGGGGTGAGCCGGCGCCGTCCGCTCGACGACTTCGGCGCGATCGTCGACTCCCTTGACGTTCGCCCGCCGGAGCCGCGGCGCGCCTTCGGCACGCTCAGCGGCGGCAACCAGCAGAAGGTGATCGTCGGCAAGTGGGCGCTGATGCGGGCCACGGTCTTCCTCCTCGACAACCCCACCGCGGGCGTCGACCCGGGTGCGCGCGAGGACATCCTGGCCCTGCTGCGGGGACTGGCCGAAGCGGGGACGGCGGTGGTCGTGCATTCCTCCGAGCCGGAGGAGCTGGCCCGCCTCGCGACCCGGGTGCTGGTCATCAAAGAGGGCCGGATAGTCGCCGAGATGACCGGGTCGGAAGTGACCGAACGCGGGATCACCGCGGCCAACTAGATCTGCAAACGAGCAACGACTGGAGCACGAGTGACGGAGACGACGAGCACCGAGAAGAAAGCCGGCACCCACGGCACCGGCCCGCGGGCGATCGGCTCGAGATCCGACTCCGCGAAGTGGACGGACTTCCTGCAGAGCTACGGCGCGGTCCTGCTGCTGATCCTCGTCTGCGTCATCTTCTCGATCCTCTCCCCGGAAACGTTCGCGACCAAGCAGAACGCGGTCACGATCCTCCAGCAGCAGGCGGTCCTCGCCTGCCTGGCACTGGGGCTGTTGCTGCCGATCGCGGTCGGGGAGTTCGACCTTTCGGTCGGCTACGTGCTCGGCTTCACCGCGGTCGAGGCGGCGGCGCTGGGCGGCAAGACCAGCCTCCCGGGTGGCGTGATCGTCCCCGCCGTGATCCTCACCGGGATCCTGATCGGGACGCTGAACGGCGTGCTCACGGCGGGCTTCAAGATCCACTCGCTGATCGCGACGCTCGGCGTCGGGTTCGCGGTCAGCGGCGGCACCGTGGGGATCAGCGGCGGCACGACCCTCTTCCAGGGCATCTCGCCGATCATCCCCAAACTCGCCAACACGAACATCCTGGGCCTCAAATCGGCGGTCTGGATCGTCCTCGGGCTGGCCATCCTGCTCTACCTGGTCCTCGAGTTCACGCCGTTCGGCAGGCGCGTCTACGCGGTCGGTGGCAACGAGCGGGTGGCGCGCCTGGCCGGGGTTCGCACCGAGATGATCAAGATCGCCGCCTTCGCGATCGCCGGCGGCATGGCTGCCTGCGCCGGGGTCCTGCAGCTGGGTCAGGCCGGCGGAGCGACGCCGTCCTTCGGCGTCAGCCTGCTGCTGCCGGCCTTCGCCGCGATCTTCCTCGGCGCGACCGCGATCAAGCCCGGCGTCTTCAACGTCTGGGGGACGATCATCGCGATCCTGCTGCTCGCCGCCGGCTTCACCGGCCTCGGCCTCCAGGGCGTGCCGATCTGGGTGCAGCCGATCTTCGACGGCGTGGTCCTGCTCGCAGCGGTTCTGGTGACCCGCCGCGAGGCCCGCAGCCTCGGTGGCTAGGGGTGGGCGGGGCGTCCACACCACTACGGGGGGCCAGCCGTCCACACCACTTCGGGAGGCCGGCGGCGCGTCCTGGGCGCCTCATGGGGGTCCTGGCAGGCTGTGACCCCCATGAGGCGCCCAGGACGCGAGGGATGCGGGGGAGAGCCGGTACAGGGACGTGAGGCGGTCGGACTCACGTGAGGACCGTGTGCGAGAGAAGGCACACCTCCGGCCCAGACCCTCCGCCCCTCCTCGATCGGGGGCCGTCAGGGCCGATCGGTGACGAAGATGCCGGGAACGTCACACGCCCGGGCGCCTTCCGTCTCTTTCCGCGCCCGGAACGAGGGTCCCCCGGGGTGCGGTCGTCCTAACCGGCGCTATAGGTCGGTTAGGACGACCGCACCCCCGTCGGTGTCGTGCAACACGGGAGGAAGCGTGGAGATCCCCACGCTCTTCGTGACGTCGTCCCACCTCCGTCACGGATCGGTGACGGTCCCGTCGCCCTCCCGTGACCCTCCCGCGGGTGTCCCTCCACACTCCCCTGAGACCCGGCCCTCTCGGCCACGGCCACAGCCTGCCCGGGCCGTGGCCGAGAGGGCCGCGTCCCTCGGCCGTCCCTTGGCGCGTCCCTCGCCGCGTCCCTCGGCCGTCCCTCGCCCGTCCCTCGCCCGTCCTTTCCCGTCCCTAGGCCGTCCCTTGCCCCGTCCCTCGCGCCCAGCCCAGCCTCAGGCGATGATTGTGAGCGCCCCCGGCTCGATGCCGAGCTCCACGCGCGTCCGCTCGCCGATGTAGTCGCCGTCGACCTGGAGCTGGAAGGAGCGGGGGGCGCCGGAGCGGTCCTCGGAGATCGACTCTATGACGGCGCTTTTGGTGCCCTCGAAGCCGATGATCTGGCGATGGCGGACGGCGGGCTTGCGCTGGGAGAAGAGCTTGGGGAGGAGGGTCGGCATGTCGCGCTGGGCGGCGCGTTTGAGGATTGCCATCGAGAGGGTGCCGCCGTCGATCGAGACGTTCTCGTTGACGTACACCGGTTTGGTGGAGAAGTAGGTGAAGGGGTCGGAGTTCTGGGTGATCGCGGTGACGCCCTCGACCGGGGCGTGGTCGTCCACGGCGACGCGCAGGCGCACCGGATTCACGAGGTAGCGCCGATAGAAGGCGGAGACGCCGGCCCAGCTGTAGAACCAAGGGCCGAAGCGGGCCTTGAGCTTGGGGCGCGAGTCGACCCGCTTGACCACGGTGGCGTCGATGCCGGCACCGCAGGCGAAGACGAAGTGGCGGTCGTCGACCCGCCCGAGGTCGACCTTGCGGGGCCCCCATTCGTCGGCCAGGGAGAGCAGGTGCTCGGTCGCGTCGACCACGTCGTTGGGGATCCCCAGGCTCCGCGCGACCACGTTGGCGGAGCCGCCCGGCAGGATCGCCATCGGCATGTCGGTCCCGGCGAGGCCGTTCGCCACCTCGTTCAGCGTCCCGTCGCCACCGAAGGACACGACCACGTCGTAGCCGCCGTCGCGCGCCTCGCGCCCGATCTCGGTCGCGTGGTTCTGCGCCTCGGTCGCCACCGCCTCGACCTCATAGCGCCCCTGGAGCGCGTAGACGACGAGGTTCCGCAGCCGGTCCGAGACCGTCGTCGCGTACGGATTGACGATGATCAGCATCCGTTTCTTCGCCGGTTTTCCCGACCTGCGCGCGCCGAACGAGACCATCTGGGGCGAGAGCCTACGCGACCGCTTCGTAGCGGACCACGGCGCCGTCGTCGACCTCGCGGACGCGGCCTTCGGCCTCGAGGAGGTCCATGTGGCCGATCACCTCGGAGAGGGTGAGGAAGGCCTGGGTGACCGCGATGTTGCCCCACATCGACTGGGCCAGCTCGTAGCCGGAGCGGGGGCCGTCGGCGAGCAGGCGGAGGAGTTTCTCCTTGCGCCGCTCGGTGGAGGCGAAGCGGGTGTCGATCAGCGCGCGGTGGTCGTCGATCGGCTCGCCGTGGCCGCCGAAGAGGAGGGAGCCCTCGGGGAGCTCGCGGGTCTTCGCCATCGAGTCGAGGTAGGCGGTGAGCGAGCGGGTGCGGCCGGGGGAGCCGTCGAGGGGGCGGCTGATCAGGGGGTTGGAGGAGATATGGGGGAGGAGGTGGTCGCCGACGAAGCCGAACTGACGCTCGGCGTCCCAGAAGACGGTGTCCATGGCGCTGTGGCCGGGGCGGAAGAGGGCTTCGAGCTTGCGGCCCGCCAGCTCGACCACGTCGCCGTCGGCGAGGGGGTTGGTGATCTGGACCGGCGCGCCCCAGCCGCGGAAGGTGGAGGAGACCGACTGCAGGGCGAGGGCGATCTCCTCCGGGATGCCGCTGCGCAGCATCAGCTCGACCGCGAACTCGTCGTCGGCCTCCGCCTCGGTGGTGTAGTTCGCGAGCCGCTCGGTGGCCGCCCCGAGCGCCGCGACCTCAGCGCCGGAGTGCTCGACCAGGATCTCCGCCAGGCCGATGTGGTCGGAGTGGTTGTGGGTGAGGAGGATCAGGCCGATGTCCTCGATCGCGTGGCCGTGGGCGGCGAGCGACTCACCCAGCACGTCGAGCCCGCTGCCGTAGTTCGGCCCGCTGTCGATCAGCGTCAGCGGTTCGTCCTCGATCAGGTAGGCGTTGACCTTGCCGACCGCGAAGGGGGTCGGGACCGGGATCCGGTGGACGCCCGCCAGCGCGGCCTGCTCGAGCGCCTCCTCGGGGGTGGTCGTCACCCGCGGATCAGCCCCAGGACCTCGTCGCGGCGGCGTTCCATGTCCTCGCGGGAGACCAGCGACTCGAGGTTCAGCCGCAGCAGCGGCTCGGTGTTCGAGGGCCGCACGTTGAAGTGCCACTCGTCGTAGTCGACCGAGACGCCGTCGAGTTCGGAGATCTTCCCGTCGGAGTAGCGCTCGCGGATCTCGTCGAGTTTCGCCGCCTGGTCGTCGACCTCCGAGTTGATCTCCCCGGATATGAAGTATTTGGAACGAAACTCCGACATCAGCTCGCCGATCGTGCGCCCCTCCTCGGAGAGCAGCTCCAGCATCAGCAGCGCCGGGATCGTCCCCGAATCGGCGTTCCAGAAATCGCGGAAGTAGTAGTGGCCGGACACCTCGCCGCCGAAGGCGGCGTTCTCCTCGCGCATCCGCGCCTTGAAGAAGGCATGGCCGACGCGCGAGAGGTCGGAGCGGCCGCCTTCGGCGGCGACCAGGTCGGGGACGGCGCGGCTGGAGCGCGGGTCGTAGAGGATCGTCGCGCCCGGGTTCTTCGCCAGGATCGAGCGCGCCAGCAGGGCACACACAAAGTCGCCATCACAGAACTCGCCGGAGCCGTCGATGAAGAAGCAGCGGTCGGCGTCGCCGTCCCAGGCGATGCCGAGGTCGGCACCGGTCGAGCGCACCCGGTCCATGATCATCCGCCGGTTCTCCTCCAGCAGCGGGTTCGGCTCGTGGTCGGGGAACTCGCCGTTCGGCTCGAAGTACATCTCCTCCAGCTCCAGCGGCAGCTTCTCCAGGATCGGGCCGATCATCGGCCCGCCCATCCCGTTGCCGCCGTCGACCACCACCTTCATCGGCTTGACCGCTGCCGGGTCGATGAAACCGAGCGCGTGGGCGCGGTATTCGTCCCAGATGTCGACCTCCTCGAAGTCGCCGCCGCCCGGCGCGTCGCCGAGCCCCGCCTCGATCTCCGCCTTCACTTCGCCGATCCCGGCGTCGCCGGAGAGCGGCAGCGCGCCCTCGCGGACGAGCTTCACGCCGGTGTAGGCCTTCGGGTTGTGCGACGCGGTGACCATCGCGCCGCCGTCGAGGTCGCGCGAGCCGACCAGGTGGTACAGCATCTCGGTGGCGACCATCCCCGCGTCGACCACGTGGGCGCCCTCGAAGATCATCCCGTCGCGGAGCTCCGCCGCCATCCTCGGCGCGGTCAGGCGCATGTCGCGGCCGAGGCCGATGCGCAGATCGCCGGCGGGTTTTTCACGAAGGCGCGACAGGACGCGCACGAAGGCGCGCCCGATGTCGTGCGCGGTGCCCTCGTCCATCTCCTCGCCGTAGATGCCGCGGATGTCGTAGGCCTTGAAGATCCCCAGGTTCAGCTCCATGACGCTCCCTTCAACACCGCGTAGCTCTGCTCGATCGTCTGCGGCATCACTTTCGTGTCGGCGATCACCGGCATGAAGTTGTTGTCCCCGGACCAGCGCGGCACCACGTGCATGTGGATGTGGTGATCGACCCCGGCGCCGGCGATCCGCCCCTGGTTGAAGCCGACGTTGTAGCCGTGCGGCGAGTAGACGTCGTCGAGCCGGCGGATCGCGGTCTGGGCGAGCGCCATCATCTCCGCGGTCGTCTCCACCGGGATGTCCTGGATCGCGCCGACGTGCTCGTAAGGCGCCACCATCAGGTGCCCGTTCGTGTACGGATAGAGGTTCAGGATCACGAAGGCGCGCTCGCCGCGGTGGACGATCAGGTTGCCCTCGTCGTCATCCTGCGCGGGCTTCGCGCAGAAGATGCACTCCTCCTCGATGTCCTTGGCCGCGTCTGACACGTAGGCGAGGCGCCAAGGCGCCCAGATCCGAAAATTTGCCACGGACGGTGAGCCTATGCGAAGCCGCGCCCGGACGCGGCGCCTACAGCCAGCCGCGTCGCCTGAACCAGAAGACCATCCCGATCAGGATCAGGAACATCACCCCGACGACGACGAAGAAGTCGGCAAGGTTGTCCTGTCCGGGCACCTTCACGTTCATCCCCCAGATGCTCGCGATCAGGGTCAGCGGCAGGATCACGACGCTGATCGAGGTCAGCACGCGGAGGATGTCGTTGAGGCGGTGCGAGATCACCGACTCGTTGGTCTCCTCGAGCGCCTCGATCACCTCCTTGTAGTTCTCCAGCATGTCCCAGATCCGCTCGTGCGAGTCGACGATGTCGTCGAAGTAGATCTCGAGGTCGAAATCGGGGGAGAGGTAGCGCGATTTGACTTTCTCCAGGTCGCGCAAGACCGGCCGCTGCGGCCGGATGACCTTGCGGAAGTTGATGATCTCCTGCTTGGCGTTGGAGATGTCGCGGACGATGTCCTCGGAGCGGCCCTCGAAGATGTCGTCCTCGAGCGCGTCCAGCTTGTTGCCGATCTTGCGCAGCATCGGGAAGCAGTAGTCGAAGCAGTCGTCGACCAGGCGGTAGAGGAGGTAGCCGGAGCCGCGCGAGAAGAGCTGCTCGCGGAGCTCCTCTTTGCCGCGGCAGCGCTCGAAGAGGTACTCGACCGGCTGCAGCGGCTGGTTCGGGATGGTGACCAGGAAGTCTGGGCCGACGAAGAGGTCGAGCTCGCCCGCCCCCAGTCGCTTGGCGGCGCGGTCGAAGACCGGCAGGTTCAGGATGCTGAACAGGTACTCGTCATAGTTGTCGATCTTCGGACGCTGGTTGCGCGAGAGGACGTCCTCGAGGTCGAGAGCGTGGAAGTCGAAGTGCTCCTCCAGCCAGGCGCGCTCCAGCGCCCCCGGGTGCTCGATGTTCACCCAGCGGAGGCCGCCCCACTCGATCTGCTCGACGCGTGGGGCCTGGGGCTCAGCGGTCTCGACCGGCGCGACGAGCTCGCCGCGGCGATTGCGCCGCAGGCGTGGTTTCGGGAGGTTCGGCATCGGCCGCGCCCGTCTCGTCGTGGGGGAGAATCGCGATCACAGGCGTAGGTTAGCCGTCCACGAGGCATCGGAAACGTCAATCGGTTCATGGTAGGCTTCGCCCACACATAAGCGCCACATCTAGAGGGGTGGAGGGACTGGCCCAGTGAAGCCCCGGCAACCACTTCGGACCTAGCGGTTCGAAACAGGTGCCAACTCCAGCAGATCGCAGTGATCTGACAGATGTGGGGGATGTCCGATCGGACTTCGCCCCACGTGGCGAAGTCTTTTTCACATAAGGGACGTGATCGGATGTCAGTCGAAGGTTTGAAGTGCAAGGAGTGCGGCACGAAGTACGAGGAGACCGCCGCCTATTTCTGCGAGAACTGCTTCGGCCCGCTGGAGGTCGCCTACGACCACTCGGGGCTGGACGCGGCGGAGGCGAAGCGGCGGATCCAGGCCGGATCGCACGGGATCTGGCGCTACAGCGACTTCCTCCCGACGGCGGGGCAGCCCGGCGGCGACCCGCTGGAGCCGGGCCTGACGCCGCTGGTGCGCGCCGACCGACTCGCCGAGCTGCTCGGCACCGAAGCCGAGATCTACATCAAGAACGACGCCGCCAACCCGACCCACTCGTTCAAGGACCGGGTCGTCGCGGTCGCCGTCGCGAAGGCGAAGGAGCTCGGCTTCGAGACGATCGCCTGCGCCTCCACCGGCAACCTCGCCAACGCGGTCGCCGCCCGCGCCGCCGCCGAGGGGCTCGAGTCCTACGTGCTCGTCCCCGCCGACCTGGAGGAGCAGAAGCTGCTCGCCAGCGGCGTCTACGGCACCAACCTGATCGGCGTGCGCGGCAACTACGACGCCGTCAACCGGCTCTGCACTCAGCTCGCCGAGGACCGCCCGTGGGCGTTCGTCAACGTCAACCTGCGCCCCTACTACGCCGAGGGCTCGAAGACGCTCGCCTTCGAGACGGTCGAGCAGCTCGGCTGGGAACTGCCCGACCGGGTGGTCGCGCCGATCGGCTCCGGCTCGCTCTTCACGAAGCTGGGCCGCGGCTTCCAGGAATGGATCGACCTCGGCCTGGTCGAGGGCGAGCAGCCCGCCTTCCACGGCGCCCAGGCCGACGGCTGCAGCCCGGTCGCGGAGGCGTTCGCCGCGGGCCACGACGTCTGCAAGCCGCAGCGCCCCGACACGATCGCCAAGAGCCTCGCGATCGGCGACCCCGCCGACGGCCCCTACGCGATCGAGCACGCTCGCAAGACCGGCGGCGACATCGCCTCGGTCTCCGACGAGGACATCCGCGAAGGGATCAAGCTGCTGGCCGAAGGCACCGGGATCTTTACCGAGACCGCGGGCGGGGTGACCATCAGCGTGCTGCGCAAGCTGGCCGAACGGGGCGAGTTCGCGGCGGGCGAGAAGGTCGTCGCCTACATCACCGGCGAGGGTCTGAAGACGCTCGACGCCACCCGCGATAGCTTCTCCATGTACGAGATCGATCCGAATCTCGACAGCTTCGATTCCGAGTTCGCCGCCGAGGAGGTCACCGCGTAGATGAGCGTCACCGTCAAGATCCCGACCCAGCTCCGCGTCGCCACCGGCGGTCAAGCCGAGGTCGAGGTCGAAGGGTCGAACGTCGGCGAGTGCCTGGACGCGGTCTTCGCCGCCTACGGCGACCTGCGCGAGCGGATCACCCAGGACGGGACCCTGCGTCGCTTCGTCAACGTCTACGTCTCCGGCGAGGACATCCGCTTCCAGCAGGGGCTGGAGACGGCGATCAACGAGGGCGACGAGGTGACGATTTTGCCGGCAGTCGCCGGCGGCTGAAGCGATCGTGCGATTGTGCCGCCTATGGGCGGCATAACTCGACGGGCGGCGATGCCGCCCGTAGTGATCTTGTGCGGGGGCCGCGGCACGCGGCTGCGCGAGCGCACCGAGACGGTGCCGAAGCCGCTGGTCGAGATCGGCGGGCGGCCGATCGTCTGGCACGTGATCGGCATCTACGCAGCCCAGGGCTTCGACCGGTTCCTACTGGCGACCGGGTACCTCGGCGAGCAGGTGGAGCGCTTCGCGGCGGCGGAGCGGTGGCCCGATGGGGTCACGGTCGAGTGCGTCGACACCGGGCTCGACACGCCGACGGGCGGGCGGATCGCGGCGCTCGACGAGCGCCTCGCCGGCGGGACCTTCTGCGCGACCTACGCCGACGGGGTGGCCGACGTCGACCTGGGGGCGCTCCTCGACGGGCACCGCAGGGCGGGACTCGCGGCGACGGTGACGGTGGTGCGCCCGAACCTGCAGTGGGGGGTGGCGGACCTCGACGGCGACCGCGTCGCCGGCTTCGTCGAGAAGCCGCGCTCCGAGCACTGGATCAACGGCGGCTTCTTCTGCTTCGAGCCGGAGGCGCTCGACCACATCGCCCCCGACTCGGTGCTGGAGCGCGAGCCGCTCGAGCGCCTCGCCGCCGCCGGCCAGCTCCGCGCCCACCGCCACGAGGGCTTCTGGGACTGCATGGACACCTACAAGGACGCCGTCACCCTCGACGACCTCTGGCGCGCCGGCAAACCCCCCTGGCCAACCTGGAATGTTGACGGGCCGAAAAACCACGATATGGCGCACTTTTCGGCCCATCAACACCGTGTGGACGCGGGGGCTCGTGGGTAGCGGGCGGGCGCTCGTCACCGGCGGGCACGGGTTCGTCGGCTCGCATCTCGCCGCCGGGCTACTCGCGGCCGGGAGCGCGGTGCGCGTCCTCGACCGGCCCGGGCCGCGTCAGACCGACCTCGGCGGGCCGCGCGCCTCGGGGCTCGACCTACTCGGGGTGCGCGGGGAGGTCGAGCTCGTCGAGGCGGACCTGCTGGACGCCGAGAGCGTCGCCGGCGCCGTCGCCGGCTGCGACTCCGTCTTCCACCTTGCCGCGCAGACGATTGTCGGCGTCGCCCGCCGCTCCCCGCACGAGACCGTCGACGTCAATGTGCGCGGGTCCTGGAATGTCTTCATGGCATGCCGCGACGCCGACGTGGGAAGGGTCGTCTTCGCCTCCTCCGACAAGGCCTACGGCACGGCGCCGGAGCTGCCATACCGCGAGGACTTCCCGCTTCGCGCCGACCATCCCTACGACTCCTCGAAGGCGGCCGCCGACGTGATGGCACGCGGGCTGGCGCGGGAGTGGGGGCTGCCTCTGGCGGTCAGCCGCTTCGCCAACGTCTACGGCGGCGGCGACCTCAACTTCACCCGGCTGGTGCCGGAGACGGCGATCGCGGTCGCCGACGGGCGGGCGCCGCGGATCCGCTCTGACGGCGCGCCGCGGCGCGATTTCCTCCACGTCGACGACGCGGTCTCGGCGTACCTCGCGATCGCCGGCGCACTCGACGGCGGGGGCGCCGCGGGCGAGGCCTTCAACGCGGGCGGCGATCGTCCCTACTCGGTCCGCGAGGTCGTCGACCTGACCGCCGAGGTCGGCGGGGGAGAGGTGGAGCCGGAGTACGGTCCCGGGCTGCCGCCCGGGGAGATCCTCGACCAGTACCTCGACTCGACCAAGCTGCGCGAGCTGACCGGCTGGGCGCCCGCGGTCGATCTGCGGAGCGGACTAGGTCGTACCGTGGAGTGGTACCGCGAACATGAGGAGGTGCGTCCCTGATGTGCGGGCGCTTCACCGTCACCACCAAGGACACGAAGAAGATCGCCGACCGCTTCCAGGTCGAACTGGAGAAAGCGCTCGAACAGGGCGGGCATGAAGCGGTCCCGGCCGCCAAGGAGTCGGTCAAGGACGGTTCGAACGGCGCCGACGGGGCCGAGGCGAAGGAGAAATCGCCGCCCGGCATGGGCCGCTATAACGTCGCGCCGACCCAGGAGATCCTCGTCGTCCGCTCCTCCCCCGAGGAAGCCGAGGCCGCGCGGGGTGAGCGCGAGGCGCGCCTCATGCGCTGGGGCCTGATCCCGGTCTGGTCGAAGGACCTGAAAGTCGGCTACCGGATGATCAACGCGAAAAAAGAGAACCTGACGAAAAGCCGCGCCTACGGGCCGCTGGTCGGCAAGTTCCGCCACCGCTGCCTGATCGTCGCCGACGGCTTCTACGAGTGGATGAAGGCGGAGGATCCGAAGCAGCCGCGCCAGCCCTGGCGCTTCACCGTCGACGGTGGTGAGCCGTTCGCCTTCGCCGGCCTCTGCACGCGCAAGGAGTGGGACGACCCCGAGGAGCGCGGCGTCGACCCGGACGGCTTCCTGTACAGCGCGACGCTGATCACGACGACGCCGAATGCGGTGGTCAAACCTGTCCACGACCGGATGCCGGCGATCCTGCCGAGCCCCGAGGCGGAGGCCGCCTGGCTCGACCCGCGCCTCACGACCGAGGAGGCGATCGCGATGTGCGGCCCGCTCGACCCGGCGCGGATGGAAGGCGCCCCCGCCAACCCGGCGCTCAACAAGGTGGGGAAAGGAATGGCCGAAGGGCCGGAGCTGCTGGTCGCGCCCGCGTCCTGAGGCGCGCCGCTGGGCGGGGGGCTATTCGCCTTCTTTTTCCCCTTCGGCTTCTTCCCGTTCTTCCTGCGCTTCTTCTTCGGCTTCTTCGTCGATCGGCGGGGACTTCGGCAGCGAGCCTTCGGTCCTCACCGTGGCCTTGCCGGCCGGAGTCTTGAGATCACAGGCGATCTGCGCCGCCGGCGGCTTCGTGCTCTTCCAGATGCTGAAGAAGGGCAGTTCTACGGTCGCCTTGGCCTTGCCTTCGGGCAGGATATATTCGAGGTGCTCGGTGCCTTCCTGGTATTCCGGCCATTCGAGCTTGACGCCCTGGATCGAGGTCCAGCGGGGCTGTTTCAGATCACCCACTTCGAGCACCGCGAGTTCGTAGCCGTGCGACGCGAACTGGATCAGGACCGTTTCCGACATTTCCTGCCCGTAGATCCCGGATTCGTTGGAGCGCGGGTAGAGGGCACGAAGGCCGAGGCCGCTCTGGGCGATCAGGGTCCCGGACCTAGGCGCGTGGATCGAGCAGATCGCCTTGCCGCCTTCGAGCGGCGCGCCTTCGTCGATCTTCAGCACGGAGACGACCCGGAACAAGGCGTATTCGGCGACGTTGGTCCCGGTCGACTCGATCCGGTTTTCGACCAGTTGCATTTGGAAGCTTTCGCTGCCGGGGACGGGGACCGCCTTGGAGTCGGCGACCTTGTGCTGCTGGACGAATTCGAGGTGGGCCGCTTCGCCGCTGCCCTTGCCGGTGGTCAGCAGCGCCGCCGCCAGCGTCGCGAGCAGGCCGATCGCGACGACGACGATCGCGCCACGGGGGATTCGTTCGTCGGCGGGCACCGAGGAGCGCTTGAGCGAAGGGCGCTTCATTGGCGGCGACAGTATTGAAAACGCATGACGTGGTGTTCCCTCCGCCGCGGGGTGGGGTATTCCTTGACCGTGCCATCAAACGATGCAAGCTTCTCGACCGTTCAGACAGTCTCCGTCCACGGCCGCTCGGTCAGCTACCTGGAGGCGGGGGACGGGCCGTTGTTGCTGCTGGTCCACGGCATGGCGGGGACGGCGCGCAACTGGGACCCGGTGATCGAGCCGCTCGCGCTCCACAACACGGTGGTCGCGCCGGATTTCCCCGGCCACGGCGACTCCGAGCCGGGCGGCGGCGACTACAGCCTCGGCAGCCTGGCGAGCGGGCTGCGGGACCTGATGATCGCGCTCGGCCACGAGCGCGCGACGCTGGTCGGCCACAGCCTCGGCGGCGGCGTCGCCCTCCAGTTCGCGTATCAGTTCCCGGAGATGGTCGAACGGCTGGTGCTGGTATCGAGCGGTGGCCTCGGGCCAGAGGTCGGGGCGATCCTCCGCGCCGCGGCGCTCCCCGGCGCCGACCTCTTCATCCGCGCCACCGCCGCGCCCGGCTCGGCCGTGGGAAGCTGGCTCTCCGGGGCACTCCGCAAGGTCGGGCTGCGCCCGAACGTCGACCTCGCGGAGGTCGGCCGTGCCTACGCCTCACTGGCCGACGCAGACCGGCGCAAGGCCTTCCTCTCGACCCTCCACGCGGTGGTCGGCACCGACGGCCAGCGCGTCGCGGCCCTCGATCGCCTCTACCTGGCCGAGTCCCTGCCGATGCTGATCGTCTGGGGCGAGCGCGACCCGATCATCCCCGTCGCCCACGGCCGCGCCGCCCACGCGCAGCTGCCCGGCAGCCGCCTCGAGGTCTTCCCCGACGCCGGCCACATCCCCCAACTGGAGAGCCCGGGCCATTTCGCGGCCGTCCTACAGCGCTTCCTCGACGAGACCGAGCCCGCCGACTTCGACGGCGCCGAGTGGCGCGAGCGGTTCAGCGGGCGGTAGTTGCGCAGCCTGGGCGGCCGTCCGCAGGGTGTCCTGGGCGCCTCATGGGGGTCCTGGCAGGCTGTGACCCCCATGAGGCGCCCAGGACGTGAGGCCTTCGTGGGAGAGGCGGCGAGGGTTCGTCACGAAGTCCACGGGTCCGTCACGAACTACGGGGACTCGTCAAGGTCTCTCGAGGATCGGTCCCCCGCGACGGCCGCCACGGCGAGCCTGTGGAGCTTTACCGCCTCATTGGGACGGTAAGGCTCCACGGGCGCCTGTGGCGCCTTACTCGCGTATGGAGCG
>JBPYFM010000086.1:0-7935 GCA_051986435.1 Solirubrobacterales bacterium | reverse complement strand
CAGGCGATGGAGGACAACCTCGACGAGCTGAACCCCATCTTCATGATGGCCGACTCGGGAGCGCGCGGATCGTTCAAACAGATCCGTCAGCTGGCCGGGATGCGCGGTCTGATGGCCAACCCGAAAGGGGAGATCATCGAGCGGCCGATCAAAGCCAACTTCATGGAGGGGCTCTCGGTCCTCGAGTACTTCATCTCCACCCACGGTGCCCGAAAGGGCCTCGCCGACACGGCGCTGCGGACGGCCGACTCCGGCTACCTCACCCGCCGTCTCGTCGACGTCGCCCAGGACGTCATCGTGCGCGAGGAGGACTGTAAGACCAAAGACCACATCGAGATGGACCTCCGCAAGGAGGACGGCTCCCTCAACGACAACCTGTTCGGCCGGCTGGCGGCGAAGAAGCTCGAGACCAAACGCGGTCGTGAGCTGCTGAAGCGCAACCAGCTGATCACGCAGGCGGACGTCGAGGAGATCGCCGAGGCCTTCGGCGACGACGAGGAGGCCAAGATCCCGGTGCGCTCGGCGCTCAAGTGCGAGGCCGAGACCGGCGTGTGCCGCGCCTGCTACGGCATCTCGCCTGCGACCGGGGACATGGTCGACATCGGCGACGCGGTCGGCATCATCGCCGCGCAGTCGATCGGCGAGCCCGGCACCCAGCTGACCATGCGGACGTTCCACACCGGCGGTGTCGCCGGGCAGGACATCACGCAGGGTCTGCCGCGGATCGTCGAGCTCTTCGAGGCGCGTAAACCGAAGGGCCTTGCCCAGATGGCCGAGGCCGCGGGCAAAGTCTCGATCGAAGAAACCGACAAAGCCCTGAAAGTCATCGTCACCGAGTCGAGCGGCGAAGAGCAGAGCTACACGTTCCCGCTGCGCACCCGCCTCCACGTCGCCGACGGCGACAAAGTCGAGGTCGGGCAGCAGTTGAACGAGGGCTCCCTCTACCCGGCCGACCTGCTGGCGATCCGTGGCCGCACCGCCGTCGAGCTCTACCTGGTCGACGAGGTGCAGAAGGTCTACGGCGCCCAGGGCGTGGACATCAACGACAAGCACATCGAGCTGATCGCCCGGCAGATGCTGAAGAAGGTGCGGATCGAGACCAAGGGCTCGACCAGCCTCCTTCCGGGTCAGCTGGAGGATCGCGGCTCCCTCAAACGGCTCAACAAGAAGACCAAAGAAGAGGGCGGCACGCCGGCCAAAGCCGAGGAAGTGATCCTCGGGATCACCAAGGCCTCGCTGGCGACCGAATCGTTCCTCTCGGCGGCCTCCTTCCAGGAGACCACCAAGGTCCTCACCGACGCCGCCCTGGAGGGCAAACGCGACCGCCTGGTCGGCCTGAAGGAGAACGTCATCATCGGCAAGCTGATCCCGGCTGCGACCGGCCTCAAGCACTACCGCACGGTGGCGATCGAACCGGCCGTGGCGATCGAGCCGCCGACCGACGAGGACCTGCTCGAGGACGACGACCTCGCGGCCGAACTCGGCGTCGACGGCGTCGACGCCCCGGTCGAGGGCTTCGGCCTCTCCGTCGCGGAGGAGCTCGAGGAGCTCGCCCAGGAGATCGAGTCGACCTCCGGCGACGACGCGAAAAAATAGCCGTCGCCGACAAGCCGTAAGCCGAAGGGCCCCGCCAGGGGCCCTTCGACGTTCAGGGACGACGTTGATGGGCCGAAAACCCACGTATATCGTGGGTTTTCGGCCCATCAACGTCGCCGGGGCCGGGGGTGTCTACAGCCGCTCGCGGCGGGGGCGCGCAGGACGGGAGAGGCTCGTGGGAGAGGCGGCGGGGGTCGTCACGAACTCCACGCTTCCGTCACCGACTCTCACGGCATCAGCCCCGCGGGACGGCCGCGACGGGATGCCTGTGGCGCCTTAGTCGCGTATAGGGCGACTTTCGCGCCACAGCAAGGTCTCACGCTCTTCGTGACATTGCCTGGGATCGGTGACGCTTCCGTCCCGGTTCCTCCACTCCCCACGGACCCGGCGACTGGCTGGCCGGCCAAGGTTCGGGTAGGTTGCCGCCATGAAGGCGTGCATCATCGGCGCGGGGAGCTCGGGGATTGCGGCGGCGCAGGTGCTGCAGGCGCGGGGGATCGACTACGACTGCTTCGAGAAGGGGTCGCAGGCCGGGGGGAACTGGCGGTACGAAAACGACAACGGGATGTCGTCGGCTTATCGGTCGCTGCACATCAACACGTCGCGGCGGGTGATGGCTTTCAGATCGCTGCCGATGCCGCAGGATTATCCGGACTATCCCGATCACTTCCAGATGGCGGCGTACTTCGACGAAGTCGTCGATCGGTATCGGCTGCGGGAGCGGATCCGGTTCAACACCGAGGTCCTCGACGTCGCTCCGGTCGAAGGGAGCGCGGGCGAGTGGGACGTCACCGTCGAGGGGCTCGGCGGGCGAGAGACGAATCGCTATGGCGGTGTGCTCGTCGCCAACGGGCACCACTGGGACGCGCGCTGGCCGGAACCGGCGTTCCCAGGATCCGAGGAGTTCGAGGGCGAGCAGATGCACGCGCACGAATATCGCGAGCCGGATGTGCTGGTGGGCAAGCGGGTGCTGGTGCTGGGGATCGGCAACTCGGCGGTCGACATCGCGGTCGAGTCGTCGCGGATCGGGGAGAAGACCTTCCTTGCCACCCGCCGCGGCGCCTGGGTACTGCCCAAGTACCTGAACGGCAAGCCGATCGACGAGATCGCCAACTCGGTCACCGGTCTGGCCCCTATCCCGGTGATGCGGGCGGTGATGGGGCGGCAGCTGAAGGTCGCGGTCGGCGACCCGACCGACTACGGGCTGCCGAAGCCCGACCACCGGCTGCTGGAGGCGCACCCGACCGTTTCGTCGGAGTTTCTGCCGCGGCTCGGCCACGGCGACATCGCCCCGAAGCCGAACATCGACCGCTTCGCCGGCGGGCGCGGGGTGCGCTTCGTCGACGGGACCGAAGAGGAGGTCGACCTCGTCGTCTACTGCACGGGCTACAAGATCACCTTCCCGTTCTTCCACCCGGAGGTCCTCTCGGCCCCCGACAACCGGCTGCCGCTCTACCGGCGGGTCGTCTCGGTCGAGCGCCCCGGCCTCTATTTCATCGGCTTCATCCAGCCGCTCGGGCCGATCATGCCGCTGGCCGAGGCGCAGGTCGAATGGGTCGCCGACCTGCTTTCGGGACGGGCGGCGCTACCGGCGCCGGGGGAGATGCGCCAGGAGATCGAGGCGGAGGAAGAGAGGCAGCGGAGGCGTTTCGTCGCCTCTAAGCGTCATACCGTCGAGGTCGACTTTTATCCCTATCTCCGCGAGATCCGGCGCGAGCGAAAGCGGGATTCGGCGCGGGCCTGACGATCCGCGTGCGGCCGCCGGGCGGGCAGTCGGGCAGCGGCAGGGCCGCGCCACCGCCGTGGGGTCCACGGCGCGGGCCGCGCGGCAGTTTCGGCGGCATCTTGCGCCGTTTGTTGCTGCCGCCGTCGTCGGACTCCTCCGGCTGGGGGACCTCTTGGCGGGCGGCCCACCAGACCAGCCAGATGCCGGCCAAGACCGGGATCTTGAGCACGACGGCGAGAAAGAAGATCGGCCAGAAACCCGTCACGACGCCACCGATTTTAAAGCTTCGGGCATGTTCTCCGTTACCCCGTTCGGAGGTTTCGACGCTCAGTCGTCGGTGTCGGCGGCGAGGCTCTTGCCCCACGCGATCAGCGCTTCGGTTTCCACCTCTTGCAGGCCCTTCGCCGGATCGGTCGGCACCAGCAGGGTGGGCTCGTCGCGCTCCCGCGCCCAGCGATAACAGCTCTCGTCGAAGTTGTCGTCGACCCAGGCGAGCGGCCGCCCGGCGCCGTACTCGTCGAGCGGCCCGAGCTTCCAGTGCGCCGAGCCGAAGCGGGCGGCGCCGTCGAAGGTGAGGTGGGGGAGCTCGGCGATGCCGAGCGCGGCGGGGAGGTAGAAGTTCGCTTTCTCCTCCCAGCCGCTCGCCCAGACGAGGTCGAAGTGCTCGGCGAGCCGCTCGAGCCGTTTCCCCGCCCGCAGCGAGATGCAGTGGAGCATCCCGTCGACCAGCTGGTAGCGCGCCTCGCCGGGCGGTGGGGGAGAGTCGAAGCCGAACAGCGAGATGACCCCGTCGACGTCGACCGCGAGGATCGGTCGGCTCATCGGGGCGAAGCTAGCAGCAGCGGATGAGCGCTACCAGCGGTAGTGGGCGAAGGCCTTGTTCGCCTGCGCCATGCGGTAGATGTCGTCCTTCCGCTTCCAGGCGCTGCCCTGCTGCTGGTTGGCGTCGAGGATCTCCCCGGCGAGCCGCTCGGCCATCGAGTACTCGCGCCGGGCGCGGGCGTACTGGACGAGCCAGCGGACGGCGAGGGTGCGGGCGCGACGCGCGGGCACCTCGACCGGCACCTGGTAGGTCGCGCCGCCGACGCGGCGGGAGCGGACCTCGAGCACCGGGGTCAGCTGTTTGATCGCCGCCTCGAGCGTCTCCACCGGGTCCTCCCCGGTGCGCTCGCCGACGATCGCGAGGCTGTCGTAGACGATCCGCTCGGCAAGGCTCTTCTTGCCGTCGACCATCACCTTGTTGATCAGCTGCTGGACGAGCCGGTTGCGGTTGCGCGCGTCCGGTTCGATCGGCCGTACGGTGGCTGCGGAACGACGCGGCATCAGGAGGCTTTCACGCCGTAGCGGGAGCGGGCCTGCTTGCGGTCGGAGACGCCGGCGGCGTCGAGCGTGCCCCGGACGACCTTGTAACGGACGCCCGGCAGGTCCTTGACGCGACCACCGCGGATCAGGACGACGGAGTGCTCCTGCAGGTTGTGGCCCTCGCCGGGGATGTAGGTCGTGACCTCCATCCCGTTGGTGAGCCGGACACGCGCGATCTTGCGCAGCGCGGAGTTCGGCTTCTTCGGCGTCACCGTCGCGACACGGGTGCAGACGCCGCGCCGCTGCGGGGCAGCTACGCGCTTCTTGCGACCCTGCCCCGACTTGAGGCCCGGCGTCGTGGTCTTCTTCTTCGGGCGCTTGCGGCCCTTCCTGACAAGCTGATTCGTATTAGGCACGGCCGGGCATAGTAGAGCACTCCGCCCAAAACCACACCTCCGGCGGCCGCGAGCTCTGCCGCGAACCCCTTCTCGAGGACCGCGGTCGCGCCGGCGAAGCGCGCCGATTGCGCGCCGACGTCCAGGCCGTGGGGGAGGTCGACGAGCAGTATGACCGCCAGGGAGGCGGCACCAGCGACGATCGCGCCGAGGGCGGCGCGGCGCGCCGCGCGGCCGCCGCGCGCCACCATCGCCAGGCCGAGCGCGACGACGATCGCCCCGACCGGGACCAGTGCATATGAATGTGCGCTCCCGGCGCTCCGCACGTCGACGGTCGGCGGCTTCGCCACGTCGGGGAGGCCCGCGTAGCTGGGCCCGCCGATCTGGACCCCGTGGTAGGCGAGGAACTGGGAGACGACGAGGAGCGCGCCCGCGGCGGCGATCGCGAGGCCGATCCCGCGCCGCGGCGTCAGCACCGCGGCCCCTGCGGTCGCCGCCCGCGCCGCGCCGCGGCCGAGCGCCCGCAGCGCCGCCTCGACCGCCGCCAGGGCGAGGAAGAGCGCGCGCAGGATGGGCCGCAGCCCGCGCCAGACGAGCGCCGCCGCGGCGAGCAGCGCCGGCCCAGCCGACCGCCAGGCGCGCCGCAATGGCGGATAGGCCCGCTCGAGCGCCCGGTTGGCGGCCGCGTCGACCCGTCGGCTCGCCCGCATCAGCCGCCCGGCGAGGCCGCTTCCGGCCGCCTTCGCCGGTGTGTCAGAATTCGTCTGGGCGCGGCGCCGAGGCGCTGCTATGATCGCGCGTCGCTCAGGCTGTTTTTTCGCCGTTGGCTTCGCCGGGCCCCCTGGGGCCTTTTTTTTGCGCCGATCCCGAGCAGCGCCGGATCGTCGCCGTTTCACCCTGAGCGACCCCGCACCACCCGCACGACCAAGACTTCACAAGAGACCAAGACCTCAACTCCCACCGAACGGAACCATGGCACGCAGCTTTCCACTGGAGAAGACCCGCAACATCGGGATCATGGCGCACATCGACGCCGGCAAGACGACGACGACCGAGCGCATCCTCTACTACACGGGCCGTACGCACAAAATCGGCGAGGTCCACGAGGGCGCCGCGGTCATGGACTGGATGGAGCAGGAGCAGGAGCGCGGCATCACGATCACCTCCGCCGCGACCGCCTGCGAGTGGAAGGGCCACCGGATCAACATCATCGACACGCCCGGCCACGTCGACTTCACGGTCGAGGTCGAGCGCAGCCTCCGCGTGCTCGACGGCGCCGTCGCCGTCTTCGACGCGGTCGCCGGGGTGGAGCCGCAGTCGGAGACCGTCTGGCGCCAGGCCGACAAGTACCACGTGCCGCGCTTCGCCTACATCAACAAGATGGACCGCACCGGCGCCGACTTCTACAACGCGGTCGAGACGATGAAGGACCGCCTCGGCGCCAACGCCGTGCCGATCCAGCTGCCGATCGGCGCCGAGGGCGACTTCCTCGGTGTCGTCGACCTGGTCGGCATGCGCGCGCTCACCTGGCGCGGCGAGACCACCATCGGCGAGGACTACACGGTCGAGGAGATCCCCGCCGAGCTCCAGGCCCAGGCCGACGAGTACCGCGAGAAGCTGCTCGAGACCCTGGCCGAGGCCGACGACGAGATCATGGAGCGCTACCTCGAGGGCGACGAGGACTTCACCGTCGAGGAGCTCGAGGCGGCGATCCGTCGCGCGACCCTGGCCGACAAGCTCAACCCGGTCCTGTGCGGCACGGCGTTCAAGAACAAGGGCGTGCAGCCGCTGCTCGACGCGGTCGTGAAGTACCTCCCGTCCCCCCTCGACATCGACGCGATCGTCGGTCACGCGCAGGGCGACGAGGAGAAGGAGATCACCCGGCAGCCGTCGGACGACGAGCCGTTCTCTGGGCTGGCGTACAAGATCGCCACCGACCCGCACCTCGGCAAGCTGATCTACGTGCGCGTCTACTCGGGCAAGCTCGAGGCCGGCGCGCAGGTGCTCAACTCGGTCAACGGCCGCAAGGAGCGGATCGGCAAGGTCTACCAGATGCACGCGAACAAGCGTGAGGAGATCGCGTCGGTCGGCGCCGGCCAGATCGTCGCCGTCATGGGCCTGAAGGACACCAAGACCGGGCACACGCTCTGCGACCCGCAGAACCCCGTCGTGCTCGAGTCGATGACGTTCCCGGCCCCGGTGATCGAGGTCGCGATCGAGCCCAAGACCAAGGGCGACCAGGAGAAGCTCAGCACCGCGATCCAGCGGCTGTCCGACGAGGACCCGACGTTCACCGTCAAGGCGGACGAGGAGACCGGTCAGACGATCATCGCCGGCATGGGCGAGCTGCACCTGGAGATCCTGGTCGACCGGATGAAGCGCGAGTTCCGCGTCGAGGCCACCGTCGGCAAGCCGCAGGTCGCCTACCGCGAGACCATCCGCAAGGCGGTCGAGAAGCACTCCTACACCCACAAGAAGCAGACGGGTGGTTCGGGACAGTTCGCCAAGGTGCTCATCAGCATCGAGCCGAACATCGACCCCGAGACCGGGACCGGTGCCGGCTACGAGTTCGTGAACAACGTGACCGGCGGCCGGGTGCCGAAGGAGTACATCCCCTCGGTCGACCAGGGCGCCCAGGAGGCGATGGAGTTCGGCGTGCTCGCCGGCTACCCGATGGTCGACGTGAAGGTGACCCTCGAGGACGGCGCGTACCACGACGTCGACTCCTCCGAGCTCGCGTTCAAGATCGCCGGCAACCAGGCGTTCAAGGAGGCGGCGCGGATGGCCAAGCCAGTGCTCCTCGAGCCGATGTTCGCGGTCGAGGTCGTGACCCCCGAGAGCTTCCTCGGCACGGTCATCGGCGACATCAACTCGCGCCGTGGGCAGATCCAGGCCCAGGAGGAACGCCATGGGGAC
>JBPYFM010000085.1:0-6196 GCA_051986435.1 Solirubrobacterales bacterium | reverse complement strand
GGAACCCGAACATGCGCCGTTTCATCTTCGGCGAGCTCGACGGGATCCACATCATCGACCTCCTCCAGACCGAGGCGCTGCTGGAGAACGCCCGCCGTTTCGCCGGTGAGCTGGCCTCCGGGGGCGGCACCATCCTCTTCGTCGGCACCAAGAAGCAGGCGTCCGACGTGGTCCAGGAATGGGCCGAACGCTGCAAAATGCCGTACGTCAACAAACGCTGGCTGGGCGGTCTGCTGACCAACTTCCAGACGATGTCGGGCCGGATCGCCCGCCTCCACGAGCTCAACGGTTGGAAAGAGGAGGGCAAACTCGACCTCCTGCCGACTAAGGAGCGGATGAACATGGAGGCCGAACTCGCGAAGCTCGAGTTCAACCTGGGCGGCGTCCGGGACATGGACCGGCTGCCCGACGCGGTCTTCGTCACCGACCTGAAAACCGAGGAAATCGCGGTCCACGAGGCCGCCCGCCTGCGGATCCCGATCATCGGCCTGGTCGACACCAACTGCGACCCGACCCCGGTCGATTACGTGATTCCGGGGAACGACGACGCGATCCGCTCCTGCCAGCTGATCATCGGCACGATCGGCGGCGCGGTCGAGGAGGGCTCCTCGGCCTGGCGGGTGCAGGAGGAAAAACGGATCGCCGAGGAGATGGAGCGCCGCAAACGCGAGGAGGAGGAGCGGCGCAAACGCGAGGAGGAAGAGAAAGCTCGCATCCAGGCGCAGCAGGCCAAAGAAGCCGAGGAAGAAGTCGCCAAGCAGGCCGCCGCGAAAGCCGAGGCGGAGAAACAGCAGAAAGCCGCCGTGGAGGCCGCGAAAGCCGCGCCGGCGGCGCCCGAGGCCCCGAAAGCCGAGCCGCAGCAGGCCGCTCCGGCCCAGGGCGCGCCCGAGGGAGGGCAGCCGGCGGCGCCGTCCGAGCAGGCGCCCGAGCCCGCTGCTCCCGCGCCTGCGCAGCCTGAGCCCGCGCAGGCGGAGGCAGCGAAAGCCGACGCGGCGCCGGCCGCCGAGAAGGAGCAGGCTCCGGCCGCTCCGGAGGCTCCCGCCGAGGCCACTACCGACACTGACACCCAGAAAGGGGATTCGTGATGGCTGCGATCACCGCCGCCGACGTGAAAGCGCTCCGGGACCGCACCGGGGCCGCGATGATGGACAGCAAAGCCGCCTTGGTCGAGGCCGACGGGGACGTCGAGCGGGCGATCGAGCTGCTGCGCGTGAAGGGCCAGGCCTCCGCCGCCAAGCGCGAAGGCAAGGGCACCGAAGAGGGGGTCGTCGCCTCCTACATCCACGCCAACAACAAAGTCGGCGCGATGGTCGAGGTGCAGTGCGAGACCGACTTCGTCGCCCGTAACGAGGACTTCCAGGTCTTCGCCTACCAGGTGGCGCTGCACATCGCCGCGACCGCGCCGCAGTACGTCTCCACCGACGAAATCGACCCGGAGGCCCGCGAGGCCGAAAAGCGGGTCTTCGAGGAGAAGGCGCGCGAAGAAGGCAAACCGGACAACATCGTCGAGAAAATCGTCGAGGGTCAGCTGAACAAATGGGCCTCGGAGGTCGCGCTGCTCGACCAGCAGCACGTCAACGCCGAGAAGCACGACTCGAAGACGATCGAGGAGTTGCGCCAGGAGCTGGCGGCGAAAACCGGCGAGAACATCCGCATCGCGCGGTTCAGCTACTTCCGGGTCGGCGACGCCTGAGCGACGCGGATCGCGACCGGCGGGCGGAAGCCGAAATCGATGGCTGAGAAGTTCGGTCGCATCCTGCTGAAGCTCTCCGGGGAGGCCCTGATGGGGCACCTCGACTACGGCACCGACGGAACCGAGGTCGACCGGATCGCCACCCAGGTCGCCGCCGTGCGCGAGCGCGGGGTGGAGGTGGCGATCGTGGTCGGGGCGGGGAACATCTATCGCGGTCTCGAGGGCGCCGCCGCCGGCATGGACCGGGCGACCGGTGACTACATGGGGATGCTGGCGACGGTGCTGAACGCGCTGACGTTGCAGGACGCGCTGGAGCGGATGGGTCAGCACACCCGGGTGATGTCGGCGATCGACGTGAAGGAGGTCGCCGAGCCCTACATCCGGCGGCGCGCGATGCGCCACCTGGAGAAGGGGCGGATCGTGATCTTCGCCGCAGGCACCGGCAACCCGTTCTTCACCACCGATACGGCGGCCGCGCTGCGGGCGTTGGAGATCCACGCGGAGGCCATCCTGATGGCGAAGAACGGGGTGGAAGGCGTCTACGACTCCGACCCGGCGACCAACCCGGATGCCAAGTTCATCCCCCGGATCACGCACCGGGAAGCGATCGAGCGGGGCCTGAAGGTGATGGATTCGACCGCCCTCAGCCTCTGCATGGACAACGACCTTCCCATCTACGTCTTCAACATGGCGGACGAGCTGAACATAGATAGGATCGTCAGCGGCGAGACGGTCGGCACGTTGGTGTCGGGCGACCCCTCCGCCTAGAGAGGAGCGACCGTGGCAATCACCGACGAACTGCTTGCAGATGCCAAGGAGCGCATGGCCAAATCGGTCGAGTCGAGCCGTGGAGAGCTCGCCACCGTGCGCACCGGGCGCGCCAGCCCGCACCTGCTGGACCGGATCTCCGTCGACTACTACGGCGCGCAGACGCCTTTGAAACAGCTTTCGAACGTCGCCGCGAGCGACGCCCGCCTCCTCACCGTGACCCCGTTCGACAAAAGCGCGATCGGGGCGATCGAGAAGGCGATCCAGGAGTCCGACGTCGGTCTCACCCCGTCCAACGACGGCAACGTCATCCGCCTCGCGATCCCGGAAATGACCCAGGAGCGGCGGCGCGAGATGGTGAAGGTCGTGAACGGGGTCGCCGAGGAGGGTCGGGTCGCGATCCGCAACGTGCGGCGCGACGTGATGAGCGACCTGCGCGAGCTGAAGAACGAGGGCGAAGTCGGCGAGGACGACGAGCGCCGTGCCGAGACCACGCTGCAGAAGCAGACCGACGAGGCGATCGCCGAGATCGACGCGCTGCTGAAGGGCAAGGAAGCCGAAATCCTCGAGGTTTAGCGCCGTGACCGGCACCGTTCGCCCTCTCTGGCTTGCCCTCGCCGCGCCCGGCGGCGTCCTCGACCGCTCGACGTGGCGCTGCCACGCCTTCGGGTCTGCGTCCTTGCCGGCCGCGCCGATTGCTGCGCCAGAACCGGGCGCCCGGCGCCGGTCACGGCGCTGAGGGGCGGCGCACGACCTTGAGCGGCGCCGCCAAGTACGTAGCGATCATCACCGACGGGAACGGCCGTTGGGCGCAGCGGCGCGGGCTGCCGACGATCGAGGGCCACCGGGCCGGCGCCGATGTGGTAAAGGCGCGGCTGCGTGACGCGGTCGAGCTCGGGATCGAGGAGCTGACCGTGTTCTCGTTCTCGACCGAGAACTGGTCGCGCTCCGAAGACGAGGTAAGCGGCCTGATGTCGATGATGGGCGAGCGGATCCTCGGCGAGACGCCGGAGCTCGACAGCGAGGGGGTGCGGATGCGCTTCATCGGGCGCCGCGAGGGGATCGCGCCGGACCTGGTCGAGCGGATGGAGTGGGCGGAAGCGAAGACGGCCGGGAACGGGCGGATCACCCTCTTCATCGCCTTCAACTACGGCGGGCGGGCAGAGATCATCGACGCCGCGCGACGGTTCGAGGGGGGCACCGAGGAGGACTTCCGTCGCCATCTCTACGCGCCCGACATGCACGACCCGGACCTCCTGATCCGGACCAGCGGGGAGCAGCGGATCTCCAACTACCTGCTCTGGCAGTGCGCCTACTCGGAGCTGGTGTTCGCGGAGGAGCTGTGGCCGGACTTCGATCGCGCGGCGTTCGAGCGCGCCCTGGGCCAGTTCACGGAGCGCCAGCGGCGCTTCGGGGGCCGCTGATGAGCGACTTCTTCGAAGAAGAGATGTTCCAGGAGCCGACTCCCGAGCAGGAGCCGGAGCCGGTCGAGGAGGCGCCGCGGCGGCGGCGCGAGCGGGGGGGACGCGGCGGACGCGGCCGTCGCCAGAACAAACTGGGACGGCGGCGTGGCGGGGGCGAGCCCGACAAGCCGAAACGGCGGCGCGGCGGGGGTGAGACGGCGCGGCGGATCCTCGTCGCGGTGCCGGCGATCGTCTTCGCGATCGCGATCATCGTCACGCCCAGCATCGTCTTCACGCTGGCGATGATCGGCGTCGGGGTCCTCTGCCTGCGCGAGTACCTCGAGATGGCGAGCTCGACGCGGCCGCTCGCCCTCCCGGCCTACGCGGCGGTCGTGGCGCTGGTCGTCGCGGCCCACTTCGGCACCTCCTACACGGTACTGCTGGTCTTCGCCGCCTCCTTCCCGGTCCTCTTCGCCTTCGCCGCCGACGCGCGCCACCGCGACGGGTCCACGGTCTCGATGGGGGTGACGATGCTCGGCGTCGTCTGGATCGGGATCCCGCTCGCCCACGCCGTCTTCCTCCGCGACCTGCCCGACCACGGCGCGGCCCTCCTGATCGACGTCCTGGTCGGCACCTTCGTCACCGACACCGCCGCCTACGCCACCGGCCGCATGTTCGGCAGTCACAAAATCGCCCCCTCTCTGTCACCGAACAAGACCGTCGAGGGCCTCGTCGGCGGCTTCGTCATCGGCACGATGGGCTTCTGGTTCGCAGGCCTGTACCAGAACTGGCTCTCCGGGACCGACGCCCTGATCATGGGCGCTGCGATCGCCGCGATCGCCCCCGTAGGCGACCTCTTCGAGTCGATGCTGAAGCGTGACCTCGGCAAAAAGGACACCGGCGCCCTCTTCGGCCCCCACGGCGGCATCCTCGACCGCCTCGACGCCGTCCTCTTCACCGTCGTGGTCGGCTACTACCTCGCCGTCGCCCTCGTCTACTGAGTCTTGTCACATTCCTTGACCTAGCCAAGACGTCCCCGTACCGTCGCCGCCATGAGGCGCCGGAGGCTGATCGAACTGTTGGTGGCAAGGTGGGGATTCGCGGCGACGGTCGCGGTGGCGATCGGTGTCGGGCTCGCCCCTGCCGTGACCGTCGCTCCTCCGGCCGACATCCCAGGCGTAGCCCTGCAGGCGGTGGCGGTGTACCGCGTCGAGGTCGGCGCAGCGGTCTTCTGCGCCCTCTATCTCATTACGTTGGCACTGGTTCTGGCTATGCACAACCGTGGCTTCACCGAGATCGGGAGCGGCGGAATCAAAGCGCAGGGCCTTTCTGACCTCTCGCAGGATGAGCTCGCGATCAGGGACATACTGACGGAGCTTTCCGACGAAGTCGACAACCTCGAGCCCGATTGGAGGTCCTCGATGGCCGGTAGGAGGCGACCCGACCCCCCAGAGGTGGTCAAAGCGCGCAAGGAACGTATTCGTCGACTTCTCGCAGAGCTCAGCGAGTCCGTCGAGCGAAGGAGGACGATCGTCAACAGGTTGCGAGCGGAGGAAGGCCTGCCGCCGCTGGAGTCGCGCAGGCGCGTTTAACGAGCCGGAAGGTGCGCTCCGTATCCTCTTGGGGACATGCGGAACGTGCTGATACTCGGCTCGACGGGGTCGATCGGGACCCAGGCGCTCGAGGTGATCTCGGCTTCCCCTGATCTGCGGGCCGTCGGCCTGGCGGCCGGGCGGGGCTGGGAGACGACCGTGGCGCAGGCGCGCGAGCACGGGGTGGAGGTCATCGCCTTGGCCGATCGCGACGCCGCCGCGCGGGCCGGTGAGGCCTGGGACGGGCGCGTGCTGGCCGGCGAGGAGGGCGTGCGGGAGCTGGTCGCGGCGGTGGAGCCCGACCTCGTGCTGAACGGCATCGTCGGCGCCGCCGGGCTCGCCTCGACCGTGGTCGCCCTGACCGCCGGGATCGACGTCGCCCTCGCCAACAAGGAGAGCCTGGTGCTCGGCGGCGAGTTGGTGATGGCGCTCGCCGAGGCCACCGGGGCCCGCCTGCTGCCGGTCGACTCCGAGCACTCCGCGCTCCACCAGCTGATCGGCGCCGAGGCACCGGGCACCGTCGATCGCCTCGTCGTCACCGCCTCCGGCGGCCCGTTCCGCGGCCGCGAGGACCTCAGCGACGTCAGCGTCGCCGACGCGCTCGCGCACCCCACCTGGAAGATGGGCGGCCGGATCACGGTCGACTCGGCGACGCTGATGAACAAGGGCTTCGAGGTGATCGAGGCGCACCACCTCTTCGGCGTCCCCTTCGAACGGATCGAGGTCGTCGTCCACCCGCA
>JBPYFM010000084.1:0-5645 GCA_051986435.1 Solirubrobacterales bacterium | reverse complement strand
CCCGTCGCTCTCCCGTGACGCCCCCGCGTCCCTTCCTCCACTCATCGAAGACCCGGCCCTCTCGGCCACGGCCACAGCCTGCCCGGGCCGTGGCCGAGAGGGCCGCGTCCCTCGGCCGTCCCTTTCCCGTCCCTTTCCTCGTCCCTCGGCCGCGGCTAAGCCGCGGCCTTGGCCTCGGAGCTTGCGCGCTCGAAGACGAGCACGCCCTCGGCGGCGTCGACGCGGACCGTGTCGCCTTCGAGGAACTCGCCCTCGAGGATCTTCAGCGCCAGCTTGTCGACCAGCTGCTTCTGGATCACCCGCTTCAGCGGGCGCGCTCCATAGACGGGGTCGTAGCCGAGGTTGCCGAGCAGGGTCCGAGCGTCGTCCGACAGCTCGACCTGGATGCCGCGCTCGGCGACCCGAGCGACCAGCTGCTGGACCTGCAGATCGACGATCCGGCCGATGTCCTCCTTCGACAGCCGGTGGAAGATCACCGTGTCGTCGATGCGGTTCAGGAACTCCGGCTTGAACGTCGACGCCAGCACCTCTTCGATCGCCTCGCGGATCCCCTCGTCGACCTGGTCGCCGACGATCCGGTCGGAGCCGACGTTCGAGGTCATGATCAGCACCGTGTTGGTGAAGCTGACCGTCCGACCCTGGCCATCGGTGAGGCGGCCGTCGTCCATGATCTGCAGCAGCGTGTTGAACACGTCCGGGTGCGCCTTCTCGATCTCGTCGAGCAGGACGACCGCGTAGGGACGCCGGCGCACCGCCTCGGTCAGCTGGCCGCCCTCCTCGTAGCCGACGTACCCCGGGGGTGCGCCGACCAGCCGCGAGACCGTGTGCTTCTCCATGTACTCAGACATGTCGAGGCGGACGATCGCCTGGTCGGTGTCGAACATGAACTCGGCCAGCGCCTTCGCCAGCTCCGTCTTGCCGACCCCGGTCGGGCCGAGGAAGAGGAAGCTGCCGATCGGGCGGCTCGGGTCCGAGAGCCCGGCGCGCGAGCGCCGCAGGGCATTGGATACCGCTTCGATCGCCTCCTGCTGGCCGATCACCCGTTCGTGCAGGCGCTCCTCCATGTGGATCAGCTTCTCGACCTCGCCCTCCATCAGGCGGGACACCGGGATGCCGGTCCATTTGGCGACGACCTCGGCGACGTCCTCGTCGGTCACCTCGTCGGCGAGCATCGTGCCGCCCTCGCCCGCGTGCAGCTCGGCGAGCCGCGCTTCGGCGTCTTTGACTTTCGCTTCCAGTTCGGGGATCAGCCCGTATTGGAGTTCGGCGGCGCGCTGCAGGTCCGTCTCGCGGTTCGCCTGCTCGACTTCCACCTGCGCTTCGGCGAGTTCGGCCTTCGCCGCCTTCATCTCCTCGATCGGCTCTTTCTCGTTCTGCCAGCGGGCGCGCAGCTCGGTCTCCTGCTCGCGCAGGTTCGAGAGCTCCTCCCGCAGCGCCTCGAGGCGCGCCTTCGAGGCCTCGTCGGTCTCTTTGCGGAGCGCCGTTTCCTCGATCTGCAGCTGTTGGATCCGCCGCGCGACCTCGTCGATCTCGGTCGGCACCGAGTCGATCTCGATCTTCAGCCGCGAGGCCGCCTCGTCGATCAGGTCGATCGCCTTGTCAGGGAGGAAGCGATCGGCGATGTAGCGCTCCGACAGCGTCGCCGCGGCGACGATGGCCGAGTCGGCGATCCGCACGCCGTGGTGCTCTTCGTAGCGCGGCTTCAGCCCGCGCAGGATCGCGATCGTGTCCTGCATGTCGGGCTCGCCGACGTAGACCGGCTGGAAGCGCCGCTCCAGCGCCGCGTCTTTCTCGATGTGCTTGCGGTACTCGTCGAGCGTCGTCGCGCCGACCGCGCGCAGCTCGCCGCGCGCCAGCATCGGCTTCAGCAGGTTCGCCGCGTCGACCGCGCCTTCGGCGGCGCCGGCCCCGACGATGGTGTGAAGCTCGTCGAGGAAGAGGACGATCTGGCCCTCCGCCTCCTGCACCTCGTTCAGCACCGCTTTCAGCCGCTCCTCGAACTCGCCGCGGTATTTCGAGCCCGCCAGCAGCGAGCCGATGTCGAGGGCGATCACGCGGCGGTCGCGCAGGCTCTCCGGCACGTCGCCGTCGACGATCCGCTGGGCGAGCCCCTCGACGATCGCCGTCTTGCCGACCCCGGGGTCGCCGATCAGCACCGGGTTGTTCTTCGTCCGCCGCGACAGCACCTGGATCACGCGGCGGATCTCCTCGTCGCGCCCGATGACCGGGTCGAGCCGCCCCGACCGCGCGTCGGCGGTCAGGTCGCGGCCGAATTTCTCCAGCGCCTGGGCGGTCGACTCGGGGTTGTCCGTGGTCACCGGGTTGGGACGGACCTGCGCCACGGCGGCGTCCAGCTCGTCCTTCGACGGCAGGATGTCGCCGACGCTGGGATCCTCGGTCAGCGCCCGCAGCAGATGGTCGGTCGAGATGAGGCTCGAGCCGTCGCGCCCCATTTCGCGCTCGGCGATGCGCAGCGTTGCGGCCAGCGACGACGACAGGCGCGGTTCCTCGCCCTCGCGGCCGAGTTTCGGCAGCGCCGCCACCGCCTCGTTGGCGCGCGCGACGATCGTCGCGGTATCGGCACCGACCCGTTGCAAGATCGGCACGACCAGGCCCTCGGTCTGTTCGAGCAGCGACACCAACAGATGCGCCGGGGTCGCCTCGGGATTGCGGTGGCTGCGCGCCAGCTCCAGCGTCGCCGCGATCGCTTCCTGCGATTTCTGGGTGAACTTATCCGGCTGCATCAGCCTCTCCTCTTCCTTCCAGTTCTCTCACTCGCTCTTTCAGTCTCTGCACCTGCTCTTCCAGCGCCAGGACGGTCTCGACACCGACCAGGTTCAGCCCCTGCGCGGTCATTTCCTGGATGCGGCGCAGGCGTTCGACGTCGCGCCGGCTGTAGAGGCGGGTGTTTTTGGGCGAGCGCTTCGGCGCGATCAGCCCGCGCGTCTCGTACATCCGCAGCGTCTGCGGGTGCATCTCGGCGAGTTCGGCGGCGACCGAGATCATGAAGACCCCCTGGTCGTCGTCGAACGTCGCTTTCACTTCGTGGCGTCGGTAGGTGGCCATCAGACCCCCGCTTTCCGCAGCAGCTCGGCGCGCGGGTCGTGCCCGTTCAGCGAGCTTGCCAACTCCTCGACAGCCTTCTGCTGCTCCTCGTTCAAGTCTTTGGGGACCTCGATCTCGAGGCGGTAACGGATGTCGCCTCGACCCTTGCCCTTCCCCTTCGGGGCGCCCTCGCCTCGCAGTCGCTGCAGCGCGCCGTGCTTGGTCCCGGGCGCGACCTTGATCTTCTTCGTCCCGTCCAGCGTCGGCACCTCGATCGTCCCCCCGCGGACCGCCTCCGGGATCGTGATCGGCACGGTCACCTCGAGATTGCCGTCGTCGAGCCGGCGGAAGACCGGGGACGACGCGACCCGCGTGGTCACGTAGAGGTCGCCGTTCGGACCGCCCCGCGGCCCCGCCTCGCCTTTGCCGGCGAGCCGGATCCGGGTGCCGTCCTTCACCCCGGCGGGCACGTTCACCTTGTAGCGCTTGCTCTGCTGGGTGACGCCGGCGCCGCCGCAGGTGGGGCAGGGCGTCTCGATGATCTCGCCGGAGCCGCCGCACTGTGGGCACGGCTGGCTGATCGAAAAGAAGCCCTGGTTCTGCGGGTCGATGCCGCGACCTTCGCAGCGCGGGCAGGTGACCGGCGAGGTGCCGGGCGCCGCCCCGGATCCGTGGCAGGTCTCGCAGCGTTCCTGCTTCGGCACGGTGACGCTGATCTGGGTGCCGTTGATCGCCTGGTCGAAGCTGAGGTCGACTTCGGTCTCAAGATCGCGGCCGCGGACCGCCTGCGGGCGCGCCCGGCCGCCCCCGCCGCGGTTGAAGATGCCCGAGAGGATGTCGCCGAAGTCGGCTCCGAAGCTCCCCGCCTGCGCGCCGCCGCCCCCGAAGGGGTTGCCGCCGCCGAACGGATTCCCACCGCCCCCACCGAAACCGGCGAAGGACGGACCCGCGTCGTACTCCTTGCGCTTCTCCGGGTCGGAGAGGACGTCGTGCGCGGCCGAGATCTCCTTGAACTTCTCCTCGGCCTCTTTGTCGCCGGGGTTCCGATCAGGGTGGTATTTGCGCGCCAGCTTCCGGTACGCCTTCTTGATCTCGTCCTCGCTCGCGTCCTTCTTGACGCCGAGGGTCTTGTAGAGCTCGTCTGCCACTTCTCGTCTTCTCTCTTTAGGCGGCCACCACGACCCGCGCCGGGCGGATCAGGTGCCCGCCGAACTGGTAGCCCTTCTGCATCACTTCCACGACGACCCCGGCCTCGGTGCCCTCCACCTGGACGGTCGAGAGCGCCTCGTGCTGGTTCGGGTCGAACTTCTCGCCCTTCGGGTCGACGACCTCGACCCCGGCGCCGGTCAGCGCCCCGGTCAGGTCGCGATAGGTGAGCGCCCAGCCCTGCTTCACCGGGTCCTCGCCCGCCGCGTCGACCTCCGGGTCGATCCCGGCGTGGTCGAGAGCGCGTTCGAAGCTTTCGACCACCGGCAGGAACGAGCGGACGACCTCGGCTTTGCCCCGCAGCGCCGCGGCCTGGACCTCCGCCGCCATCCGCTTGCGGTAGTTCTCGAAGTCGGCCTGCGCCCGCCGGGCGAGTTCCAGATACTCATCCCGTTTCGCCTCGGCATCGGCCAGCAGAGCGTCGAGGTCTTGCTCGACCGCCTCGCCATCGGTCTCTCCCGCGGGTGGCGCCGAGGGTGGACTCTCCGGCGGGCTCGCCGGAGAGGCACCCTCGGGGACAGGACCCGCGGGCCGGAAGCCCGCGTCCATGTCGTCCTGTTGCTGCTTCACTTATTTCTCCTCGTCGACCACTTCGGCGTCGACGACTTCCTCGTCGTCGACGCTCGCCGACTGGCCACCGTCCTCGGCCGCGCCGTTGGCCTGGGCCTCGGACTGCGCCTGGGCGTAGATCTGCTGCGAGGCGGTCGTCATCGCCGTGGTCAGCGCCTCGGTCTTGGCTTTCACCTCGTCCAGCGAGCCGCCGTCGAGCGTCGCGCGGACGTCTTTGATCGCCGCCTCGACCTGCTCTTTGGTCGCGGGCTCGATTTTGTCGCCCGCGTCCGCCAGCGTTTTCTCGGCCGAGTAGGCCGCGTTCTCGGCGACGTTCCTCGCCTCGGCCAGTTCGCGCTGCTCCCGATCCTCCTTTGCATGCGACTCGGCGTCGCTCACCATCTGCTGGATTTCCTCGTCGGAGAGCCCGGAGCCCGATTTGATCTCGATCTTCTGCTCTTTGCCGGTGCCTTTGTCTTTCGCCGTCACCGAGATGATCCCGTTGGCGTCGATGTCGAAGGTGACCTCGATCTGCGGGATGCCGCGCGGCGCCGGCGGGATGCCGGTGAGCTGGAATTTGCCCAGGCTCTTGTTGCCCGAGGCCATCTCGCGCTCGCCCTGCAGGACGTGGATCTCCACCGAGGGCTGGTTGTCGTCGGCGGTCGAGAAGACCTCCGACTTTTTGGTCGGGATCGTCGTGTTGCGCTCGATCAGCTTGGTCATCACGCCGCCTTTGGTCTCGATGCCGAGGGTCAGCGGGGTGACGTCGAGCAGCAGCACGTCCTTGACGTCGCCGGCCAGCACGCCCGCCTGGATGCCGGCGCCGATCGCGACGACCTCATCCG
>JBPYFM010000083.1:0-28966 GCA_051986435.1 Solirubrobacterales bacterium | reverse complement strand
GCCTTCTCCCGCGCATCACTCCGACGTAAGTCCGACTTCGTCACGTCCCTGCGCAAGCTCTCCCCCGCACCCCTCACGTCCTGGGCGCCTCATGGGGGTCACAGCCTGCCAGGACCCCCATGAGGCGTCCAGGACAGCCGCCGGCGCCGCGAGGTGGTGTGGACGGCCCGCCGCCGAGCCGCGCCGAGCCCCTACCCCCCGACCGCCGCCTCAATCGCTGACGAGCAGATACCTGGCGCTGGCGGCGCCCGCGTTCAGCGCCGGGGTGATGTCTCGGCTCGGGTCCGAGAGGGACTGGAGGGCGAAGCCGTCGGCGACGGCGAGGAGGTAGGCGACGACGGCCTCGGCGTCGAAGCGGAGGGAGAGGATGCCCTCGTCCTCCTTGGCGCGGAAGACGTTGGCGACGTGGGACCTGGTGGCCTCGAAGAGCTGGCCGACCTCGTGCTGGATGTCGGGGTTGCGGCGACCGGCGGAGAAGAGCTCGTAGAGGAGCAGGAAGTAGCCGGGATCGTTGTCGATCATGTCGGTGAGGCTGGAGACGAGGACGTTCAGGACGTCGTCCGCAGTCTTCGCCTCGGCGAGGAGCTCGTCGAGGCGGGCGATGCGCAGTTCGGTGTCGCGCCGCACCACCTCGACGAGGAGGCGCTCCTTGGTGCCGAAGTAGTAGTGGAGGAGGCCGCGACTGACCCCGGCCTCGCGGGCGACGTGCTCGAAGGTCGAGCCCGCCGCTCCACGCCTGGCGACGCTGTCGCGCATCGCGTCGACGATGCGCTGCGCCTTCTCGCCGCTGAGCTGACGCTCTTTGGTCGCCGCCTCCACTAGATGCCTGACTCCCCAAGAGGGTACGACCGGGGGCTCACCCGGCCATGCAGCTCAAGGACGCAGGGTGAAGCCTTTGCCGGTGGGCAAAGGCGAACCCGAGGACGCCGAGATGCGCAGTGTGCCGGGGGCGCCATCCGGGCGTGCCCTGTTGGGGAGTCAGGCATCTCAGTTTCTCGCCGCCTCCGCCTCAGGCCTTACGAGCCGTTGATGCTCGTGGTGCTGGTGTACTCGAACTCCTCTTCGGCACCGAAGAGGGCGTCGAGGACCGCCTTGCGGGCACCCTCGCTGACGATCAGGGCGACGACGCCGCCGACGATCGCGAGCATGATCATCCTGCGCAGCGGATGCCGCTTCTTGCGCGGCTTCTGCAGACGCTCGCGCGCTTCCTGCAGCGCTTCCGCGGCCTGGCGCATTTCCTTCTGCACCTTCTTGTCGGAGGTCACGGCCTTCACCGTGCCCTTGCCGTTGCCGGTCGCGCGGCCGTAGGCCTTCTTGGCGGAGTTGAACGCGTCCTTGAGATTGTCGCGCAGATCTTCGTCCTCGATCAGGCGCCGCACGTACGGGTTTTCACGCGCCGCTTCGTACAGGTCGCCGGCGCGATCCGCCGTCTGGCTCGTCTTGGTCTTGGACATCCCTTCTCCCTCGCTGATCTGGGCAGTATTCGGGGAGGATATACCCGATCACTCGGGTCCGACGCCATCGAGCAGGACCCCGTTGGTGCGGAAATCGAGGTTCGCCTCGCGCAGCCGGCGCAGCCGCAGCGGCGCCAGACCGGGCTCCTGGAAGCGGTAACGGCGGATGTAGAGGCGGCCGGTGTCTTCGCGGGCGACCTGACGGAAGCCCGGCCCGAGCAGCCGCCGCGGCGGTGCCGGCCGCTCCCCGTCGGAGACGAAGTCGACTTCCTTGACCAGCCAGTCGTAGCCTTCCTTCGCCCGCACCTGGATCGCGCCGGTCGAGAGGTAGTAACGGAGCGGCGCCTCGCCGAGCGTCCAGGTGACCGTCGCCCGCGGCCCGTGCGGTTCGCCGATGCTTTCGGCGACGGCGCTCCAGTTCGGCCGCTGGAACCCTTCGTCGGTGCTCGCCAGGATGCAGAAGCCGAGCGAGTAGGCGACCAGCAGCGCGCCGATCGCCGGGCCGAGCCGGCGCGAGGCGGGCGAGCTGACCGCGATCCCGATCGCCGCCAGCAGCGGCACCAGAGCCGGGATCAGGTTGCGGGCCAGGACGAAGTCCTTCGACGCCGCGACCAGCGCCAGCAGCACCGGGATGCCGATCCCGGCGGCGACGAGGAGGAGCGGCCGGCCCGCGGCGCGCCGCTCCCGCCCCGCCCGGCGCCGCAGCAGCAGCGCCAGCGCCGCCAGGCTCAGCGCCAGCGGCACGAAGGCGAGCCACGGCCGCTCCGGCCGCGCGATGATGTCGCCGGTCTCACCGGTGACGAAGGTCGCCGCGGTTTCCGTCAGGCGATGGCCGAGGGAGAAGTTGCCGATCCAGTCGGCGTGGCCGAGCGACATCTGATGGATCGCCACCGGCGCCACCGCGATCGCGCAGCCGCCGAGGACCGCCATCCCGGCCAAGCTCGCCCGCAGCCCGCGCCGGCGCAGCAGCATCAGCGCCTCGGCGAGGATCGGGAAGGCGACGAAGTAGTGCGTGCCGATCGCGAGACCCGACCAGACCCCCCACCAGACCAAGGGCCTGTCCGCGAACCCGCGTGTGCGACTGGCGCGGGCCGGACCGAGCCGGGGTAGGACGCAGGAATGCCGAATGGCAGCGCCATTTGGCGTCCCGAGGACGCCGCCCGGCGAAGTGTGTCCGGGGCCGCCAGGCGTGCGCGGGGGTTCGCGGACAGGCCCTGAGTCGCGCCGCGCCGCGCTCCGTTCCGCCCGCAGCCAGTAGAGCGCCGAGAGCGCCCCGAAGAGCGTCACCAGCGCGTAGGCCCGCGCCTCCTGCGAGTACCAGAGCATCATCGGGTTGACCGCGACCAGCGCCGCCGCCCAGAGGCCGGCCCGCCGCCCGCGCAGCTCCACGCCGATCCCGTAGGCGACCGGGACCGTCAACACCCCGGCCACCGCCGACACCGTCCGCAGCCCGAATTCCCCGGTGCCGACCAGCTGCGTCCAGGCCCAGGCGAGCGCGTAGTAGACCGGCGGGGTCGACTCGCTGAACCAGACCGCGTCCATCGCGTGGCCGAACCCGTCGCGCAGGACCCGGCTGGCGGTGACGATCTCGTCGTGGTGGTAGCTCTGCACCCCGAGCGTGGCGAACCGCAGCGCCGCCGCGAGCACGGTCAGCCCGGCGACGATCCAGAACGCGCGCGAGCGCTGCCGCGCCCATTCGACCGGCGAACGACGGTGGGCGCGCCCGGCCGTCCCGCGCCCGCCGCGCGGGAGGGTTGCCGCCTCCATCAGCGTCGCCCGCTCAAGAGAGGGCGACGTCGATCGCTTTCGAGACCTCGTCGACGAACACGAACTGGAGGTTCCCGAGCTCTTTGCTCGGAATCTCTTTCGCGTCTCCCTCGTTGCGCTCGGGCACGATCACCCATTTGATCCCCGCCCGCTGTGCCGCCAACGACTTCTCCTTCAACCCGCCGATCGGCAGCACCTTGCCGGTCAGCGTCACCTCGCCGGTCATCGCCACGTCGTTGCGGACCGGCCGCCCGCTGATCAACGAGGCGAGCGCCACCGTCATCGCCACCCCCGCCGAGGGCCCGTCCTTCGGCACGGCCCCCGCCGGCACGTGGATGTGGACGTCGTGGCCGGCGAACCAGTCCTCGGTCAGCGTCGGCGCGATCTGCGCCTGGTGGCCGCGCACGTAGGAGAGCGCCGCCTGCGCCGACTCTTTCATCACCTCGCCGAGCTGCCCGGTGAGCGTCAGGCCGCCCGAGCCGGGCATCCCGGTCGCCTCGATGAAGAGCACGTCGCCGCCCGCCGGCGTCCAGGCCAGACCGGTGGCCACGCCGGGGTCTTTGGTGCGCCGCCGGGTTTCGGCGAAGACGCGCCGCCGCCCGAGCATCTCGCGCGCTTTTTTGCCCGAGATGCGCACCTTCCCTTTCGCTTTGCCTTCGGCGACCTGGCGCGCGACTTTGCGGCAGATCGTGCCGATCAGGCGCTCCAGGTTCCGCACCCCGGCCTCGCGCGTGTACTCCTCGATGATCGCGGTGAGGGCCGCGTCGGAAAACTCGATCTGGGACGGTTTCAGCCCGTTCGCGGCGATCTGGCGGTCGACCAGGTAGCTGCGCGCGATGTGGCGCTTCTCGTCGAGCGTGTAGCCGGCAAGCTCGATCGTCTCCATCCGGTCGAGCAGCGGCCCCGGGATCGTGTCGAGGACGTTCGCGGTGGCGATGAAGACGACGTCGGAGAGGTCGAAGGCGAGGTCCAGGTAATGATCGCGGAAGGTGTCGTTCTGCGCCGGGTCGAGCACCTCGAGCATCGCGCTCGCGGGGTCGCCGCGGAAGTCGGCGCCCATCTTGTCGATCTCGTCGATCATGAAGACGGGGTTGCGCGACCCGGCGTCGCGGAGCGCCCGGATGATCGTCCCCGGCAGCGCCCCGATGTAGGTGCGGCGGTGGCCGCGGATCTCCGCCTCGTCGCGGACGCCGCCGACCGAGATGCGCTCGAACTTGCGCCCGAGCGCCTTCGCGATCGAACGCCCGAGGCTCGTCTTCCCCACCCCGGGCGGGCCGACGAAGCAGAGGATCGGGCCGGGGCTCTCCGGGTTCAGCTTGCGCACCGCCAGGTACTCGAGGATCCGCTCCTTGACGTCTTCGAGGTCGTAGTGGTCGGCGTTCAGGACCCGGCGCGCGTGGCGCATGTCGAGGTTGTCCTCGGTCTCCACGTCCCACGGCAGCTCGGTCAGCCACTCGAGATAGGTGCGGATCACCCCGTGCTCGGCCGCCGCCGGCGGCAGTTTCGCCAGTCGCCCGAGCTCGCGGTCGGCGGCTTTGCGCGCTTCCTCGGGGAGGTTCGCGGCCTCGATCTTTTCCTGCAGTTCTTTGACTTCGGCGGCGGCCTCGTCGCCTTCGCCGAGCTCGTCCTGGATCGCTTTCAGCTGCTGGCGCAGGAAGAACTCGCGCTGGCCTTTGTCGACTTCGGACTGGACCTGGGACTGGATCTGGCTGCCGAGCTGGACGACCTCGAGCTCGCGGGCGAGGATCTGTGACAGGTGGCGCAGCCGTTTGGCGACGTCCATTTCTTCCAGCAGCTCCTGCTTCTCGGCGGTCTCGACCCGGAGCGCGCCGGCGATCAGGTGGGCGAGCGAGCTCGGGTCGTCGATGTTGGCGACGGCGAGCTGGAGCTCCTCCGGCAGGTAGGGGATCTGCTCGACGATCTCCGAGAAGGTGCGCTGGACGTTGCGGCTGAGCGCCTCGAGCTCGGCGTTGCGCTCGACCTGGTCGGGCATCTCGCTGATGCGGGCGATCAGGTACGGGCGGTCGGTGACGAAGTCGTCGAGGCGGACGCGCTGGGTCGCCTGGACGAGGATCCGCAGCGAGCCGTCCGGGACTTTGACCATCCGCTCGACCACGCCGACGACGCCGACGCCGTAGAGGTCGTCCGGGGTCGGCTCCTCCAGCTCCGGGTCGCGCGAGGCGACCATGACCAGCATGCGGTTGCCGCCGAGGACGTCGTCGACGAGCTTGATCGAGCGCGGCTGGCCGACCGCGAGCGGGGTGATCGTGTCCGGGAAGGCGACCGAGTCGCGCAGCGGCAGGACCGGCAGCGCCTCCGGGAGCGGCAGCGGGCCCTCGCGCAGCGCGTCCTCCGCGTCGAGCGGCGCTTCGACGACCTCGAGGGTCGGTGAGCCCTCCATCACGGCCGCTCGATCGGGACCCGGTGAGTGGTTTCCTGCGGATCGCGCAGCGGCAGCTCGACCGTCAGGAGGCCGTCTTCATAGTTGGCGACGGAGCGGTTGCCGTCGACCTCGACCTGCAGCTCGACCACGCGGCGGAAGGGGCCGGACGGGATCTCGATCTGCTGGTAGACGCGGCCCTCGGTCTCCTGCAGGGCGCGCCGGCCGACGATCGCCAGCTGGCGGCCGGAGACCTCGATCCCGATCTCGGTGAGGTCGACGCCCGCGAGGTCGACTTTGACGACGGCACGCTGCGGGTCGTCGACGTAATAGACGTCGACGTTCGGCGAGAAGCCGGACGCGCGGCGGCTGACGTAACGGGTGCGGGTCCATGGATCGCCCATCAGCTGGTCCATCTCCCGGCGCATCCGCGCAAAATCGGCGAAGAGATCTCGCTGCGGCATCTGACCGACACATTACCCACGTCACGGCCCGGTCCGACACCGGGGAGCGACTCGGTGGACCGAAGCGCGGTCAGGCGGAGACGGCCCGGCCGGTGGAGGCCCACCGAGGAGCCCGCATCAGGAGCACCGGCTGACGCGGTGGGACGAGGCCCTCGGGGCGGTTGGGGCGGAAGGTCGCGCAGGGCTCGCCGAGCTCCAGAGCGCACAGGAGATTGCGGTGGAAATAGCAGTCCTCGCAGGTGGGGGCTTTGGGCTTGCGCGGCATCGGCTCGGGCATGAAAGCAACCTCGCCGCAGGCGCGTCGGGCACGAATCCGCAAATCGCTACATCTGCGTCACCGGCCTTTCACATTGTCCCCGCGTCTTGCGCCTGGGGGCGGCGTGGGGGCGCCTCGCGGCGTCCTCGGTCGCTCGCCTTCGGGTCACGCACTGGAGTGCGCTCCCCTCGTCTCGTTCCCTGCGTCCTGGCGAGGCTGGCCCACGCCGCCCCAGGGGTCGCTAGCTAAGATTCGCGTCGATGGAGGCACACGAGCGCACCCAGCGGCTGGCCGCGTCGCCGCCGCTCTTCAAGAGCGAACTCCTCAACTTCTTCTCCCGCGTCCACCCGGCGATCCCGGCGATCGTCTTCATCCCGGTGATCGTCGCGGCGGAGGTCATCGGGGCGACGAAGGGCTGGAACGCCTGGCAGATGGTCCTCATCAACCTGGGCGGGCTCGCCTTCTGGACTCTCACCGAGTACTGGCTCCACCGCCTCGTCTTCCACTGGGAGCCCGACAACGCCTTCGGCCGGCGGATGCACTTCATCATCCACGGCATCCACCACGACCACCCGAACGACAAGCTGCGCCTGGTCATGCCGCCGTCGGTCTCGATCCCCCTCGCGGCGATCTTCTTCCTCGGCTTCCTCGCCGTCCTCGGCAACGCGGCCTACCCCGCCTTCGGCGGCTTCATGATCGGCTACCTCGCCTACGACTACACGCACTACTACGTCCACCATTTCGTCCCCAAGTCGAAGGCCGGCAAGAAGCTCCGCGAGGCGCACATGCGCCACCACTTCCAGGACCACCGCTACGGCTACGGCGTCTCGTCACCGCTCTGGGACGTCGTCTTCCGCACCCTGCCGAAGAAGCGCGGCCAGTAGCGGGTCGGCTCGGGGGCCGGAATCCCGCGCCCGAGAGGCTCGGGGCCCCGCAAGCTGCCGCCCCGGTGGTTGACGGGCCGAAAAACACGCCTTATGGGCATGTTTTCGGCCCGTCAACGTGGGGGGCAGGTGGTCCGGGGAGATCCGGCGCCCGGGACGCGCACAGATCTCCGAGCGCGATTGGACGGCGCCCGCCCTCAGGCCGCCACGCCGGTGCCGTTGCCGCTCCGGTGCCCGGCCGTGGCGGGGACGACCATGCGGTGGTCTTCGGGGCCCGGGCGGAGGATCATCACCTCGGCGGGGGCGCGCTCCAGGAGCCAGACGAGGTCTTCGCCGGAGAGGCCCTGGGTGCCGGTGGCCCCGGCGGAGACGACGACGCGGTCGAAGTCCTCCTCCGACAGGAGTCGGGCGAGGGCGTGGCGGTAGGTGCGGCCGCGCTCGATCCGGGCGTCGACCGGGACGCCTTTGGTGCCGGCGCGCTGTTCGATCGCCTCCAGCATCCCCATCGCCTGGTTGGCCTCCACCGGGATCGCGCAGTCGAGCGGCAGGCTCTTCGGCACCTCGGCGAGGTAGGCGGGCATCAGCGTGGCGCCCTCGGCGCGGGCGAGGCGCAGCGCCGCGTCGACCGCGCGGCGCGAGATCTCGGTGCCGGTGAAGGGCATCAGGATCCGGTGCACCGCTTCCGGTTCGGCCGGCGCCTTGCGGCCGATGCGCGTCCGGGCGAGGAGGAAGCCGCCGAGGAGGCCGAGCACCAGGGCGACGGCGATGAGGATGTGCTCGAGGCGGATGCCGAGCGCGCCGGCGGCGATCTCGGCGAGCGGGCTCACGACCGCTCCCCGTCGCGGAACCCGCGGTTGGCGACGATGCGGACGTCGACGCCGGGCGAGGCGGCGCGCATCAGTCGCTGGGGAAGCGGCTCGCGCAGACGCGCGAGGCCCTTCGCCGGCGGCGCCTCGCCGACCATGATGTAGGTGCTGCCGCGTTCGCGGGCGACGCGGGCGGCGGCCGCGACGACGTCGTCGTGCTCCTCGATCAGGAGCGTCGCCCCGAGCACCGAGGCCAGGCGTCGCAGTGCCGTCACCTGGCGCTCGACCTCGCCCTCGACCAGGAGGCTTGGCGGCTTCACCCAGAGGAGGTCGAGGTCGGTGCCGAGCCGCTGCGCCGAGCGCCAGGCCCGGCGCACGAGCCGTTGGGAGCTCGCCTGCGGCCGAACCAGGGCCAGGAGCCGCTCCCTCACCGCCTTGGCGGCGTCGTCGGAGACCCGTTCCTCGGCGCGGGTACCTACCGACTCGGCCTCGTTGTAGACGAGTCGCTTCGACTCGACGTCCTCGGCCACCTGGCGCAGGCTGACCTCGCGCAGCGCCGCCAGGTTCTCGATCTTGAAGAAGTTGTTGAGCGCCGCGTCGATGTTCTGGGTCGGGTAGATCTTGCCCGCCTGCAGGCGGGCGATCAGCGCCTCGGGGGTGAGGTCGATCAGCACCACCTCGTCGGCGCTGCCCAGGATCTTGTCCGGCACCGTCTCGCGCACCCGGACCCCGGTCAGCTCCGCGACCTGGTCGTTCAGCGACTCCAGGTGCTGGACGTTGACGGTGGAGAAGACGTCGATGCCGGCGGCCAGGACCGCGGCGATGTCCTCGTAGCGCTTGTCGTGCTCGAGGCCGGGCGGGTTGGTATGGGCGAGCTCGTCGACCAGCGCCAGCTCGGGCGCCCGCCGCAGGAGGCCGGACAGGTCCATCTCGCTCACCGCGGTGCCGCCGCGGATCTCCACCGTACGGCGCGCCAGCTCCTCGAGGCCGCGGGCCTGGGCGCTCGTCTCGGGGCGTTCGTGCGGCTCCAGGTAGCCGATCACTACATCCCGCCCGGCGGCCGCTTCGGCATGACCCTCCTGCAGCATGCGGTAGGTCTTGCCGACGCCCGCGGCCATCCCGAGGAAGATCTTGTAGTGGCCCCTCAGAGCGCCCCTCGCAGGGCGGCGAGCGCGTCGGTGAGGCGCTCGCGGAGTCCGCCGCGCCGGCGCGGCGCGTAGAGCGGCGCGCTGCCGTCGGCGACGATCTTCGAGGACATCACCACGCCTCGAAGGTAGACCGGCGCGGGGGAGATGAGAAGGTCCCCGGGTGCGCGGCGCGGCGTTCGGGCTGCGGGGTGGGGATCGACGACCGCCGGCTGCCGACGGACACGCATCTCAGGCCCCCAGCAGGTTGTGGACCACGAGGTCGATCAGCTTGATCCCGATGAAGGGCACGGTCAGGCCGCCGAGGCCATAGATGAGGAGGTTGCGGCGCAGCAGGGCGGTGGCGCCGATCGCCCGGTACTTGACCCCTTTCAGCGAGAGCGGGATCAGCAGGGGGATGATCAGGGCGTTGAAGATGACCGCCGAGAGGATCGCCGACTCCGGCGTCCCCAGGTTCATCACGTTCAGCGAGTGGAGCGGGCCGTTTTCGCCGCTCGCGGCCCAGGTCGTGGCGAACATCGCCGGCAGGATCGCGAAGTACTTGGCGACGTCGTTGGCGATCGAGAACGTGGTCAGGGCGCCGCGGGTGATCAGCAGCTGCTTGCCGACCTCGACGATCTCGATCAGCTTCGTCGGGTTGGAGTCGAGATCGACCATGTTGCCCGCCTCGCGGGCGGCCTGGGTGCCGGTGTTCATGGCGACGCCGACGTCGGCCTGGGCGAGCGCCGGGGCGTCGTTGGTCCCGTCGCCGGTCATCGCGATCAGCCGCCCGTCGGCCTGCTGCTCCTTGATCAGTTCGAGCTTGCGCTCCGGCGTGGCTTCGGCGAGGAAGTCGTCGACTCCCGCCTCCTCGGCGATCTTCGCCGCCGTCAGCTTGTTGTCGCCGGTGACCATGATCGTCCGGATGCCCATCGCGCGGAGCTGGTCGAAGCGCGCTTTCATGCCTTCCTTGACGATGTCTTTGAGGTAGACGACGCCGAGCACGCGCTCGTCGCGCGCGACCGCCAGCGGCGTCCCGCCCTCGCGGCCGATGCGGTCGAGCTCGGCGCGCAGCTCCGGCGGCGCGTGCCCTCCCTCGGCGACGATCCACTCGGCGATCGCGTCGCCGGCGCCCTTGCGCAGCTGCGTGCCGTCGAAGTCGACGCCGCTCATCCGCGTTTCGGCGCTGAACGGGACGAAGGCCGGTTCGGTCCCGTCGAAGTCGTGCTCGCGGATGCCCCACTTTTCTTTCGCGAGGACGACGATCGATCGTCCCTCGGGGGTCTCGTCGGCGAGCGAGGACATCTGGGCCGCCTCGGCCAGCTCCTGCTCGCCCACCCCCGGCATCGGGATGAACTCGGTCGCCTCGCGGTTGCCGAGCGTGATCGTGCCGGTCTTGTCGAGCAGGAGGACGTCGCAATCCCCGGATGCCTCGACCGCGCGGCCCGACAGCGCCAGCACGTTGCGACGGACCAACCGATCCATGCCGGCGATCCCGATCGCCGAGAGCAGCGCTCCGATCGTGGTCGGGATCAGGGCCACCAGCAGCGCGATCAGCGTCGTCTCGGAGAGTTCGGTGTCGGCGAAGAGCGCGAACGGGCGCAGGCTGACGATCACGAACATGAAGATCAGGGTCATCGCCGCGAGCAGGATGCCGAGCGCGATCTCGTTCGGCGTCTTGCGCCGTTCCGCGCCCTCGACCAGGTTGATCATCCGATCGAGGAACGATTTGCCGGGCTCCTGGGTGATTTCGACGACGATCCCGTCGGAGAGGACCTTGGTGCCGCCGGTGACCGCCGAGCGGTCGCCGCCCGCCTCGCGGATGACGGGCGCCGACTCGCCGGTGATCGCCGACTCGTCGACCGAGGCGATCCCCTCGACCACGGTGCCGTCGCCAGGGATCGTCTCGCCGACGACGACGACGACGAAGTCGCCGCGGACCAGCTCGGAGGCGGCCTTCTCGCCGCCGTCGCGCATCGTCGCGGTCGTCTCCGATCGCATCGCGCGCAGGCTGGCGGCCTGGGCGCGGCCGCGTCCCTCCGCCATCGCCTCGGCAAGGTTGGCGAAGATCACGGTCAGCCAGAGCCAGATCGTGATCGTGAAGCTGAACCAGGCCGGCTGGTGGCCGCCGCCGAGCGATTCGCCGCCGAGGGCCTGGATCAGCCAGGCGACGCTGGTGACGACGGCGCCGATCTCGACCACGAACATGACCGGGTTGCGAACCTGGACGCGGGGGTCGAGCTTGCGCACCGACTCGACGATCGCGGGCCGCAGGATCTCCCGGTCGAGGAGCGAGCGGGGCGCGTTGCGCTCGGCGCCGGTCGCGGGCTGCGACCGTGACTCTTTGTCGGGGGTGGGGACGGTCGTGTGTTGTCGGCTGTCCGGGGTCATTTCAGCGGTGCTTCCCGATCGAGTGCGATGTTGAGTTCGAGAACGTTCACGCCCGGCTCTCCGAGCACGCCCAGCGAGCGGCCGTCGGTGTTCTGGGAAATCAGCTCTTCGACCTTGGCCGGCGGCAGGTGGCGAACGGCGGCGATCCGGTGAGCCTGGATCGCGGCGTTGGCTTCGGAGATGTCGGGGTCGACGCCGGAGGCCGACTGGGTGACCGCGTCGACCGGGACGTCGGCGCGGGTCAGCGAGGGGTCGTACGGTTTGTTCAGCTTGATGTAGGCGGCGAGTTCTTCGCGGATCTCTTCGCGGAGCTCGGCGCTGTTCGGCCCCGCGTTGCCGAAGAAGGTGACGTTGCCGGAGTAACCGGTGGCCGACGGACGCGGGTGGAACCAGGCCTTGCCCTTGAATTCCTGGCCGATCAGGTGGGAGCCGACGACCCTGCCGTCGACCGACACCTTCGAGCCGTTCGCCGCGCCGGGGAAGACGACCTGGGAGATCCCGGTGATCGCCAGCGGGTAGAGCAGGCCGAGGACGATCGTCATCGTGAGGATCGCGATCAGGCCGGTGGTCAGATCCTTGCGGAGTCCTCGGGCCATCAGAACAACCTCCCGGTCAGGCCGTTGGCGATCGGTCCGAGGAGGATCGCCGGGAAGAAGGTGAGTGCGCCGACCAGGATCACGATCCCGATCAGCAGGAAGACGAAGGTCGGGTTGTCGGTGCGCATCGTCCCGAGGCCGGCCGGTGAGACCTTCTTGCCCGCCAGGGCGCCGGCGACGGCGAGGACGAAGAGGATCGGCGCGTAACGCGCGGTCACCATCACGAAGCCGCCGAGCAGGTCGGCGAAGGTGATGCCGTATGCACCGACGTTGCCGGGAGCGTGCGGCTGGATGAAGCCGGTGTAGCCCGCCCAGGCAGAGCCGTTGTTGTTCGCCTGCGAGAGGTAGGCGTAGAGGTTCTCCGAGAATCCGGTCGGGTTGATGCCCGCGTAGAGCGAGCGTTTGCCGAGCTCGGTCGCCGAGGCGGCCCCGGCGGAGAGCAACACGGCGAGCGGCGTGAAGAGGACACCGAGCGACACCAGCTTGATCTCCCGCGCGCCGATCTTCTTGCCGAGGTACTCCGGCGTGCGGCCGACCATCAGGCCGCCGATGAAAACCGCCAGGAGGACGTAGAGCAGCATCGAGTAGAGCCCGGTGCCGACCCCGCCGAAGACCACCTCGCCGAAGCCGAGGTTGGAGAACGGGACCGCGCCGCCGATGCCGGTCAACGACTCGAAGGCGCCGTTGACCGCCCCGCAGGAGGTGACCGTGGTGATCGCCGTCCAGAGGGAGGTGTTGGCGATGCCGAAGCGCTGCTCCTTGCCCTCCAGGTTGCCGCCGGTCGAGCCGTGGATCGCATGGGTGTCGAGACCGGCCGCGTGCTGGGCGACCGAACCGTGCTGCTCGGCCATGTAGACGACGACCACGCCGATGATGAAGAGGACGAACATCGCGCTGAAGATCGCCCAGCCCTGTCGCTGGCTGCCGACCATCCGCCCGTAGGCGTAGGTGAGGGCGGCCGGGATGACCAGGATCAGCAGCATCTCGAAGAAGTTGGTCAGGCCGCTCGGGTTCTCGAACGGGTAGGCCGAGTTGACGTTGAAGAAGCCGCCGCCGTTGGTGCCGAGCTCCTTGATCACCTCCTGCGAGGCGACCGGGCCCTGGGCGAGGATCTGGGTGCCGCCGGAAAGGGTGTGGATGACGCCGGCGTGGCTGAGGTTCTGGATCACGCCCTGGGACACCAGGAAGAGCGCCCCGACCACCGAGATCGGCAACAGGACGTACAGGAGGATCCGCACGATGTCGTGCCAGAAGTTGCCCAGCGACTTGCCCGAGCGGGCGACGATGCCGCGGATCAGCGCGGCGACGACGGCGATGCCGACGGCCGCGGAGACGAAGTTCTGCACCGCGAGACCGGCCATCTGGGCGAAGTAGGTGAGGGTCGTTTCACCGCCGTAGTACTGCCAGTTGGTGTTGGTGAGGAACGACGAGGTGGTGTTGAAGCTGAGGTCCCAGGGGCCGGAGTGGAAGCCTTCCGGATTGAACGGCTGAGCTCCCTGCGTGCGCAGGATCAGGTACAGCAAGATCCAGAAGAGCAACGAGAAGACGATCAGGCTGCGGGCGTACTGCTTCCAGTCCTGCCCCTCGGTCTCGGGCTTCACACGCAGCAGCCGGTAGGCACCACGCTCGAGCGGCCCTAAGACCGGGGTCATGAAGACGCGTTCGTCGTTGAAGACGCGCGCCAGGTAGATGCCGACCGGCTTCACCAGCGCCACCAGGACGACGACGAAGATCGCGATCTGTACGTATCCCTCGAACACCTAGAGCTTCTCCCCGCGCAACAGCGCGTAGACGAGGTACACGCAGACCAGGAACGAGATCACCAGTCCGAAGATGTCGGCGCCGCTCATATCCGGTCGATCAGGCCGATGAGCCAGTAGAGAAGGGCGAACATCGCGATCGCCAAGGTGATCGAGAAAATGTCCGCGACGGGACTGCCGCCGCCAGGGAAGATGTCTGCGAGGAAGAGCACACGATCATCCTGCGCCCCCACCCGTCAAGGCCGCATGAAGTTACGGCGGGGCCCTATACAGATCGTGTGAAGTTGGGGGGAGGGACGACCCGCGGCCCGCAGCGCCCACCCACGTTGATGGGCCGAAAACACACCTATATGGCGTGTTTTTCGGCCCATCAACACCGAGCCGGCTACTCCGCGAAGCGATACCCCACGCCGGGATCCGTCTTGATGTATTTCGGGCCCTCGCCGCCGGGTGGCTCGATCTTGCGGCGCAGGTTGGCGATGTGGGCGCGGAGGACCTGGAAGTCGTCTTCGTACTCGACTCCCCACACCTCGACCAGCAGGGCGCGGTGGGTCATCAGCCGGCCGCGGTTGCGGACGAGGGTGCGGAGCAGGCCGAACTCGGTCGGGGTGAGGTGGACCGGCCCGCCGTCGCGCTTGACGGTGCGGGCGGCGAGGTCGATCTCGAGGCCGTCGGCGACGATCCTCGGCTCCGTGCCTTCCGGCGCGGAGCGGCGCAGCACCGCCCGCAGGCGGGCGATCAGCTCGCGCGGGCCGAACGGCTTGGTCACGTAGTCGTCGGCACCCGCCGCGAGGGCCTCGACCTTGCGGTCCTCCTCCCCCACCGCCGAGAGGACGAGGATCGGGATCTGGGTCCACTCGCGCAGCCGCCGCGTCACCTCGACCCCGTCGATGTCCGGAAGCATCAGGTCGAGGATCGCCGCCTCGGGCGGTTTCACCGCCGCCAGGTCGAGCGCCTCCTCGCCGGTCGCCGCGGTCACCGCCTCGAAGCCCCCGTCGCGCAGGATCACCCGCAGCGCGCGCAGGATCTGCGGCTCGTCATCGCAGACGAGGATGCGGGCGGGGCTCATCCGACGTCCCCGTCGGCGAACGTGACCACGAAGCTCGACCCCTGCCCGGGCAAGGACTCGACCTCGACCTCGCCCCCGTTCGCCTCGATGAAGCCGCGGGCGATCGCCAGGCCCAGGCCCGAGCCGCCCCCGCTCGCCGCCCCGGGCGCGCGGTAGAACGGTTCGAAGATGCGCTCGCGCAGGTTCTCCGGGATGCCCGGCCCGCGGTCGACGACCCGCACCACCAGCCGCGGCCCGACCAGCCGCGAGCGCACCAGCACCGGCTGCCCCTCCCCGTGCACGACCGCGTTCTCCAGCAGGTTGGCGAAAGCGCGCTCGAGCTGGGTCGGGTCGGCGCGCAGCGGCGGCAGGTCGTCGTCGAGTGCAAGGCGCACGTGCTCACCGTACGGGCCGATCGATTCCCTTGCTGCCGCGAGGAGGTCGCCGAGCTCGACCGACTCGCGGTGCGGCTCTGCTTTTCCCGATTCGAGACGGGAGACGTCGAGCAGGTTCTCGACCAGCCGCGACAGCCGCCGCCCCTCGTCGACCACCGCGTCGCTCAGCTCGTGGCGCTCGGCGTCGGTGACACTGGGCGAGTCGAGCGCCGCGCCGGCGGCGATGATCGCGGTCAGCGGCGTGCGCAGGTCGTGGGAGACCGCGCGCAGCAGCGAGGTCTTCAGCTCGTCGGAGCGCCGCAGCGCCTCCGCCTCGATCGCCTCTTCGCGCATCCGGTCGCGCTCCGCCGCCAACGCCGCCGCCTCCTCCAGCGCCCGATCGGCCTCTTCGCGGCGCCGCTCGGACTCGGCCGCGCGCGCCCGCGCCAGCTCGGCGAGGGTGCCGCTGGCGATCGCGACGATCACGAAGACGACGAGGGCGACGATGTCGTGCTGGGCATTGATCGTCAGCTTGCGCAGGGGCGGCAGGTAGAAGAAGTTGAAGGCGAGGGCGCTGAGGACGGCCGTGCCGATCCCCATCCAGAGGCCCCAGACGGTGGCGATCAGCAGCACGCCGGGGATGAAGACGATCCCCAGCGAGACCGGCGCGGCGATCGTTTCGAGCGCCGCGACCACGGCGGTGCCGATCGCGACGACGACGATCGCGGCGAGGATGCCGAGCCCGGTCGACGGGGACTTTGCGCTGAGGCGGAACACCCCGGCAGCGTAGACCCGCCGGGCTACTCGTATTGCAGGGATTCCAGGACGTCGAGGCGCGAGGCGCGGCGGGCCGGGATGATCGCGGCGAGCACGCCCAGCAGCCCGGCCAGGACGAGGATCCCGATCAGCGTGCCGATCGGATAGCTGAGCGTGAAGCCTTCCTGCTTCAGCGGCTGGGCGATCAGGGCGGCGAAGACGACGCCGATGATCAGGCCGAGGATCGCCCCGATCAACGCGGTGATCACGGCCTCGTAACGGATCATCGACCGTACCTGGCGCCGCGACATGCCGATCGCGCGGAGCATGCCGAGCTCCCGCGTGCGCTCGTAGATCGAGAGGCCGAGGGTGTTGGCGACGCCGACCAGGGAGATGAACACGGCGAGCCCGAGCAGCACGTAGAAGAGGCTGACCACCGAGTCGATCTGCTTTTCGCGTTCTTCGCGGAGTTCGCCCTGGTTGAGGACTTCGGCCGTGGGGAAGGCGCGTTCGGCGCCGAGGGTGAGGATCGCCTGCACTTTTTCGGCGTCGGCGTCCGGTTCGAGGATGACGAAGTCGGTGGTGTCCTTCGTCTGCTTGTAGGCGTCCGCCATCACCCGCTGGGTGACGAGAACGTCACCGAAGACGCCCAGCTTCGATTCGAACTCGCCCGCGACGCGGAGCTTCGAGTGAACCTCCGCCTGGCTCAGGAGCTCGAAGGTGTCGCCGACTTCGAGGTTGTGTTCATTGGCGAAGTCGTCGGAGACGATCGCTTCGTCGTCACGCAGATGGCGCAGTTTCTCCGGCCCGCCCTTCACCCATTCGATGTCGACGCCTTCTTCGATGTTCGGCGTCGCGCCGTTCACTTTCACCGTGCTCCCCGGCCCGACCAGCTTCGCTTCGGCGGTGCGGATCGTCGCCACGCCCTTCACCCCGGGGACCTTCGCGGCGGCGAGGGCGGCGCCCGCCGGGATCGGCGAGAACCCGTCGGAGTTCTCGATCACCAGGCCGCCCGCGAAGTTTTCGTCGATGACCTTGGCGACCGAGGCCTTCAGCCCGGAGGCGAAGACGGTGATGAAGGTGACGAGGGCGAGGGCGATCATCAGCGCCGCCGCGGTGATCGCGGTGCGGCCCGGGTTGCGCTTGGCGTTCTCGCGGGCGAGGCGGCCGGTGAGGCGGCGCATCAGTTCCAGCGGCCGGCCGGCGACGTCGGCGAGCGGGCGCACCAGCGCTGGGCTGAAGAGCGAGACGGCGACCACGACGGCGAGCCCGCCGCCGCCGATCCGCGCCGCCCGCGACCCGATCCCGCCGCCGCCCGCGAGGCCGGCGACGACGAAGCCGATCCCGATCGCGCTGAGCAGGCAGGCGAGGACGAGCAGGGCGACGCGGCGGCGCCTGCTCGGCGCCGGGCTGAAGGCGTGCAGGGCGGCGATCGGGGGCACCCGGGTCGAGCGCACCGCCGGGATCAGCGCCGACAGCGCGGTGACGACGAAGGCCACCACGAAGGCGACGATCACGGTGCGCGCCTCCAGCACCGGGCTGGTCGTCGGCAGGTCGGCGCCGATCGCCGAGAAGAGCGCCCGCAGCCCGGCGGCGACCGCGTAGCCGCCGGCCAGCCCGACGATCGCGCCGATCAGCCCGATCGCCGCCGCTTCGAGGAGGACCGAGGAAAGGATCTGCCGCCGCGACGCGCCGAGCGTGCGCAGCACGCCGAACTCGGAGATCCGCTGGGCGACCGTGATCGAGAAGGTGTTGAAGATGATGAAGGCGCCGACCAGCACGGCGACGTAACCGAAGACGAGCAGGATCGTCTGCAGGAAGCCGAGGTTTTCCTTGATTTCTTCGCTGCTGCGGTCCGCTTTTTCCTTCGCCGTCTCGACCCGCGCCGAGATCGGCAGCACTTTTTCGATCCGCCGTTTCAGCGTCTGCTCGGAGACGCCATCGTCGGCGGCGACGGAGATCTGGTCGAAGCGCCCACGCTTGTGGGTCAGCTGCTGGGCGACCGGCAGCGTCACCTGGGCGATCGAGGCGCCGCCGAAGGACGCCTGGCCGAGCTGGGTCAGCCCGACCAGCTTGAACGGCTCGACCCGGCCGGCGCCGATGATCTTCAGCGTGTCGCCGAGTTCGAGCCCCGCCGATTCGGCGGCCGCCTTGTCGAGCGAGGCTTCGCCGGGGCCGCGCGGCTTGCGGCCTTCGACGTAGGTGAGCGACTCGAGGCCCTTCGGCAGGGTCGAGGAGATGAACTTCGGCGCGAATTTCGTCCCGATCGCCTTGTTTTCTTCGTCGAAGAACCCGCCCGGCGTGAAGATCGCCCCGGCCGCCTGCTTCACCCCCGCCACGCCCTTCACCTTCGGCAGGTAGGAGGCAGGGATCGTCGGCACTTCGCCGCTTTCCTGCTTGACCGGGTTCTGCGCGGTGACCACCACCGAGGTCCCCTGCAGGGACTCGCTGAAGATTTCGTCGAAGGCGGCGAAGATCGTGTCGGTGAGGACGTAGGACCCGGCGATGAAGGCGACGCCGAGGATCACGGCCAGCGAGGTCGCGAAGGCCCGCACCTTGCGCGCCCAGAGGCTCTTGATCGCGAGCCGGGTCACCTGGCCGAGCCGCCCCCGCCCCTAGTCGAGCTGCTTCATCAGCTCGATCACGTCGTCGGCCCCGCCGGGCGCGCCGTCCTGGACGACCTTGCCGTCGCGCAGGGTGATCAGCCGGTCCGCGTGCGCGGCGGCGACCGGGTCGTGGGTGACCATCACCACGGTCTGCCGGAAGTCGTCGACGGCGCGGCGCAGCAGGTCGAGCACGTCGGCGCTCGCTTTGGAGTCGAGGTTGCCGGTCGGCTCGTCGGCGAAGACCACCGCCGGTTTCGACACCAGCGCCCGCGCCACCGCGACCCGCTGCTGCTGGCCGCCCGAGAGCTCCGCGGGCCGGTGCGTGCGCCGATCCTCCAGCCCCACCGTGCGGATCAGCTGATCCACCCACGCCTTGTCCGGCTTGCGCCCGGCGATCGCGAGCGGCAGCACCATGTTCTCCTCCGCGGTCAGCACCGGCAGCAGGTTGAAGAACTGGAAGACGAACCCGAGCTTGTCGCGCCGCAGCCTGGTCAGCTCCCCGTCATCGAGGTGCGTGATGTCGACTCCGTCGAGCGTCACCGTCCCCGCCGTCGGCGTGTCCAACCCGGCGAGGATGTGCATCAGCGTCGACTTCCCCGACCCCGACGGCCCCATGATCGCCGTGAACCGATCCCGGTCGAACGCCGTGCTGACCCCGTCGAGCGCGAGGACCTCCGCCTCCCCGGAGCCATAGACCTTGGTCAGCCCTTGGGCGACTACGACCTTTCCGTCCGAGGCGGCCACGGCCCTGCACGGTAGCGGGCGCGCGCGGCGCTCAGTCGAGCGGCGAGCCCTTGAGCAGCTGCACGCGGAAATCGCCGCCGACGAGGCGGATCGGCTCGCCGCCGAGCACCGGCGCCCGCAGCGAGCCGCGCCAGACCGAGTGGCCGCCGGGGCGGCGCTTGTAGGCCGCGCGGCCGGTGAACGGCGCGGGCGGGTCGATGCGAGCGGTCCCGGCCTCGAGGTTCCAGGTGAAGTCGCGGCGCGGGGCCAGCGTCGCGGCGCCCCGCGCGACCAGCATCCCTTCGACTTTTTCGCTCTGGACGGCGTCGAAGAGGACGCGATGCCGGTGCTTTTCTTCGAATTCCATGACCAGCAGCGACTTGATCGGCCACGGCGGGGTGCTGTGCCCGAGCAGCGACGCTTCGCGCCCAGGCCGGCGTTCGTTGTCACCCCCCGCACGCGGTGCTTCCTTGCACCCCCTCTTCGCGGGCCCGAGGAAGGTGCCACGAGCGCGTGGGGCTTCGAATTTGACGTATTCGTTCTCGCCGGTGAAGTCGAAGGTGCCTTCGTAGGTCCCCTCGGCCATCCCGGGACAGGGAAGCAGGCGCCGCGCCGGCGTAAAGCTGTAGTCGAGTTCCCCAAACTGGCCGAACCGCGCCTTCACCGAATCGCCGGTGATTTCCGCGGGCACCTCATAAAAGGCGACTTCACCGTGCCGCGAGAGCGTCAGCACGACCTCTTCTTCGGTGAGCTCGCCTTTCACCGTGACCAGGAAGCCCTGCTGATGAAGTTCGAATTCGAGCTCCCGGATCGGCGCTGCGGCAGTCGGCACCGCCGCGAGCAGCACGGCGACGAACACCCCTGCGAGGACGAGACCACGGCGCATCGCGGCGAACAATACGCTGGGCGGCCGTGCCCGCGATGGATGCATACGACGGCTTCCTGGTCGACTTCGACGGGGTCGTCTGGCGCGGGCGGGACCCGGTGCCGGGCTCGCCCGAGGCGCTGGCGACGATGTTGGCGGCGGGCAAGGAGCTCGTCTTCGTCACCAACAACCCGACCAAACGGCCCGAGGAATACGCCGAGCGGCTCGGCTCGATGGGCGTCTACGTCGCCCCCGAGCGGATCGTCACCGCCGGGATCACGGTGGCCCGGTTGGCCGCCGAGGCGGCCGGGCCGGGTGGCGGCGCCCTGGTCCTCGGCTTCGAGCCGCTGCGCGAGCTGGTCGCGGGCGAAGGGCTGCGCCTCGTCGACTTCCAGGAGCCGACCGAGGCCGACGTGGTCGTCGTCTCCGGCTGGCGCGAATTCGACTACATGAGCCTCCTCGCCGCCAAGCGCGCGCTCGACGCCGGCGCCGCCCTCGTCGCCACCAGTCACGATGCGACGATGCCGATGCCGGGCGGCGAGTGGCCCGGCACCGGCGCAATCCTCGCCGCGGTCGAAGTCTGCTCCGGCAAGAAGGCCGAGATCGGCGGCAAGCCCGAGCACCACCTCTTCGAGCTGGCCCTCTCCCGTATCCCCACCGCCAAGCGCGTAGCGATGATCGGCGACCGCCTCTCCTCCGACATCGCCGGCGGGCACGCCGCCGGCCTCGAGACGATCCTGGTCCTGACCGGCACCACCAGCTCCGACGGCGGCAGCGAGGACCCCACCACGGCAACCGTCAAACCGGACCTGACAGTGCCGGACCTCGCCGCCTTGGTCGCCTGACGCGCCCTCCGTTGAGGAACCCGCTCGGAACTGTGGAGAAGGAAACGGAGGGCGCGCGAATCGACGCTTCCGCGCGCCTTCCGTGCGTCCCTCCGCCCCCGCGTCCCTTCCGCTGTTCTTCATGGAGCTGTGGGGTCCATAAAGAACAGCGGAACGCGTTGGGCCCCGGGAAGCGTCACGGACGGCTCACGAAACCATGGAGAAGCCCACGGAGGCGTGACGAACCCTCGGCATCTCCCCGCACAACCTCCGACCTGGGCGGCTGATCGGCGACCTTGGCCAGCCCGGGTCGCCGATCAGCCGCCGCCCCGTCAGCGGGCCGCGACCAGCAGCGTCTGCAGGGCGCGGCCGAGGCGGCCGGTCTCGTCGCTCAGGACCGACTCCGCGGTGGCGTTGCCGCGCTCGCGGGGCAAGGTCACCGCGTCGACGCAGACCCACTCGCCCTCGGGGAGGCGCTCCAGTTGGACGGTCAGGTCGACGTTGACGAAGATGAACTTGCGGAAGTCGACCGCGTTGCTGATGCCGTTGCCGACGTCGGCGGCGATCAGGGTGCGTTGCAGGGGCGTCGGCTGCTCGCCGCCGACGAGGGGGTGGCGCATGCGGAGCCAGGCGGTCGCGGGGCCGATCTCGGTGAAGGCGCCGGAGACGAAGCGCATCTCCATCGCGGTGTGGTAGCCCTCGCTCTCGCCGGTCGGGAAGAAGTTCGGCGGGCCGGACTCAGGCGGGAGGGCCGGCCCCGGCGGGATCGCGACCGCCGCGGCCGGCAGGTCGATCGGCGCCGTCCGCAGACGCCAGGCGCGGGCCATCATCAGCACCTCGCCGTCGACGCGCAGGTCGGCCTCGAGCATCTGCACCCGCCGCCCCGGCCGCACGATCCGCGCCTCGACCGCCACCGGGCCGATCGGGATCTGCCGCAGGATCTCGAAGGTGATCCGGCAGACCTGGAAGTCCTCGGCCTCCGGCAGCAGCTCGAGCTCGCGCCCGATCAGTGCCGCGGGCGGCCCGGCGTGCTGCGCGCTGCGCTCCCAGGGACCGCGGGTCAGCCCCGTCGCCAGATACCCCTTGCCGTCGTGCTCGTAGAAGGCGGGCACGCCGCCATCCTAGGCATCCGGCTCAGCACTTGTGGCTGCCGAAGTCCTGCGTCCAGACGGCGGCGCCTTCGTCGCCTTCGACGCCACCGACCCGCAGGCCGATCCCGATTTCGCGATAGGGGCCGAGGATGTTGGCGTGGTGCTCGGGCGATTCGAGCCAGGCGGTGAAGATCGACCCGACGGTGCCGTATTCGCCCGTCCCCCAGGCGATGTTCTCGGCCGCGCGCCAGCACCCCTTCAGGTAGCCGTAGCGCTGGATCCAGAACTGGAACGGCCGCCCGCACGCTTCGTGGCTGAATTCGTCGCAGCCGACGATGTCGGCCGACTTGTGTTCCGCCGCGCGAGCGAGCAACGGAGACGCCGTCAGCGGGGCGAGCCCGTGGGCGGCCCGCGCGTAGTTGGTCATGCAAAGCATCACGCCCACCTGTTCTTCGGCGGAGAGATCGGTCGCCGCCTGTCCCGGGCAGATCGAGGGCGGCGCGACTTCTTCGACGCTGAAGGCGTAGATCCGCGCGCTCTGGTGCCCGGTCGAGCGGGCGGCGCTCGCCGGCCCGGCGAAGATCAGCGAAAACAGGGCAGCCAAAACCGCAAGAACCAGGTATGAGATCCGCGTGCGCATCCCTACCTAGGTCGGCCCACGTCACAGCCTCGTAAGGAAGACGGCGTACCCTGGACTCAGAGACGAAAGGAGAATGGACGATATGGCCACGAAAGTGGAGAAAACTGATGAGCAGTGGCGCCAGGAGCTGACGCCGGAGCAGTACGAGGTCACCCGCAAGGCCGGCACCGAGCGCGCCTTCACCGGCCCCTACTGGGACAACCACGCCGCGGGAAGCTACGAGTGCGTCTGTTGCGGCACGGAGCTGTTCGACTCCGACACCAAGTTCGACTCCGGCACCGGCTGGCCCAGCTTCACCGAGCCGAAGAACCTCGAGCAGGTCGAACTGCGCCCCGACAAAAGCCTCTTCATGCGCCGCACCGAGGTCGTCTGCAAGAACTGCGACGCCCACCTGGGGCACGTATTCGACGACGGTCCGGTCGAGGCGGGGGGAATGCGCTACTGCATCAACGGCTGCGCGCTCGACTTCAAGCCGAAGGACTGAGGAGCGGCCGCCTAAGCCGTCCCGCCGGCGCCGAGATAGCTGAACTTGACGGCCAACGCGACCGCCTCCGTCCGGGTGTCCACCTCGAGCTTGGCGATCGCGTTGCGCACGTGGGTGTGAACGGTCGCCGGGCTCAGCTGTAGCCGCTCGGCGATCTCTTTCACCCGCAGTCCCTCGGCGAGCAGCTCGAGGATCTGTCGCTCGCGCGGCGACAGCTCGAGCAGTTTCTCGACCTCCGACGGCTTGCCCCCGGCGAAGTCGCCGCCGAGGAACGTCCCGCCGCCGGTCACGGCTTTGACCGCTTTGGCGATGTCCTCGGCGGGCGCCGACTTCAGCACGTAGCCCGAGGCACCGGCGCGCAGCGCCAGCGCCAGCAGGTCGGGCTGGGCGTGGGCGGTGAAGATGATGACCTTGGTCCGCGGGCGCGCTTTCAGCACCTCGCGGGTCGCCTCGATTCCGTCGCGCTTGGGCAGCTCGACGTCGATGATCAGGACGTCGGGCTCCAGCTCCTTGACCACGTCGACGACATCGCGGCCGTTCGACGCCTCGCCGACGATCTCGACGACGCTCGAATCGGACATCCGGGCCTTGATCGCCTCGCGGACGATCTCATGGTCGTCGCAGAGGACGACGCGGCGGGCATCGCGCACGGTGGTGCTCATTGCGCCGAAATTCTTTCAGGCGCGCCGTATCGATGCAAAGAACTGGGTAGCGTGAAGCTCCCGTCCGCTTCCTGTCGGTTCTCGATCAAGGCGATGATCGTCCTTCCTACCGCAGTGGCAGTCCCGTTCAGCGTGTGCACCGCCTCTGGTGATTCGCCGCCGCCGGGCCGATACCTACAACCGAGGCGACGCGCCTGGTAATCGGTCGTGTTCGAGCAGGAGGTCAACTCGCGGTATCGGCCTTGGGACGGGATCCAGGCCTCGCAGTCGTACTTCTTCGCCGCCGGCGCGCCGAGGTCGCCGGCCGCGATGTTGACCACCCGGTAGGGAATCTCGAGCTCGCCGAGGATCCGCTCCTCGATCGACAGCAGGCGCTCGTGCTCGGCCTTCGACTCCGAGGGGGCGACGAACGAGAACATCTCCACCTTGTCGAACTGGTGGACGCGGAAGATGCCGCGGGTGTCGCGGCCGGCGGCCCCCGCCTCGCGCCGGAAGCACGTCGAGAAGGCGCTGTAGCGCAGCGGCAGCTGGTCGGCTTCGAGGATCTGGTCGGCGTGCAGACTTGCCAGCGCGACCTCCGAAGTGCCGGTGAGGAAGAGCTCGTCCTTCTCGATCTCGTAGATCTGCTCGCGCGCCTCGGGGAAGTAGCCGGTCCCCTCCAGCGCCTCTTCGCGGACCAGCACCGGCGGCACCACCGGCTCGTGGCCCTCGGCGCGGGCGGTGTCGATCGCCAGGCGCACCAGAGCCAGCTCCAGCAGCACCAGATCGCCCTTCAGGTAGGCGAAGCGCGAGCCCGACAGCCGTGCGGCGGCCTCCATGTCGATCAGGCCGAGCTCGGTGCCGATCTCCAGGTGGTCGCGCGGCTCGAAATCGAAGCTCGGCACCTCCCCCACCTCGCGGACCACGACCGCGTCCTCCTCGGCCATGCCGTCGGGCGCGTCGTCGTCGGGGATGTTCGGCAGCGCCAGGGTCAGCTGCCGCAGGGCGCCCTCGATCGCCTCCAGCTCCTCTTTGCCGGCGTCGATCCTCTCGCGCAGGCGCCCGACCGCGGCGATCTCCGCCTCGGCGTCGCCCCCCTCGCGTTTGATCTCGCCGATCCGCTTCGAGGCGGCGTTGCGCTCCGCCTGGGCGTCCTCGACCTGAGGCAGCAGTTCGCGCCGGCGCGCGTCGAGGGCCAGCAGCTCGTCGACCTCACCGCCGGCGCCGCGGCGTGCCAAAGCCGCCTTGACCCGCTCGGGTTCGGAGCGGAGCAGCTTCAGGTCGAGCATCGCGAGCGCTCTAGGGTTCGGCCGGGCCGGTTTCCTCGCCGGGGCGAGGCGATTCCTGCGCTTCGGAGCCTGCGTACTTGGCGACGAATTCCGCCACCTCTTCGGCATCCTTGCCGACGACGATGTTCTGCGGCATGATCGCGCCGGAGAAGCCGCCGTTCTGGATCGCGAACATCACGTCGTTGACGCTCTCTTCGCGCTGGTTCAGGTTCGGGCCCTGGGTGCGCTGGCCGCGGTTGCCGCTGCCCTGGGTGCCGGCCGCGCTCAGCGTGTGGCAGCCGGAGCAGTGCTGGGCGAAGAGCACGGCGCCGTTGTAGGCCGGTTCGTCGGACTTCACGGCAAGGCCTTGTTCGCCGTAACCACAGGCCGAGATGCCGAGGGCGGCTGCGATCACCGCGACTATCAGGATCATCGTCTTCGGACGCACGCGGCGCGGATCATATTGTTTGGCGCCGATCCAGATCGTCCGGCAATGACCCCACCCTCTCCAGACCGCTTCAGATCCGCGATGGCGAGCCTCCCGACGGGGGTCACGATCGTGGCCACGAGCGGCGCGGACGGGCCGGCCGGCGCCACCGCGAACGCCGTCACCTCGCTCTCGGTCGAGCCGATGCTGATGCTCGCCTGCCTCGATCGCGGCTCCCGGACCCTGCTCGCCGTCCAGGCCGCCGACCGCTTCTCGATCAGCGTCCTCCACGACGGCCAGGAGGGCGTCGCCCGCTCCTTCGCCACCAAGGCGCCGGTCGCCGAGAAGTGGGCGGGCGTCGCCTGGACCGAACGCGACGGCCTCCCCGCCATCGAGGACGCCCTCGTCTGGATCGCCTGCGACCTCGAGGACGTGATCGCGGCAGGCGACCACGTGATCCTCACCGGCGCGGTCACGGATCTGACGACCGCCGAGGGCACGCCGCTGGTCTTCCACGGCGGCCAGTACCGGCCGCTGACGCCGTAGGGCGCGCCGCCGGCGCGGCGGCGCGGCGGCGCGGGCGTGGCAGCGCGGGCGCCGCCGTTCAGTCGACCGGGGTGTGACAGACGGCCTCGACGTTGTTGCCGTCGCGGTCGAGTACGTCGCCGAGGCTACGCCGGGAGGCCTGCCAGCGCCAGCAGCCGCGGCACGTAGAAGTCGGCGACCTCGTCGAGGCGCAGCCGCCCTTCGGGGCGGTACCACTGCCAGACGCTGTTGTAGGTGCCGATCACCAGGTGGGTCAGCAGGTCGGCGTCGACCGTCGGGATCGCCCCCGCCGCCATCCCGCGGGAGAGCAGCTCGCGCCATTCCTCTTCGTAGCGCTTCAGCTGCGCGTAGGCGCGCTGGCGGGCGTCCTCCTCGCGCCGCGCCCGGCGCGGGTGCCGGACGAGGGCCTGCTCGGCGACCAGGACGCGCGTTCGCCGCACCTCGCGCTCGTCGCGGTCGAAGGTGCCACGGACGATCGCCGGGAAGGCGGTCTCGAAGTCCCCCTGGTTCAGGCGCGCGAACTCGGCCAGCGCGCCTTCGACGGCTTCGACCAAGATCTCGAAGAGGCAGTGCTGCTTCGATTCGAAGTAGTGGTACAGCGCGGTCGGCCCGAGCCCGACCGCCGAGGCGACATCCGCCCACCGCGTCTCTTCGTAGCCGTTGTCGCCGAAATACTCGGTCGCCACGGCAACGATCTCGGCTCGTTTGTTGCGTGGGGATGGGCGCGGCTCTGTTCGCCCTTCCCCCCCTCTACCAGGCATGTCCCGCCTCCTCGGGTCCGGTTACCGATCGGTGTTCGCCTCTCAGGACGCGCGCAACCCTACACAGGAATCGGGCAGGTCTCCGGGCCTTTTCCCGGGAGGGACCCGACCGTGCGACAATCGTCACGATGAGCGACGCCACGACCCCGTCCGGTCCGACCGCGAAACGCTTCCAGGAACCCGGGTGGTTCACCCGCAACGTCTTCAACCGCGCGATCAACGGCCTGATGGCGCTCGGGATCAGCGTCATGGGCTCCCGCGTCCTCGAAGTCAAAGGCCGTAAGTCGGGCCAGTGGCGGACGACCCCCGTCAACCTCCTCGAGGTCGACGGCACCCGCTACCTCGTCGCCCCCCGCGGCAACACCCAGTGGGTCCGCAACATGCGGGTCAGCGGCGGCGGCCGCCTCCGCCTGGGACGGAAGACCGAGGACTTCAAAGCAACCGAGGTCCCCCTCGCTTCCCGCGTCCCCCTCCTCCGCGCCTACCTGAAGAAGTGGAAGTGGGAGGTCGGCGTCTTCTTCGACGGCGTCGGCCCGGACTCCACCGACGCCGAGCTCCAGGCGATCGCCGCCGACCACCCGGTCTTCAAGCTCGACTAGCGCCGGCCTCGAGCGAGAGACGTCACAGGGACGTCACGAACTCCACGGTCTCGTTCACGTTCTCCTATGGCTCGGTCCCTTTCGACGGCCGCCACGGGCGCCTGCGGCGCCTTACTCGCGCTATGCGCGAGTAAGGCGCCACGGCAAAGCCCTGAGTGGTGGGAATGCGTGAGGAAGACGGGAGGAAGCGTGGAGTTCTCACGGTCTTCGTGTCACTCCACACTCCCCGCACACCCGGCCCTCTCTCGGCCACGGCCACAGCCTCCCCGGGCCGTTGACGAGAGGGCCGGGTCCCGCGGCCGTCTTTGCCGCCCCGGCCCCGGCCGGCAAAGGGGCCCGTCCCGCGGCCCCTACAAGCCGCTCGTCGTCGCCGCCCTCACAGCCAGGAAGAAGATCACGATGCAGCTCACGGCCATGATGCCCATCTCGCGGCGGACGATCTGCATGGCGATGGTCTGTTGGGCCTCGGGGGGGAAGGACTCGATGTCGAGCTCGCCGAGCTCGCGCTGGGCGGCGCCGAGGCGGGCGCCCTCGGCGATGAAGGAGATGACCAAGGGAAGGATTCCGTAGAGGTAGTGGAGGTCTTCCTTCGCCGAGTGTCCGGTGACGAGGAGCAGAGCACCGAGGGCAGCCTGGATGAAGACCGCCACCTGGGCGAAACGCAGGAGGTACCAGAAGGGTACCGAGGGACGGACTTTGAACCAGGCCCAGCCCCCGATCGCGCCGGCAGCGAGGTTGAGCAGGATGACCAGCATCCCGACGGCGATGTGCAGGCCAACCATTTTGCTTCAAATCCTCCTGAAAGGGTCGGAATTCCGCTTGCTGATGCGGAAAATCACTATGTAACAAGTTGTCACGATGTGCTTGTATAAAGCCCGGCTGAGGGTTACCGAGGGGCCGTGAACGGGTCGACTCGGGGCTCAAAAACCGAGACATCACACCACTTCGTGCTCAAGACCTACTTCCCGATCCTCGTCTTCGCGTTCCTGGGCCTCACGGTCGGCGGTGTCTTCGCATTTCTGAACCACATCATCGGCCCGAAGAAGCCGGCCCGCGCCACCGACGCGAGCCGCCGCCAGGTCGAGCCCTACGAGTCGGGCATCCCGGTCGAGCCGGTGAAGAACTTCCGCTTCGGCGTCAGCTTCTACCTGATCGCCATGCTCTTCATCCTCTTCGACATCGAGGTCGTCTTCCTCTACCCGGTCGGGGTGATCATGCGGGGTGCCTCGAGCGTCTTCGTCCTCGGCGAGCTCGCCACCTTCGTCGTCCTGCTGATGCTCGCCTTCGTCTACGTCTGGCGGAAGGGGGCCCTGGATTGGAGGTAGAGCGCCGCAGCCTGGAGAGCCGACAGGCCTCCGCCCGCGACATGCTCCGCGGCGACCTCGAGGGCGAGGACCTCGAGCGCTACGTCGAAGAGCGGGTCGTCACCAC
>JBPYFM010000082.1:0-18769 GCA_051986435.1 Solirubrobacterales bacterium | reverse complement strand
TCGACGAAGAGGGTTTCGACGGCGCCGCAGGTTGCGGCGCGACCGAGATCGTTGATCTCAACCGCGGTGCGACCGGCGGCTGAGCGCTGCTCGAACTGGTCGGTCAGGTCGCGCAGCTGGTCGGCGTAGAGGCCGTCGAGGACCTCGCGGGCGGCCTCGCCCAGTTCGGCGTCGGTTGAGGCCTCGGGGCTGCCCGGCAGCGAGCGATCGGCCAGGTGGGGGTAGGAATTGACCGAGCGAAAGATCGCGTCGATCGGCTCTGACGCCGCCAGGACCAGCGGCACGTCGTGGCCGACCAGTACTGCCCGCAGCGCCCTGTCAACCGCGCGCGCATAACTGCGGACCAGCGTCTTGCGACCCTCGGTTCCCTGCAGGCGCCGGGCCGGCGAGCGGTCGGTGATCGAAGCCTTGCCCGCGGCATCTGCCGCGTCGCTCGGCAGATCGGGAACGCGCACCTCGAAGGTCGGCAGATCGGGAGTCACCTCGAGCAGGCGCACCGAGCCCTCGGCGAGCGCCAGGACGAACGCCGTCTGCGGGAAGGTCACCGCGCGTAGCAGCGGCTTGACGTAGTAGCGGTCGGCGACCTGCACCGCCTCGGTGAGCCGGTTCGGCAGGCGGAAGCTGCGCAGCCCGCCCGGGCTCGCGAAGACCGCAAGGCTGTGTGACAGCTCCGTCCAGAAGACGTCGTCGTCGTGCAGGTCCTCCAGCTCGCCCTCCAGCTCGTCGACCTCCCGCGCCGGGAGGCCGCCCGCCCGCAGCTCCTCGACCGCCTGGCGGGCCAGGTTCTTGAAGGCGATCCGGTTCGCCTCCGCCGCCGGCGTGATCGGCGTGGTGGGGAGGTAGATGGAGACGAGCCCGTCCCCCCGCGCCTGGAGAAGCCGTTCGATCTGACCGCTGCCGGGGATGTCCGTATGAAGCGCCATTGGTCTCCCGTCCTCGCCTTTTTCCCGTGCCTGAAGCTTGTGTGACGATACTCGGGAGCGGGAACTCCGTTTTAGCGGAGCGCAAGCTCCGGTTCGTGCTAAGGTGACGACCATGAACCGGAGCGATCACTCTCATTTCAATCCCTGGCTTGCCCTCGTCGTCGTCTGCTTCGGGCAGTTCATGGTCGTCCTCGACGCGACGATCGTGAACGTCGCGCTGCCCGCCATCCAGACCGACCTCGGCTTCTCCGACACCTCGCTGGCCTGGGTCGTCAACGCCTACACCCTCTTCTTCGGCGGCTTCCTGCTGCTCGGCGGACGCGCCGCCGACCTCCTCGGCAGGCGCTCGCTGTTCCTCGCCGGCGTCGGCCTCTTCTCCGCCGCCTCGCTGTTCAACGGGCTCGCGACCTCGGAGACGATGCTGATCGTCGGCCGCGCCATCCAGGGCCTCGGTGGCGCGATGCTCTCGCCCGCCGCGCTCTCGGTCATCACCACCTCCTTCGAGGAGGGCGCCGAGCGCACCAAAGCGCTCTCCGTCTGGGCGGGCGTCGCCGCGGGCGGCGGCGCCGTCGGCCTGCTGCTCGGCGGCTTCCTCGTGGAAAGCCTGTCATGGGAGTGGATCTTCTTCGTCAACGTCCCGGTCGGCGTCGGGATCGTCTTCGCCGCCCTCAAATGGGTCCCGAACTCGGTCCAGGAGGGCGCCCTGCGCCACTTCGACATCGCCGGCGCGACCACCGTCACCGGCGGCCTCGTCGCCCTCGTCTACGCGATCGTCGAGGCCTCGAGCTGGGGCTGGGGCTCCGGCAAGACCCTCGGCGTCGCCGCCCTCGGCATCGTCCTGCTCGTCGCCTTCGTCTTCATCGAGCGCCGCTCGCCCGCCCCGCTGGTGCGCCTGGAGCTGTTCAGGCTCCGCTCGCTGGCGACCGGCAACGGCGTCTTCCTGATGGTCGCGGGCGGCCTCTTCGCGATGTTCTACTTTGCCTCGCTCTACCTGCAGAACATCCTTGGCTACTCGCCGCTGACCACCGGCCTCGCCTTCCTGCCGGTCACCGCGGGCATCGGCATCGGGGCGACGATCGCCGAGAAACTGATCCCCCGCGTCGGCCTCCGCCCGGTCCTCCTGACCGGGATGCTGGTCGCTGCCGCCGGGCTCGCGATCCTCGCGGCGACGACCAAGGTCGGCGGCCACTACCCGGGCGTCGTCGGCGGGCTCTTCCCGATGTCGATCGGGATGGGGGCGACCTTCGTCTCCCTGACCCTGGTCGCGACGACCAACGTCGAGGAGCGCGACGCCGGCCTCGCCTCGGGGATCTTCAATACCTCGCAGCAGATCGGCGGCGCGCTCGGCCTCGCGGTCCTCTCCACCATCGCCAACTCGAAGACGTCGGACTTCCTCGGCGGGATCGTCGGCAAGCCGACCTTCCTCGACCAACAGGAAGCGCTGGTCTCCGGCTTCCAGACGGCCTTCGTCGTCGCCGCGGCGCTGGTCGCCGCCGGGACGGTGCTCACGGCGCTGCTGCTGCGCCGCCGCGACGTCGCCCGGATCGAGTCTGGCGACACCGTCGCGATGCCGATCGCCTAGCGGACGCCGTGCCCGGTCTTCCCTCCCCCCATCGGGCACGGTGCCGTCGGGCGGCTTGGGACCCGCGGCCGCGGCGGATACTCTTCCCCTGATGGCAGCGGGTGAGAGTGCAACGGCACTTCGCGCCGACGCGGCTCGCAATCGCGAGCGGATCCTCGTGGCCGCGATGGAGGTCTTCGCCGAGCGCGGGCTGGAGGCCTCGACCGCGGAGATCGCGGCCCGCGCCGGGGTCGGCGAGGCGACCCTCTTCCGCCGCTTTCCGACCAAGGACGACCTGGTCACGGCGATCATCGGCGTCCAGCTCCAGGAGTCGGCCGCGCTCGCCGAATCCTGCCTTGAAGAGGAGGACCCCTGGCGCGGGGTCGAACGCTTCCTCTACGCGATGGCGGAACGCGCCGCGGTCGACCACGGGATTGCGGGCGCGGCGAAGGAGAAGTGCGTAGCCTCGCCCGCCCTCGCCGGCGAGCGCCGCCGCATCGTCGACCTCACCTCGCAGCTCGTCCGCCGCGCTCAGAAGGCGGGTGCCCTGCGCGACGACATCGCGGGCCAGGACCTGATTTTCCTGATGTCGGCGGTGGCCTCACTCGCCGAGCTCCCCTTCCCGGGCCTGCGCGCCGACCTCTGGAAGCGCTATCTCGGCATCTTCCTCGACGGCCTGCGCCCCCAGGCCGCGACCAAGCTCCGCCCCGGCGCCCCGTCGCGCAGGCTGATCGAGAACCCCGAAGCCGAGTAGTGGCCCGGATGGCCGGCGCGCGTCGCCGGGTAGCCTCTCCCCATGACTACTTCACAGGAGCTTTTCGGCGACGAGCACGTCCGACGCTACCTCGAGACCGATGGCGAGGAGGGCTACGAGTGGCGCAACGGCACGAAGATCCTGGTCCTCTTCACCAAAGGCCGTAAGTCCGGCGAGGAGCGGGCGAACGCGCTGATCATGGAGCCGGACGGCGACGACTACCTCATCGTCGCCTCGAAGGGCGGCGCGCCGACCCCGCCGGCCTGGTTCCTCAACCTCGAGGCCAATCCCGACGACGTCGAAGTACAGGTCAAAGGCGATCGCTTCAAGGCCCGCGCCCGCACCGCGACGCCGGAGGAGAAGCCGCGGATGTGGGAGAAGATGACTGCCGCCTGGCCCGATTACGACGCCTACCAAAAGAAGACCGACCGCGAGATCCCGGTCGTCGTGCTGGAGCGTGCGTAGTCGACGCGCGACGCCGGCGTCGCTCGCCGCCCTGGTCGGCCACTTCGACTTCGCCGTCGTCGAGGAGTGCTTCCACTACCACGAATGCGGCCGCTTCAAGCCCTTCATCAAGGCCGGCAAGGCGGTCTTCGAGGCCGAGTACGAACTCTCCCCGGCCCAGTTCTGCGACCAGGCGAAGGCGCTCGACTTCAGCGCGATCCGCAAGGGGCTCGAATCGTTCGCGAGGCTCTGGGGGCCCTGCGAATCGCCGAACCGATAGCCGGTCGGGTCCGCGGTCGCGAGCGAGATACCTCGCCTAGCTCGGCGCGCCGACGTTCGCGGGCGCGGTATCCGAGAGCAGCTCGTGGGCGAAGCGCACCACCAGGGCGCCGTCGCCGACCGCACCCGCGACGCGGTTCGACGCCCCGGCACGCACGTCACCGGCCGCGAAGACCCCCGGCCGCACCGTCTCCAGCAGGGCCGGCTCGCGGTCGACCAGGGGCCAGGCGATGTGGCTCGCGCACTGGCGCGCGCCCTCGCCGCAGAGGAGGAAGCCCGCGTCGTCGGTGGCCAGCATCCCGTCGGAGACCTCGGTGCAGGGGTCGGCGCCGATCATCACGTAGACGGCGCTGGTGGCGACGTCGCGGCGCGAGCCGTCGCGGGTCTGGAGGGTGACCGATTCGACCACTGCGTCGCCGTGCAGCGCCACCACCTCGGTTTCGGTCAGTACCTCGATCCGCGGCGAGCGTTCCACGCGGCCGACGAGGTAGCTGGACATCGTCGACTTCAGCGCCGTCCCGCGCACGATCACCCGGACGCTGCGCGCCCGCTGGGCGAGCGCGACCGCCGCTTGGCCGGCCGAGTTGCCGCCGCCGATCACGATCACGTCTTTGTCGCTCGCCCGCTCGGCGTCGGTCGGCATCGCCGCGTGGTAGACGCCGGCGCCGCGGAAGCGGTCCATTCCCTCGGCGTGCAGCTCGCGCCACCGCGCGCCCGTCGCCATCACCAGCGAGCGCGCCAGCACGTGCTGGCCGTCGTCGAGGTCGATCCGCACCAGGCCTTCCGGTCCGTCGGCGAGCTCCGTCGCCCGGTGGTAGCTGGAGAGGACCGCGTCGAAACGGCGCGCCTGCAGCGTCGCCTTGGTCGTGAGCTCGCGCCCGCCGACCCCGGTCGGGAACCCGAGGTAGTTCTCGATCCGCGTGCTCGTCCCGGCCTGGCCGCCCGGCGCCCAGGACTCGACCACGAGCGTCCGCAGCCCCTCCGAGCCCCCGTACACCGCCGCCGCCAGCCCGGCCGGCCCGGCGCCGAGGACGACGAGGTCGAAGCGCTGCCCGTCGACCTCCGCCCGCAGCCCCAGCGAGCGCGCCACCTGCGCCGGCGACGGGTTGCGCAGCACCTCGCGCGCGTGCACCAGCACCGGCGTTTCCTCGCGCGGCACCTCCAGCCAGTTCAGCATCTCGGTCGACTCGGGATCGTTGTCGACGTCGTACCAGCGCACGGGCAGCAGGTTGCGCTCCAGCAGGTCACGCACTTCGAACGCCCGCCGCGAAGCCTGCGGCGCGATCAGCCGCATCACCCCGTACCCCATTTCTTCGTGCCAGGCGCGCCGCGCGAGCAGCGTGCGGAAGATCATTTCGCCGAACTCGGGCCAGTCGGCGACCATCTTGCGCAGCGCCTCGCGCTCGAACGCGAGCGCTTCCGTCGGCTCGACCGCCACCGCGGCGCTGATCGTCGGCTCGCCGGTGAACGCGGCGATGTCCCCTATGTAAGTGCGCGGCCCGGCGGCGGCGACGTGGACGTCCTTCCCCGGCTTCCGATCGACGAACTCCACCTTGCCGCTCAGCAACACGAAGAACGGCGCGTCCCGCACCGCGTGCTCATAAAGGACCTCACCGGGCTCGAACGACCGCCGTTCGCCCCCCTTCTTCTTCTCCAGCCAATGGAGCTTCCGCTCCGAAAGCCGCGGGTAGACGACCTCGTCGTCCTGATCAGGGAAGGGTTCGGCGCGAACGACTCGTACTTCTTGCATACACCAACGCTACAGCGGGCACCAAGCCGGCCCGCGCAGCGCATCACAGCGTCATGCACACCCCCCGTCCGAGCGGAGCTGACGATGTTGATGGGCCGAAAAACCACGATATACGTGGTTTTTCGGCCCATCAACATCGTCAGCCGAAGAGGACGCCGGGGTTGAGGAGGTTGGTCGGGTCGAGCGCCTGCTTGACGGAGCGCATCGCGGCGATGTCGGCGGGGGAGCGGTCGGCGGGCAGCCAGGCGACCTTGGCGCGGCCGATGCCGTGCTCGGCGCCGATGCTGCCGCCGTGGGCGAGGACCGTCTCGAGGACGGCGCGTTCGACCGGCTCGCGGCGCTCTGCGGGGACGTCGCCGAGGTTGACGTGGACGTTGCCGTCGAGCAGGTGGCCGAAGAGGAAGAGGCGGAGGCGGCCGCAGGCCTCGATCGCAGCGGCTTCGATCGCGGCCACGCCGTCGGCGAGCCGCGCCGGCGGCACGGCGACGTCGAGCTTCACCACGGGGTGGCGGGCGAGCGCCTCGCCGGTGCCCTCGCGGTAGCGCCAGAGGCGCGCGGTCTCGGCGCCCTCGGCGAGCGCGGCGTCCTCGGCCTCCGGGTGCTCGGCCAGCGCTTCGGCCAAGCCGTCGAATGCGCCCGCGGCCGCGCGCGCTTCGAGCAGGACGAGCGGGCGCTCGTCGTCGAAGGGCGGGCGCAGGTCGAGCTCGTCGCACACAAGCCTCAGCGTTTCCGGCAGGACGAACTCGGCCGCCTCGAGGCCGACGGGGCGGTCCCGCAGTGCCACGGCGAGCGCGAGCGCCTGGGCGAGCGAGTCGACCGGCATCAGCGCCGCCGCCCGCGAGCGCTCGATCCGGCGCAGCCGCAGTCGCAGGCGGGTGATCAGCGCGAGCGTCCCCTCGCTGCCGACCAGGAGAGAGGGCCAGTCGTACCCGGTCGAGTCCTTCACGACGCCGCCGAGCCGCTCGACGACGGACCCGTCGGCGAGCACCGCCTCGACCCCGGCGACGTGGCGGCGCATCGTGCCGTGGCGGAACGCCCGCGCGCCGCCTGCGTTCGTGGCCGCCATCCCGCCCAGCGTCGCCTGCGAGCGCGCGCCGAGGTCGAGCGCCAGCTCGAGGCCCTCGGGCTCCAGGCGCGCCTGCAGGGCTTCGAGCGTCGTCCCCGCCCCCGCCACCACCTGCAGCGACTCGCGGTCGACCTCCGCGATGGCCGTCATCCGCGCCGTGCTCAGCACGACTTCGTCTGCACGCGCCGGCACCCCGCCGCGCACCATCCCGGTGTTGCCGCCCTGGAGCACCAGCTGGGCCCCGTGCTCGGCGCACGCCCGCATCACCGCCGCCGCCTCCGCCGCATCGGCGGGCCGCACCACCGCCGCCGGCGCGATGCCGTCCTCAGCCGCCCAGGCCGTGCCATAGCCGATCGTCACCTCAGGGTCGCTCAGCACGTTCGCCGCGCCGACGGCCTCTTCGAATGCCTCGAGCATGTTGATGGGCCGAAAACTAAGACATATCGGCAAGTTTTCGGCCCATCAACCGGGGGGGTCGTCAGCCCATGGGGCAGGCGAAGATGTGGCCTGCGAAGTACGCCTCGGTCTCGTCCGCGGGGACCGAGCGCAACGAGAGGCCGGTGCCGCCGCCGCGTAGTGCCGGACGACGGCGATGCCGATCCCGATCAGCAGTGCGGCGAGCAGCAGGTCGGGTCGCGGTCGCAGCGCTGGGCGTCCGACATCGACGATGGATCGACCTGGCGCGCGAGCGGATGGCCCGCTCGGTGACGGCGCTGCGCGGCGTCGGGGTGGAGGTGCGGGCCGAGGTCGGCGACCCCGATCCGAACATGGCGATCGAGGACCCCGCCGCCCGGTGAGTCGAAATGGCTCGAGCACGACGTGGTCGAGCGCACCCGCCGCGAGGTCGACCTGCCGATGACCCACGTCGTCGTCGACCTCGACGCCGAGTGCGCCGCCGCCCCGCGCACGAACGCCGCCTGACCGGGCGCCACCCGCCGGCCGACGGCGCGCGGTGCCCGCGCTCACCCCAGCAGCTCGCCCGGGTCCGGCCGATCCCGATCCGCAGGGCGCGCCCGTCCGGGAGGTGTGCGACGCTGCCGCGATGCCGACGATCACGACGCCCGCGGGGATCGACCTCGCCTACGAGACGGTCGGCTCCCGGGCCGACCCGCCGCTGCTCCTCGTCCCCGGCTACGGCACCCAGCTGATCGCCTGGCCGCGCGGCTTCTCGGAGATGCTCGCCGCGGGCGGGCGCTTCGTGATCGAGTACGACAACCGCGACTCGGGCCTGTCGACGAAGTTCGACGGGGTGGAGGTCGACATCGGTGCGCTGGCCGCCGCGGCGGAAGCTGGGGACGCGGGGCGCGTCGCCGCCCTCGCGCCCTACACGCTGAGCGACCTCGCCACCGACGCGGCGGCGCTCCTCGACGCGCTCGGCGTCGACCGCGCCCACGTCCTCGGCGCCTCGATGGGCGGGATGATCGCCCAGCAGCTGGCGATCGAGCGGCCGGAGCGCCTCCTCTCGCTCACCTCGATCATGTCGACGACGGGGGAGCCCGACGTCGGCGCGCCGACCCAGGAGGCCCTCGAGGCGCTCCTCACCCCGTCGCCCCCCGAGCGCGCCCCTTATATAGAGGCCTCCGGCGCCAAGGGCATGATCTGGGCCTCGCGGCGCTACGGCGACCGCGCCCGCCTCGAAGCCCTCGCCGCCGAAAGCTACGACCGCTGCTTCTACCCGGAAGGCGTCGGCCGCCAGCTCGCCGCGATCCTGGCGACCGGCTCCCGCGCCGACGGCCTCCGCGCCCTCACCGTCGCGACCCTGGTGATCCACGGCCTCGACGACACCCTGATCGCCCCGTCCGGCGGCGAACGGACCACCGAACTGATCCCCGACGCCCGTCTCCTCCTGGTCGAGGACATGGGCCACGACCGTCCGGAACCCCTCTGGCCGATGTTGACCGAGGCGATCCTCGAGCACACGGCGGGGGTCCCGGCGTAGGCGGCTCGGGGCGGCCGGCGCCGCGGGCGCCTGCGCCGGGGGAAGCTGGCGCCCGGGGCGGCTGATCGGCGACCCGGGCCGGCTGGGGTCGCCGATCAGCCGCCCAGGTCGGAGGGAGTTGCGGGAGACGCCGAGGGTTCGTCACGCAGACGTGAGGAACGCGACGCGACGAAGTCGTGGGCTTCGCCAAGTCGAGGCGGTCGACTCCGTATCGTGACGTTCATCGCCACCGCTCCCGACAGGGCTCGCGCCCGCAACCGTCCGCTGCTCACCGGCCGAGTCGAATCGGTCGAGCCGCTGACGCCGACGCTCGTCCGGATCGTCTTCGGCGGTGATGGGCTCGCCGACTTCGAGCTCGGGGAGTTCACCGACCACTACGTGAAGCTGCAGTTTCCGCGCGAGGGTGCGCCGAAGGAGGAGCGGCCGAAGGTGCGCACGTACACGGTGCGCGAGTGGGACGAGGAGCGCGGGCTCCTCACCGTCGACTTCGTGGTCCACGGCGACGAGGGCGTCGCCGGGCCGTGGGCCGCGGCCGCCGCGCCCGGGGACACGCTGCAGCTGCGCGGGCCCGGCGGCGGCTACGCGCCCGACCCCGACGCCGACTGGCACCTCCTCGCCGGCGACACCAGCGTCATCCCGGCGATCTCCGCCTCGCTCCCCAGGATCCCGGCGGGTCGCCCCGTCCACGTCTTCCTCCAGGTCCACGGGCCCGAGGAGCATGTCGGGCTCACCGGCTCCGGCGACCTCGAGGTCCACTGGCTCCACGACGACGCCGAGGAGACCGTGGCGGAGGCGATCGCCGCCCTCGACTTCCCGCCGGGCACGCCGCACGCCTTCCTGCACGGCGAGGCCACCTCCGTCCGCCTCGCCCGCCGCCACCTGGTGATCGACCGCGGCGTCCCCGCCGAGCGACTCCACGCCTCCGGTTACTGGAAACGCACCCTCACCGACGAAGGCTGGCGCGAGGCGAAAGCCGACTGGAACGCCCAGGTCGAGGCGGAAGCCGCCTGAGCACTGCATAGTTCTCTGCCCAGCCCATGCGCAGGGAATCGTGGCGGTCACGTGGCTCGTCGGGGTCGGGTGGCCTGGCGTGGTGGCGGGGTCCACGGCCGCCGCGCCGCCGGCGAACGACTACTTCTCGAACGCGCAGACGTTCGTCGTCGCGCAGCCCTTCGCCGAGGTCGCCGACCGCGCGGGATTTGAGCACCATCTCCTCGCCTCCCGTGAGGATCCCTACCCAAAACTGGGTAGCGCTGAGGCTATACCTACTACCCAAAACAGATAGGAAATTCGTTTCAAATCTGGTGTGAAAATTCCTGAAATCCCCTAAAGGAGTCTCGGGTCATTGCCGAAATAACCGGCGTTGATGACCCAGATAAACAAGTCGGTACTCCTTGCCCTCTGCCTCCTCGCGGCCCTCGCCCTGATCGCTCCCGCCACCTCCGCCGCGGCCGGCCCCAACATCGAACTGAGCAAGGAACAGCCGGCCCAGGCGCTGCTCGGCACCCAGCAGGAAGTGACCCTGCGGGCGAGCAACCCGAAAGGCGAAGCGCGCGCTTACAACCTCACCCTCCGGGACGCCCTGCCGAAAGGGGTCAAATACGTCGGCCCCGCGACCGGCAGCGACGGCTCGACCGACGCCCCGAAGGTCCTGGAAGACGAGCCCGCTGAAGGTGAAACGACGCTGATCTTCGAAAACGTCGCCGACCTCAGTGCCAATTCGCACTACGCGCTGCACTTCAAGGTCGAAGCGACCTCGCCTGAATACACGGTCGGCAGCAAATACACCGACCACGCCGGCGCCTACGTCAACGAAGAAGCACGGCTGGTGCCGAAGTTCGACGCCGAAGGGCTTCCTGAGCCGACCTCCTTCACCGGCAGCGCGGAAGCGTCCGCGAGCACGACGCTGACCGCCGTCGAAATCAAAAAGACGGAGCCGAGCCCCGAGCAGGAGCTCCTGCGGGGCGTGCACGAACACCAGACCGTCTACACGCTCAAGCTGATCAACAACGAGGTCGGGCCGACGAAAGAACTCGCGGTCGACGACTACCTGCCCGCCGGCCTCGAGTTCCTCGGCTGCGGCAGCGTCGACCACACGACCGAAGCGCCGACCAACACAGGGTCGAAGGAAGAGTATCCGGGCTCCGGCGAAATCTTCCCCGGGAACGACCCGGCGGCGGAAAAATGCGGCGAACCGAACTCGGTGGAAACGGAAGAAGTCGACCCGCCCGGCCCGCAGCCGAAAGGCGTCTACACCCACGTCCGTTGGACCGGCCTCGGCGAACTGAACCCGGGCCAGGAACTCGAATTACAGTACCGCGCCGCGATCCCGATCCGCGAAAACACGCTGAGCTGGCCGCACGGCAAGCCGGCGGCGGGGAGCCTCGGCCAGGCGGCCAACCTCGACAACAACTCAGGGCCCGAAACCACCGACGAGGAGGCGCTCACCAACGTCTCCACGGTCACGGGCAAATACCAGGGGACGATCGCCACCGAAGACAGCGACGAACGGACGGTCCTCGCCGAGGACCTCGCGGTGCAGAAGTCGGTCGACAAAGCGACGATCGGCGCGGGCCAGCTGAGCGAATGGACGCTCAGGCTCGAGACCTCCGAGTATCGGTACTCGAACGACATCGAAATCGAAGACGTCCTGCCGAACGGCCTCTGCCCGCTGGGCGAAGAACCGAACTACGAAGGCCCGACGATCGGCTCTCCGACCGATCCTGAACCGGAATGCGAAGACAAAGGCGTCGACCTGCCCACCTCCGGATACTCCTCGGTCCAGGAGCAGACGAACGGCAGCTTCATCCTCAAGTGGAACGACGAAACGGTGCCGCAGCTGGAACATATGGCGCCGTCGACGGTGTTCCAGATCACCTTCCCGACCCACACCCGGGTCGACTACCAGAAGAACTTCGAACCCGAAAAGCCGGTGCTGACCGGGGACCACTGGAGCAACCACGTCGAAATCGAAGGGCCGAGCTTCGCCCGCTGCACGCCGAAAGCCCAGGCCGGCTGCGAAGGGGGTGGGACGCACATCGCCGCCGCGCGTCCGGAAGGCGAAGTGATCAAAGACGTCTCCGCGGCCGAACAGAAGGCAGGCGGAGTGACCATCGACAAGACCGTGCGCGAGAACGGCGGCGCAATCCCGGTCAACTGCAGCGAAGGCGAATACGTGGACGGGCTCGCCAAACCGTTCCCGCTCTACGGCCCGGGCGACCAGATCTGCTGGAAGCTGGTGGTCGACTTCAACGCCAACCTCTTCTCCGGCGAACCGGTCGTGACCGACTTCCTGCCGCCCGAACAGGGCTACGTCGGCGGCAGCATCGTCGCGGGCCCGAACAACACCGTCACGGCCACGCCGGAACTCGGCGAAGCGGCGAACGGCGTCATCAAATGGGTCATCAACGGCGGCGAAGCGGTGGAATCGGAAAAGGTCTTCGAATTCCTCTTCAAGACCGAAATGCAGACGTCGATGAACGCCTCCCCCAAAGACATCACCGGCAACCTGATGAAGTTCAGCTACGCGAACACCGAAGGGGAAACGTTCCCGCTGCGCGATCTCGCCGAAGTCGAACGGCAGGAACCCGAACTCTCGCTGGAAAAGGAAATCACCGAAGTCGGGGGCAAATCGACGCCGAAAACGCCGGAAGGCGGGAAATCCTCCGCCGTCGCGGGCGGCGGCGAAGTCGTCAAATACGAACTGCGCGTCGAAAACGCCGGGACCCTCGGGGCCGAAGAAGCCGAAGTCTGGGACGTGCTGCCGGAAGGCATCAAATGCGAAGCCGTGACCAACACGGTGCCGGCCGCCGGATGCAGCGAAGGGATCATCAAGTGGACCGGCGTGACGGTCCCGGTCGGCGGGCTCACCAGCCTCACCTACGAAATGGAAGTGCCGACCAACGTCGCGCCGGGCCACGCGTTCGTGAACCACGCCGGCGTCACCCGCTACAAGACGCCGACCAACACCGGGGGAAAGTTCGAATACATCCCGGCGGAAAACATCGATAAAGCGCTGACGAACTCGAACACCGGGCCGCTCCTCGACGAAGCCGAAGTCAAGACCACCGCGGCGACGCTGGAAAAGAAGGCGGTCAGCGAGACCGAACAGCCCGGCAACAACGCCTCCCAGGCGACGATCGGCGAGCTCGTCGACTACACGGTGACGGCGAAGATCCCGGCGGAGAGCAAGCTCTACGGAACGCCGGTCCTGACAGACGTGCTGCCTGCCGGCCTCGAAAAGGTCGGTGCCGCCGCCGCCCAGCTGGACGGCGCGGCCCTGCCCCCCGGGATGACGCTCGAACAGCTCACCGACGGCGCCGAAGTGAAGTTCGGCGGTGCCTATCCGGAAACGGTCGACGCCCAGGAACACGTCCTCGTCCTGACCCTCAAAGCGCGGGTGCGCGACATCGCCGCCAACAAGCGTGGCGTCACGCTCACCAACAGCGCCTCCTTCGAATTCAAGGACGTCGAAGAAGGCAAACCGACGGTCCTGACCAAGACGGCAGGCACGCCGCTGGTCGAGCCCCGCCTCGAAGTGACGAAGACCCTGCTCCCAGGTGGCCGCAGCACGATCGTCGCCCCCGGCGAAGTCGTCGAATACGAAGCCGAAGTGAGCGATCTGGCCGGGACCTCTGTCTCGACGGCCAACGAAGTCACGGTGACCGACACGGTGCCGGCCGGGATGAAAGTCGTCGACCCGGGCCCGAAAGGAACCGCCGTCGGCAACACGATCACCTGGCACCTCGGGGCGATCGCGCCGGGCGCCGCGGAACACCTCGTCTACAAGCTCGAAGTCATCAAACCCGCGTCGGCGGCCTCGAGCTTCACCAATGTCGTGGTCGGCGAAACGCAGAGCCTGCCCGACGAATCGGGCGGCGCGGTGCCGGCCCAGACCCGCGACGCGAGCTTCGAAGAAGGCGCCTACGAAGCCGCCAACGAAGGCTACGAGAAGGAAGCCAAAAACAAGGTCAGCCTGATCGGCGCGACCGTGAGCAAGGAAGTGACGCCGACCAAAGGCACGATCGGCAGCGAGCTCACCTACACCCTGCACATGAACCTGCCGGGCGAAATCAAATACTTCAACACGACCTTGGTCGACCGGCTGCCCGACGGCGTCACCTTCGACGAATTCCTCGGCTCGGAATGCCATGGCGAAGGCTGCACCTCCGGTGAAGAAATCGGCGCCGAAACCCAGCCTGACGGCACGACGCTGATCGGCTGGTACTTCGGCAACTTCGAAGCGGGCAATCCGCGCGAACTCGTGCTGCGCTTCAAGGCCCACATCGACGACGTCAAGGCCGGCGGCGCCGAAGTGAAGGCGCCGGAAGCACTGACCAACCAGGTCGTCGGCGTCTACAACGAAACCGAAGGGACCAAACCGACCAAAGTGCCGGTCCCCGGGTCCAGCGGCTTCAGCGAAGAAACGAACGTCGGCGAAGCGACGACCACCGTCGCCGAGCCAAACGTGACGCTGACGAAGGCCGTGACCGCCGCGCCGGCGTTGGTCGGCGGGGTCGCCCAGGCGAACAGCAAGCTGACGTACACGCTGACGGTCAGCAACACCGGCAGCTGGGACGCCCACGAAGTCGAAGTCGCCGACACCAACACGACCGCGAACCTGCGCAACGTCACGCCGGTCGAAGGGGCCCCGTGGGTCGAATCGACCGCCGGGCCACTCCTGTGGATCGTGCCGACCATCGAAGCGGGCAAGTCGGTGACGCTCACCTACACCGCCGAACTGCCGGCCTCGACCGCGGTCCACCAGGGCGAAAAAGTCGACAACGCCGCTGAAGTCCCGACCTACTTCGGCCTGCCGAAAGGCGAACGCGAAGCGGCCGAAGCGCCGCGCGAATACGAAGGCCCGAAAACCGGCGCGAACCTGGAAGTCGAACTGCCGACGATCCACGTCGAAAAGACGACCGGCCAGGCAGGATTCCCGGAACCGGGGACCGCCGAAGTCGGCAAGCCGTTCCCGTGGCGGGTCGTGGTGGAAAACGAAGCGGCCGTCGCCGGGGCGAAAGCGGTGAGCGTCGAAGACGTGCTGCCGCCGAACTGGAAATACGTCGCGGGCAGCTCCACCTTCAACGCGATCGGCGGGGCGACCGTCGCGTCACCCGCCTTCGACCCGAGCCTGGCGGGCGCCGGCACCCAGACGCTGACCTGGGCGAACGTCGCCACGCTGCTGCCGGCGGGCGCGTCAGTCGAAATCCTCTTCGAAGCGACGCCGACCGTGGCGGCGCTCGGCAACCTGGAAGGGCTGCTGCAGGAAAACACCGCCTTCGGCTCCTTCGAGGACCTCACCGGCGCCAACGAAAGCGCCGAAGGCCCCTACGCGGGCGAAGACATAGCTGCGGCCGAACTGCTGAAACCCGAACTGGAAATCGAAAAGACGCCCGACGGCGGCCACACGGTGGCGGGCTCGACCGACAAATACGAGATCAAGGTCTCCAACGGCGGGACGGGCACGGCGCATGAAGTCGAGGTGAAGGACGTGCTTTCCGTCGGCCAAGAACTCGTCGGGCCGGCGAACGCGAACCCGAGCACCGGCTTCGCCCAGAAATCGGTCGAAACGGACACTCCGGGGCCCGGCGAAACGACCGTGCTCTGGACGATCGCGGAAGTCACCACGGCGACCCCGGTGACGATCGAAGTGCCGATCAAGACGCAGCCCTCGCTGAACGACGGCGACCACGTGACCGACCTGGCCACGGCGCGCTCGCCGCAGCAGGCCGCAGAACCCAGTGACGCCGGCTCGTTCGAAGTGCACCGCGAAGCCGATCTCTCGATCGAAAAGAAGGCGCTGGAGTCGTCGGTCAACGCGGGCGAAGACATCCACTACGAACTGGTGGTCAAAAACCACGGCCCCTCCGACGCGACCGGAATCGTCGTCACCGACGAACTGCCCGAAAACACGATCCTCAAGAGCGCCGATCCGAGCTGCGAAGAAGCGGGAGGGACGGTCACGTGTCATCGCCCCGGGCTGGAAGTCGGCAAGGAACACATCTTCGCCTTCACCGTCGAAGTCGAATCCGGTACCACCGAACCGATCGAAAACACGGCGAAGGTCGAAGGCGGTCAGCCGGACCCGGGTCCGGAACCGAACGAATCGACCAAGGTCACGCCGATCGGTGGCCTCGCCAACCTGGCGATCGAAAAGATCGGGCCGGAAAAGCCGGTGCTGCTGGGCAACGACTTCACCTACGAGATCAAGGTGGAAAACGAAGGTCCCTCCGACGCCGTGAACGCGAAGGTCGAAGACCGGTTGCCGCCCCAGGTGAGATTCGTCTCGGCGGCGACGAGCGTCGGGACCTGTGACGAAGCGCCCGCCGAACTCCTCACCTGCGACCTCGAACGGATGCGGCCGCACGCCGAAGCGACGATCACCGTGACCGTCGAGGCGGCCGAACTCGGCAGCTTCGCGAACGTCGCGACGTTCGATTCGGAAACCTCTCCGGAACCGAAGGAAGGCGAAGCCCCGGCGGAGATCGTTCCGGCCGCTGACCTGACGATCGAAAAGACGGCGCCGGCGACGGTCGAACCGGACGGCAAGCTCACCTACGAGCTGCACGTGGAGAACCAGGGTCCCTCGGTCGCCCACAAGGTGAAGGTCACCGATCCGCTGCCCGCCGGCGTCGACTTCGTCTCCGCCGGTGAAGGCTGCGCCGCGGCCGGCACCACCGTCACCTGCGAAGTCGCGGGCGGCGAACTGGCGGTCGGCGACTCGGCCGACTTCGAGGTCACCGTCCACGTGCCGTTCGCGCTCGGCGGTCAGTCGCTGACGAACTCGGCGAGCGTCGCGGGCGAAGAGGGCGACCCGCATCCGGAAGACGACACCGACACCGCGACGACGACCGTCGCGCCTGCCGCCGACCTCTCGATCACCAAGACGATGGGCAAGGCAGAAGCCGGGAAGCCGCTCACCTACACGCTGGCGGTCACCAACAAGGGACCGTCGAACTCGAGCGCGGTGACGGTCACCGACACCCTCCCCGCCGGCACCGGCTTCAAGTCCGCGGCGCCCAGCCAGGGCACCTGCTCGGCCTCGGGTCAGCAGATCACCTGTCAGCTCGGGCCGCTCGCCGCGGGCGGCTCGGCGCAGGTGTCGATCACCGTCGAAGTCGCCGCCACGGCGACCGGCTCGCTGCGCAACGTCGCCAAGGTCGAAGGCCCCGAGCCGGATCCGGACAAGTCGAACAACGAAAGCGCGGTCGAAGGGCCGATCAAGCCGCAGGACCCGGCCGACCCGAACCTGAAGGTGGTGAAGACCGCCGACACCTCGTCGCCCGCGATCGGCGTGCCCTTCCAGTACCGCGTCGACATCTCCAACCTGTCCGGCGGGGAAGCGAAGAACGTGAAGGTCGTCGACACCCTGAGCGGGCCGGTGAAGGTCCTCTCGATCGACGCCGAAGCGGGTCACTGCGGGGCGGCAGGCTCGAAGATCACCTGTCAGATCCCCAGCATCCCGGTCGGCAAGACGGTCCACGTCACCTACTCGGTGGTCGCCGAAGCGGCCGGGCCGCTGAAGAACACCGTCAGCGCGCAGGCCGGCAACGGTGAGATGGCGCCGCAGAACAACCACGCGGTGAAGGCGGTACACGTGAAGGACCCGCCGGCGCCGTACACGCTGACCAAGACGGCGTCGCGCAAGGTGGTTCCGGGCGGCAAGACGGTCGGTTTCACGATCACCCTCCGCACGGGCGCCGCCGCGCTGGTGGACGCCAAGGTGTGCGACCGCCTGCCCGCCGCGCTGGTCTTCGTCAAGGCCGCAGGGGCGCGGTACGTGAACGGTGAAGCCTGCTGGACGAAGAAGTACGTCGCCGCCCACAAGGTGCTGCGACTCCACCTCCTCGCCCGCGCGGTCAAGGGCTACAAGTCGCGCGTCGTCCGCAACGTGGCGACCGCGAGCGCCGAGAACGGGGCGCGGCGCAGCGCCGCCGCGACGGTGCGGGTGAAGCCCGCCTTCGCCGGCAAGCCGGGCGGTGTCACGGGCTAGGCGAGGAGGGGCGCTCGGGCCGATGCCGCGGGCGTCCCTCCACCGCCTGCTCGCGGTCGCCGCGGCCGCGCTGGTCGGCCTCGCGGGCGCCGCACGGGCCGAGGCCGCGCCCGATCCCTACCGGCTCACGCCCGAGCTCGCCCACGTCGCCCGCGTGGTCGCGCCGACCCGGGCGCTGGCGCTGCCCGGCGGCACGCGGACGGTGATGAAGGTTTCGCCGCTGGCGCAGTGGGGCGGCGGCCGGGTCCAGTACCTGGTGCTGCGCTCGGCGATGGTCGAGGGGAGGCGCTGGCTGCGGGTGCGCCTGCCGGAACGCCCCAACACCGCCGCCGGCTGGATCAGCGCCGACGTCGCCCGCATCTCGACGACGCCGTGGCGCATCGTCGTCTCCACCTCGGCCTCCGAAGTGACGGTCGAGCGCGCCGGCCGGCCCGTCGTCAGCTTCCCCGCCGTCGTCGGCAAGCCCGCGACCCCGACCCCACGCGGCCTCTTCGCCGTCGACGAGCCGATCCGGCAGCCCTCCGGCTCCGAACTCGGCCCCTGGGCACTCTTCCTCACCGCCCACTCCCGCGTCCTCGACGACTACGGCGGCGGCCCCGGCCGCATCGCCATCCACGGCCGCGCCGGCCCCCTCCTCGCCGACCCCCTCGGCACGCCCGCCTCCCACGGATGCATCCGCATCGCCAACGCCCGCGTCCGCTGGCTCGCCCGCATCGCGGTCGACGGCACCCCGGTCGAAGTCACCCGCTGAGCCTCAGTCTCGCGCGAAGCGTAGGATCGCCCGCGCTCTTCTCGATCCCCAGCCTTTATGCGTTCATTCAAGCCCCGACTCACCTACGCCAACGTCGTCTCGACGATCTGCCTGTTCCTCGTCCTCGGCGGCGCCGCCTGGGCGGCGACGAAGCTGCCGAAGAACAGCGTCGGCACCCCGCAGCTGAAGAAGAACGCGGTCACCGGCGCGAAGGTGAAGAACGGCTCCCTGACCGGCGCCGACATCAACGCCTCGACCCTCGGCAAGGTCCCACAGGCGACGAGCGCCGAATCGGCGACGAACGCCT
>JBPYFM010000081.1:0-6619 GCA_051986435.1 Solirubrobacterales bacterium | reverse complement strand
GCCGAGGTCGGTGGCCCGCAGGGCCGCCCGGGCGCGCTCCAGGCGGTCGGAGCGCAGGCGGTCGAAGTCGATCCGCTGCTCCCAGTCGACCGCCATGCCGGCGCCGCGCGAGGCGATGTTGGTCATCGATCCATTTCCTCTCCCAGAAGGTGCTTCCAAGACCCGTTTACGCCGCGCATCGTAATCAGGGTTAAACATAGTGTCAAGTGGAATTGAAAATGTGGCGAATGCCGCTCGATCAAGCGATGCCGTCATGACGACGACGCCGGTGAGCCCATGTCTCATGTCGGCTCCTCTGAGGTCCATGCCGCGACCTGCATCGACGGCTCCTGCGTCCCGGACCCGGCGGGACCCACTCCCATCGGGCTTGCGTTCGATAATAATAAACGTAAGCGCAGGACGATGAGGTGGGCTTAACGCCCCGAAGCGGCGCGTGAAAGCCCCATTTGCCGGCTTGGCAGCTTGGTTTCTCGGACGCTCGTTAAAGAAAAGGCCTGTGCTTCGTTTAGTAACTTTGAATCAAATGGCGACCCGCGCGAAGAAAAAACAGGGAGCAGGAAGCGCCGGGGGCTCGAGCCGCGAACCGCTGCCCGCGCCGGTCGGCGAACGCCTGCGCGCGCACCGCACCGAGGCGGGCATGAGCCTGCGCGAGCTCGCCCGTCGGGTCGGCGTCTCCCCCAGCCTCATCTCGCAGATCGAGCACGGCAAGGCGACGCCGTCGGTGGCGACGCTCTACTCGATCGTCTCGACCCTCGACGTGTCGCTCGACGAGCTCTTCTTCGACGCGCCCCGCGGCGCCCCGTCGCCGCCCGCGCCCGCCGAGGACGAGCGCTACCTCGACACCGGCAGCGAACGCCTGCCGTCGAGCCACTGGCAGGCGCCGAGCGAGGGGCCCGTGCTGCGCTCCGCCAACCGCCTCAGCCTCACCCTGGCGACCGGGGTGCGCTGGGAACGGCTGACCGCCGACCACGACCCCGGCGTCGAGTTCCTCTACTGCACCTACCCGGTGGGCGGCGAGTCCTGCCCGCCCGACGACCTCATGTCCCACTCGGGCAGCGAGTACGGGATCATCCTCTCCGGCCAGTGCGCCGCCACGGTCGGCGACCAGAGCTACGAGCTCGACGCCGGCGACTCGATCGCCTTCGACTCCCGAACCCCCCACCGGATCTGGAACCGCGGCGACAGCGAGCCGATGGTCGCGATCTGGACCGTGGTCGGTCGCGACGGGGACCCGCGGGTCAGCTAGCCGCCTCGCCGCGGGACAAGGACGGCCAAGGGACCCGGCCCTCTCGGCCACGGCCCGGGCAGGCTGTGGCCGTGGCCGAGAGGGCCGGGTCTTCGATGAGCGGAGGAATGGACGCGGGGGCGTCACGGGAGAGCGACGGGAGTCCCACGGATCCGTCACCGATCCGTGACGGAGGTGGGACCTCGTCACGGAGAGCGTGGGATCTCCACGCTTCCTCCCATGTTGTCCAACACGCACGCAGGTGCGGTCGTCCTAACCGACCTATAGCGCCGGTTAGGACGACCGCACCCCGGGGGACCCTCGATCCGAGCCCGGAAAGAGACGGAAGGCGCCCAGGCGTGTGACGTTCCGGGCATCTTCGTCACCGATCCGCCCCTGATGGCCCCCGGTCGGAGGAGGGACGGAGGGTCCGGGCCCGAGGTGTGCCTTCTCTCGCGCATAACTCCGACATAAGTCCGACTTCGTCACGTCCCTGTACCGGCTCTCCCCCGCACCCCTCACGTCCTGGGCGCCTCATGGGGGTCACAGCCTGCCAGGACCCCCATGAGGCGCCCAGGACACCCGCCGGCGCCCCGAAGTGGTGCGGACGGCCCGGCCCGCAGTGGCGCCGACGGCCGGGGCCGAAGTAGTGCGGACGGCCCGAACTATTGCCGACGGCTGCCCCGGCGCCCCGCCCGCGCCACCAACCCCCACCTACAGCAAATGCTCGGCGAACCACTCCGTCGATGCCTCGCTCGCCTGGGCCAGCAAGGAGCGGTCGCTGTAGAGGGTCATGTGGGTGGAGTCGCCGATCGTCACCAGCTTCTTCTTCGTCGTCGGCAGGGCGTTGTAGACCTCGATCTCGAGGTCCCAGAGGGTGAGGTCGTCGCGCTCGGCCACGATCACGAGGGTGGGCGTGTCGAGGATGCGGGGGACGAAGGGCCAGACGCTGTAGGACATGAGGAGCTCGGCCGACTCGATCGTCGAGCGGTTCTCGTAGGCGGGCGCTTCGCGGGCCTTCAGTTCCTTGAAGGTCTCGTAGGTCTCCGGGAAGGGCCAGCTCGAGACCTCGGCGAGGGGATCGGGGGCAGCGTGCGGGAAGTAGCCCTCCTCCTCGCCCGCGAAGCGGCGCCGGCGGTCGGCCAGGATCGCCTCCTCGAAGCGGCGGAAGCCGAGGGTGCCGTGGACGCGGCGCATGTTGCGGTAGCCGTCGACCACGGGGATCTGGGAGGAGACGCACTTCACCCGCGGGTCGGTGGCGGCGACGATCAGGACGTGGCCGCCGCTGTAGGAAAGGCCCCAGACGCCGATGCGCTCGGCGTCGACCTCGGGCAGCGTCTCGGCGTAGGAGATCGCGTTCTTGTAGTCCTCGACCTGGGCGACCGGGTCGATGTGCTGGCGGCGCGCCCCGTCGGAGGCGCCGAAGTTGCGGTAGTCGAAGAGGAGGACCGCCAGGCCCTCGCGCTCGAAGCGCTCGGCGTAGTGCGGCTGCACCAGCTCCTTGACGTAGCACCAGCCGCCCGCCATGACGACGAGCGGCACGGGGCCCTCCGCCCCGTCGGGGACGTAGAGCCACCCGCGGACCGTCTCGCCGCCGCTCTGGAACTCGACGTCGCGCCTCAATGGACCAGCATGCCGCCGTCGACGTTGATCGCCTGGCCGGTGATGTAGTCGGAGTCGGCGGAGGCGAGGAAGACGCAGAGGCCGGCGATGTCCTCGGGGGTCGAGGTGCGGCCGACCAGGATGCCTTCGCTGAATTCGTCCAGCAGCTGGCCCTCGGTCTCGGTCTCCCCCACGTCGCGCGACTCCTGGTCGAGCTGCTCCCAGAGCTCGGTGGTGACGACGCCCGGGCAGAAGGCGTTGACGGTGATGCCGTCGCCCGCCAGGTCGCGTGCCGCCGACTGGGTCAGCGAGACGCAGGCGAACTTGCTCGCGCAGTAGGCCGGGAAGAGCGGGAAGCCCTCCTTGCCGGCGATCGAGGCGGTGTTGACGATCTTGCCGCCGCCGCCCTGGCGCTGGAAGACCTTGGTCGCCTCCTGGATGCCGAAGAGGACCCCTTTGCCGTTCACCCGCATGATCCGGTCGTAGTCCTCCTCCGTCACTTCCATGAAGTGCTGGGTCTTGGAGATGCCGGCGTTGTTGAAAAGCACGTCGAGACGGCCGAACTCGGAGACCGCCGCGGCGAGGGCCGCGGCGACGCTGGCGCGGTCGCCGACGTCGCAGCCGACGCCGATCGCCTGCCCGCCCGCGTCGCGGATCAGCGCCGCGGTCGCCGCGGCGCCCTCGGCGTTCAGGTCGGCGACGACCACGTTCGCCCCCTCCGCGCCGAGCCGCTGCGCGACCCCCTGACCGATGCCGCGCGCGGCCCCGGTGATGACGATGGTCCGGCCGTCCAGCTTGCCCATATCCCTTCCTTCCTACTTCGTCTCTACGAGGATCTTGATCTGGTCCCCTGCCGGGTCGATCAACTGCTCGAAGCCGTCCTCGACCACCCGGTCGAGGGACGCGTGGTCGGACACCGCGCGCTCCACCGGGTAGGCCCCGGAGGCGACGAGGCCGATGATCCGCGGCCAGTCGTGGACCGAGAAGCACCAGGTCCCGACCAGCGTCAGTTCGCGGTGGCTCAGCTCCATCGCGTCGATCGCCGCGTCCTTCACGTGGAGGCCGATCTGGGCGACCGTGCCGTGGGCGCGGACCGCGTCGAGGCAGGTGCGCAGCGCCTGCTCGTTGCCCGCGCACTCGATCGCCACGTCGACGCCGAGGCCCTCGGTGCGCTCGCAGATCTCACCCGGCACCTCGGTCGCGGTCGGGTCGAAGATCGCCGCCGCACCGAGGTTGGCGGCGCGGGCGGCGCGGCGCGCGTTCGGCTCGGAGAGGTAGACGGCGCCCGCGCCGGCGGCCTGCGCGGCGAGCACCGTGAGCGCGCCGATCGGGCCGGCGCCCGCGACGAGGACGGTGTCCCCGGGTCCCACGCCCGCTTGCTTCGTCCCCCACTCGGCGACCGCGCCGGGCTCGACCAGCGCGCCTTGTTCGTAGGAGACCTCGTCGGGGAGCGGCCAGGCCTGGTAGCTCTCGACGACGCCGAGCCCGGCCATCCCGCCCCAGTCCCAGGAGAGGCCGAAGCAGCCCATTTCGACGCAGAGGTGGTTGAGGCCGCGGCGGCAGAAGTAGCACTTGCCGCAGAAGACGAGCGGCATCACCGAGATGCGGTCGCCGGGGACGACGTTGGTGACCTCCGCGCCGACCGCGACGACGTCGGCGGAGAGCTCGTGGCCGAGGATCTGCGGCAGCTCGGCGCCGGTCAGCGGGTGCGGCTCGGCCGGGGTGACGATCGGGCCGGCGACGTACTCGTGGAGGTCGGTTCCGCAGATGCCGACCTGGCGCGGCGCGATCAGGACCTGGGTCGGGCCGAGGTCGCCGTTCGGCTCGGCGACCTCCTCGACGCGGATGTCCTTGGCGCCGTAATAGCGGGCGGCGCGCATCAGTCGCTCACCATCTGGACCTTGACGTTCTCGTCGGTGCGCCGGGCGGCGTCGAGCGCCTCGGTCGCCCGCTCGAGCGGGAAGCTGGCGGTGATCACCGCGTCGAGGTCGACCTTGCCGCGGGCGAGGAAGCGGAGGGCGGCGGGCCAGACGTTCGGCGATCCGATCACGCCGCGGATGCTCAGTTCCTTCGACTGGATCTGGCCGAGGAAGGCGGGGGCGGAATCGCCGGTCTCGATGCCGACGTAGACGAGTCGCGATCTGAAGCCGGCGAGGTCGACGGCGGAGGCCATCGCCATCGGGTTTCCGGAGGCCTCGATCACGACCTGGGGGGGTTCGCCGGCGACGGCGGCGAAGCGCTCGTCGAGACCGTCGCCCGGCTCCAGGGTCGCGATCGCGCCCATCGACTCGGCGATCGCGCGGCGCTCGGCGACCGGGTCGATGACGGCGACGTCGGCCCCGTGGCCCTTGGCAGCGGCGAGGCAACAGAGGCCGATCGGCCCGGCGCCGAGCACCGCGACGAGGTCCGATGCGTTGACGTTGCGGGCTTCCTGCACGGCGTAGTAGGCGACGGTGAAGGGCTCGACCAGGGCGCCGTAGGCGAAGGAGAGCTCGTCGGGCAGCTTGTGCAGCCACTCGGGGCGGACCTTGAAGTACTCGGCCGCGGCGCCGGAGATCGAGAAGCCGAAGTGGTCCTCGCCGATCACGCACTCGCCGACGACCCGGTCGCCGGGCTTGAAGGAGGTGACCTCGCGGCCGACCTCGACGACCTCGCCGGACCACTCGTGGCCGGGGATCGTCGGGAAGCTGATCGGGATGATGTACCTCCCGGAGAGCAGGTCGAAGTCGGAATGGCAGACGCCGACGGCGCGGGAGGCGACGAGGATCTCGTCGGGGCCGATCTCGGGGCGCTCGGCCTCGACCACCTCGGCCTGGTTCGGCCCCTGGAACATCAGCGCTTTCACCGCACACTCCCTTCCGTCGTCTGGAACGCCTCCAACATGAGCCGGGCGTTCTCGAGCTTCGGCTCCAGCTCGCCCGCCTCGATCCGCCGCGACAGCTCGACCAGCATCCGGTTCACCGGCGCGTCGCCGCCCAGGCGTTCCTGTTCGCGGACGACCAGGCCGCTCATCTCCTCGCCCTCGCCCTTGCGGCCCTTCAGCCAGTCCTGCAGGATCGCCACTTTGGTGGTCTCCAGCGACCAGCCGGCGAGGACCGCGTCGAGCAGCGCGGCGGAGTAGCGCTCCGGCGGCAGGTCGTCGATCCCCTCCTGGCCGAACATCGGGACGATCTTGTTGCCGAGCGCGAGCGCCGTGTCGAGGGCCTCGGTGCCGGCGGCGTCCATCACCTCGCGCATGCCCTCGACGTGGAGGGCGGCGACGAGCGGCACGCCAAGGATCGCCGAGGGCAGCATCTCCGCCGCGTTGGCGACCAGCTTCATCCACTTGGCCGAGCGCGGGTCCTCGGTGACTTCGACCGCCCCGGCGGTGCGCAGCGGCACGGCCAACTCCTCGGCCCGGTCGAAGGGGCTGCGCTCGTCGTAGGGGCCGAGCGCGAACCAGCAGCCCTCCGGTGGCGTCTGCCGTTCGACCACGCACGGCTCGAAGCAGTTGCCGGCGATCTCGATCGCCGAGGCGAAGGTGCGCTCGGCGCCGAGCACGTCGGCCATGTCATCAAGCGTCATCCCGTTCTGCAGGCCGACCGCGAGCCCGTCCGGCTTCAGCACCGATTTGATCAGCTCTGAGTGCCAGCGGGCGTCATAGGCCTTGGTGACGATGTAGACGAGGTCGAAGGGCCGCTTCACCTCGGCGACCTCGCAGAGGTGGTGGACGTCGAGCTTCGTCACCTTCTCCTCGCCGCCCGGCGAGCGCACCGTGAGACCGTTTGCACGGATCGCCTCGACGTGGGCAGG
>JBPYFM010000080.1:0-3592 GCA_051986435.1 Solirubrobacterales bacterium | reverse complement strand
CGGATCTCGCCGGTCTCCTTGTTCTGGAAGGCGACGGTCGCGGTCAGCGGCCGCGAGTACGTCATATCCTTCTCGCGGCACTCCTCAATAGAGTGCGGCGGCTCTTCGAACTTGAACTCACCGAAGACGATCTGCAGGTTCCCCGTGTAGTCCTCGATCGGGGAGATGTCGTTGATCGTCTCGCGCAGGCCACCGTTCACCGGATCGGTCAGTTCCTCGAAGGAACGACGCTGGATATCGATGAGATGGGGGACTTCGAGAGGGTTTTCTAGGCGGGAAAAGCTCCTACGGGTTACTGGGGCAGCGTTGGAACGTGCCAAGTCGGCGACTCCTCGGACGGTCAGAGGGACTGTGAAAAGGGCCCGTGCGGCGGGCAGGCGTACTCAGAAAAGCGCGCGACCGGGGAAAATAGCATGCGCTATCCCCCGGCCGCAAGTTTGGCTCTGCGACTGGCCTCCAGTCGCGAGACGCGAAGCGTCGGCTATTTGAGCTCGACGGTCGCGCCGGCCTCCTCGAGCTCCGCTTTGAGTTTCTCCGCCTCGTCGCGCTCGACGCCCTCTTTGACCGGACCCGGAGCGGCGTCGACGACGGCCTTCGCCTCTTTCAGGCCGAGGCCGGTGGCGTTGCGGACGACTTTGATGACCGGGACTTTCTGGCCACCGACGTCGGTGATGACGACGTCGACGGTGCCGGACTCTTCGGCGGCGCCGCCCTCGTCGCCACCGCCGCCGGCGGCAGCGGCCGGCGCGGCAGCCGCGACCGCGGTCGCGGATACGCCGAACTCCTCCTCGAGCGCTTTGATCCGCTCGGAGAGCTCAAGGACGGAGATGCTTTTCAGCTCCTCGATCCACTCAGCAGTTGAAGTTGCCATCAGGTGCTACCCCTCTTCCTCGTTCGAATTCTCTGAAGTGCTGTCGTCGCCCGCGGATGCCGAAGCGTCGTCCTCGCCCTCGGCCTTGGGCGCCCCCGCCTGGTCGGCGGGCGGCTCGTTGCCGCTCGACGCCTCGGTCGGCGCCTCCTCCGCGGGAGCCTCGCCCGCGTCGGCCGTCGTCTCCTCGGTCGAAGTCTCCTCGGCGGCAGGCTCCTCGGCGGGCGCGGCCTCCTCGGCCGGGGCCTCGCCGGTGACCAGGCCTTTCTCGGCGATCTGGCCGAGCTGGGTGGCGAGGCCCTGGATCAGCGCGTTGAGCCCGCGGACCACGCCGGTCAGCGGGCTGGCGACGATCCCGGCGAACTGGCCGACCAGGACTTCGCGCGAGGGCAGGCGGGCGATCGATTTGAACGCCGCCTCGTCGAGCACGGTTTCGCCCATCAGCCCACCCTTGTAGGTGAGGATGTCGTGCTCTTTGTTGAAGCTGGTGATCGCTTTCGCGGCCGCCGCGGTGTCGCCGCGGACGAAGGTCAGCGCGGTCGGGCCGACGAGCAGCTCGCCGAGCCGCTCCTCCCCCACCTGCTCGGCGGCGCGTTTCGTCAACCGGTTCTTGACGACCCGGAAGCTCGAGTCCGTCTCACGCAGTTTCCCGCGGAGCTCGGCTGCCTGCGGAACGCTGATCCCGCGGTAGTCGACGGCAAAGATCGCTTCGGCGCCCTCGATCTGGGCAGCGATCTCTTGGATGGTCTGTGACTTTTCCTCGCGGTTCATCGTCTCTCCTACACCGGGCTTACAAGCATTGCCACGCCGGTGGTCTCAGGTGGGCGGCGACGCAGTGTAGAGGAAACGCGGAACGAGCGCGTCTACGCGGCGACGCCCGCCGCTTCCTTGGTGCGCCTGTACAGCGTGTCCGGACAGATATCGACTTCGCCGGGCGATTCGATGGTGACGTTGCTTTCGTCGACCTTCACCTGACGAAAGAAGTCGGGATCGCGCAGCGGGAGAAAGACTCCGTCGAAGTCGAGGAGATAGGAGAAATCGACCTCGGCTGCCAATCCGTCTGCGAAGCGCAGCCAGATATTGCAGCCGTCGGTGGGCTTCCCTTCGAGCAGTGCCGGGGCGACATCCATCGGCTCAGCGTAGACATTTCATCGTCGTCGAGGGTCAATCGGTCTGATCGGCTGCCGCGCCCGCACCAATCGCCAATTGCGGCGCAACTCGAATTGGTGTAAGCGCGCCCATTCAGTCACCAGGCGGTTGGCCCTCGGATGGAGCCGTTACGCGATCGGCGTGAGCGTCCGGATGTCGTAGCTCGCCTTCTCTCCCGCGTGCTCGGCATGGAAATGCGGCCTTCCGCCGTGGACGCCCTCGTCGGAATACATCCGGATCACGATGCCGTAGAAGGGGCTCACGCGGGGCATGAGCCCTCAAGGGCTCAGCCGCTACGGATTCGCCCCCTGGGGCGCGGAAAGAGGGCGCTTACTCGGCGGAGTCGCCGGCGGTGGCGCCGACCAGCCCGCGGTCGACGGCTTTGCCGGTGTCGACGCGGATGCCCGGGCCCATCGTGGTGGCGAGGGTCGCCGAGCGGATGTATTTGCCTTTGGCCCCGGCGGGCTTGGCGCGGACGATCTCGTCCATCACGGCCTGGTAGTTGTCGAGCAGCTTGTCGTCGTCGAAGGAGGCCTTGCCGATCGCCATGTGGACGATGGCCTGGCGGTCGGTGCGGTATTCGACTTTGCCCGACTTCGATTCCTGGACGGCTTTTTCGATGTCTTCGGTGACGGTGCCGACTTTGGGGTTCGGCATCTTGCCCTGTGGGCCGAGGATGCGGCCCAGCTGGCCGACCACCGGCATCATGTCCGGGGTCGCGATCGCGACGTCGAAGTCGGTCCAGCCGGCCTGGATTTTCTCCGCCAGGTCCTGGGCGCCGACGAAGTCCGCGCCGGCGGCCTCGGCGTCACGCGCCTTGGCGCCCTGGGCGAAGACCGCGACCGAGACGTCTTTGCCCAGCCCGTGCGGGAGCGCGAGCGTGCCGCGGAGCTGTTCGTCAGCGTGGCGGACGTTGACGCCGAGGAGGACGTGGAGCTCGACCGTCTCGTCGAATTTGGCGCTGGCCGTCTCCTTGATCAGGGCGATCGCCTCGGCCGGCGGGTAGAGCCGGTCGCGCTGGACTTTCTGGTGCTGCATGCGGAAGCGTTTGCCGTGGGCCATCGCTCTGGGTCTCCTATTTGACGTCGACGCCCATCGAGCGGGCGGTGCCGGCGATGATCTTCGAGGCGGCATCGAGGTCGTTGGCGTTGAGGTCGGGCATCTTGCGCTCGGCGATCTCGCGGATCTGCTCCGGGGTGATCGTCCCGACTTTGTTGACGTGTGGCTCGCCGGAGCCCTTCGGGATGCGGATCGCCTCCTTGATCAGGACCGCGGCGGGCGGCGTCTTCGTGACGAAGGTGAAGGAACGGTCCTCGTAGACCGTGATTTCGACCGGGATGATCGTCCCGCCTTCACCCTGGGTCTGCGCGTTGAAGGCTTTGCAGAAGTCCATGATGTTGACGCCGTGCTGGCCCAGCGCGGGGCCGACCGGCGGCGCCGGGTTGGCATTGCCTGCCTGGATCTGCAGCTTGATGACGGTGAGTACTTTTTTGGCCATGAGCGGCTGTGCAGCGTAGCGCTTCGCGCTCGCTAAATCTTCTTGACCTGGTCGTAGCCGACCTCGACCGGCGTCTC
>JBPYFM010000079.1:0-11225 GCA_051986435.1 Solirubrobacterales bacterium | reverse complement strand
CCGGGTGCGACAGCGTCACCTTCACCAGCCAGCCCTCGCCGTAGGGATCCTCGTTGATCTGCTCCGGGCTGTCGGCGAGCGCGTCGTTGACCTCGGTCACCTCGCCCGACATCGGCGCGATCACGTCGGACACCGCCTTCACCGACTCGACCTCCGCGTAGGGTTGGTCTTTGGTCAGCGTCGTGCCGGGCTCCGGCGGCTCGAAGAAGACGACCTCGCCGAGCGTGTCCTGGGCGTACCAGGTGATCCCGAAGGTCGCCGTGTCGCCGTCGACCCGGACCCAGTCGTGCTGGTCGTGGTAACGCAGGTCGTCTGGGTAGCTGGCCTCGGCCAAGTTCAACTCCTGATCTTGTTGGTGGACTGGGAATAGAGGGGCTTGGAAGCTAACCGCGCGGTCCGATGCTTCCCGCGCACGTCGATCTCGACCTCGGTGCCCGGCTCGGCCAGGTCGCTGCGCACGTACGCCATCCCGGCGCCGATCTCGAGCGACGGCGCGAAGGTCCCGCTCGTCACCACGCCGACGTGTTCGCCGCGCTCGCCGAGGACCGGGTTGCCGTCGCGCGGGATCCCGGCGCCCTCGATCGTGAAGGGGACGAGGCGCTCGGCGGTCCCCTCGGCGCGCGCCCGCGCGACCGCGGGCGAGCCGAGGAACCCCGTCGCCTCCTTGCAGCACCAGCCGAGGTCGGCCTCGATCGGCGTGCGCTCCGGCGTCAGCTCGTTGCCGTGCAGCGGGTAACAGACCTCCAGGCGCAGCGTGTCGCGGGCGCCGAGCCCGCAGGGGACGACGCCGGCCAGCCGCAGCTCTTTGAAGACCGGGATCGCGACCTCGGGGTCGATCAGGATCTCGACCCCGTCCTCGCCGGTGTAGCCGGTGCCGCAGATCAGCGCCGGGCGGCGGCCGACGTTCTGGGCGATGACGTGGAAGCGCTCCGGCAGGTCGATCCGCAGCGTCGCGGCGACGACGGCGCGGGCGTGCGGGCCCTGCACGGCGAGCATCGCGTAGCGGTCGGCGACGTCCCGCACGGCGACGTCGTATTCGCGCGACCAGCGGCCGAGCCACTGCAGGTCGGTCTCGTGGTTGGCGGCGTTGGTGACGACGAGGAAGCGGTCGGTACCGAGCCGGTAGGCGAAGACATCATCAACAACCCCCCCAGTCTCGTTGCAGATGCACGAGTACTGGGCTCCTCCAACTGCGACCTTCGACACGTCGTTCGACAGCACCAGCTGCAGGAACTCGAGCGCCCCCGGCCCCTCGACCTCGACCTCGCCCATGTGCGAGACGTCGAACATCCCGGCGTGCGTGCGCACCGCCGTGTGCTCCTCCCGGATCCCCTCATAAAGAACCGGCATCTCCCAGCCCGCGAACGGGACCATCTTGGCCCCGAGCTCCTCATGCTGCTCGAAGAAAGCGGTTCGACGAAGGGCGGCGACATCCACGCGCCCAGCGTACCCACAGAGCGCTCCGGGAGGCGTCCGTCGGGAGTGCCTCCACAGGAACTCCCGCCGAAGGCGGCCTGGGGAGGCACTCCCGACGGACGCCCCTCGCCAGCCCGACCTACTCTTTGAGGAACCCCGGCACGTCGATGTCGTCGTCCGAGACCCGCAGTTTGCGAATGTCCGTGTCCTCGGCGGAGACCCGCGGACGCGACTCGTACCGCCGCCGCACCCGTTGCGGCGAGCGCGCCAGGAGCTCGAAGCCTTCGAAGCCGGTCGCGATCACGGTGACGCGGATCTCGTCGCGCATCGACTGGTCGACGACCGAGCCGAAGATGATGTTGGCGTTGTCGTCGGCTTCCTGCTGGACGAGCTGGGCCGCCTCGTTGACCTCGAAGAGGCCGAGGTCTTCGGGCCCGGTGATGTTCAGCAGCATCCCGGTCGCGCCTTTGATCGACTCCTCGATCAGCGGCGAGGTGATCGCCATTTTCGCCGCTTCGAGGGCGCGTTTCTCGCCCGAGGCGGAGCCGACGCCCATCAGCGCCGAGCCGGCGTCGCGCATGATCGTGCGCACGTCGGCGAAGTCGAGGTTGATCAGCCCGGGGATCGTGATCAGGTCGGTGATGCCCTGGACGCCCTGGCGCAGGATGTCGTCGGCCTGGCGGAAGGCGTCGAGGACGCTGGTCCGCCGCTCGACTGCCTGCAGCAGCTTCTCGTTCGGGACGATGATCAGGGTGTCGACGTTGTTGCGCAGTTTCTCGATGCCCTCGAGCGCCTGCTGCATGCGTCGTTTGCCCTCGAACTCGAACGGTTTGGTGACCGCGCCGACGGTCAGGGCGCCGATCTCCTCCTTGGCGATCTCGGCGATGACCGGCGCCGAGCCGGTGCCGGTGCCGCCGCCCTCGCCCGCCGTGACGAAGACCATGTCGGCGCCCTTCAGCGCCTCCTTGATCTCATCGCGGGACTCGGCCGCGGCGCCCGCGCCGACCTCGGGGTTGCCGCCCGCGCCGAGGCCGCGGGTCAGCTCCTGGCCGATCGAAAGCTTGATGTCGGCATCGCAGGCCTGCAGCGCCTGCGCGTCAGTGTTGACGGCGACGAACTCGACGCCGCGGATGCCCGCGTCGATCATGCGGCTGACCGCGTTCGTGCCGCCGCCTCCGGCGCCCACGACCTTGATCACCGCTAGGTAAGTCGATTCCATCTCCCGATTTCTTTCTGGTTGGTGGCTGCCGCGCCTCCTCCAACAATTCGGCGTCGAGGCTTAGCCACCTGTATGTGAGTTGAGCCTTGTTCTGTCCGAGGCTGCAGTGATGCTCAAGGGTTGCCTGAGCGGCCACGACCTCGGAAATTGCGCTTGAACGTAGGTCATTTTGCAGGACCTGTCAAACGCGCGGCAGGCTCCTGCAAGGCAGATTTCTCAACCACTGCTTGAGGGTTTTCAAAGCCTCACCCTGTGGTCGAGGGTTGGCCTCCGCCCCGCATCCCGCCTAGGAAGCGGGCGGCAGTTCGTGTTCTTCCCCGCCCACCGAGGGGCGCGTCGGCGCGTGCACGTCTACATAACTGAGCATGGTCACGGACGGATCGGCAAGGACCGCTGCAGCCGCCTTCCACTTCCGTTCCGCGCCGCGATCGTCGCCGAACCGGATTTCGATGCCGGAGTCGAATTCGACGTCCACCCCGGTCTTGCCGTAATCGGTACGGGCGATGTAGTGGCGGAGCGCCTTCGGCGCGGCGGCCAGGACGTCGACCTGCTCGCGGACGTGACCCCGGACCCGGTCGCCCTTGGGGCGCTGCTTGATCGGCAGCACGGGCAGCTGTCCCTTCTTCGACTTGCCGGACGCGGTGCCGACGACCCTGCCGTCCGCGGCGACGACCAGGACGCGCTTGCCTTCGCCGATCTGGGCGACCGGACGCATCGGCTCGGCCTTCGCCGTGGTCGTCGAGGAGTCGCGGAGCGCGAACCAGTAGACGGCGAGCGCGGCGGCGGCCACGACGACGAGCGCAAGCGCGATCCGCCTCATCGGACGGTCCCCGGCACCTCGACGTCGCCGAGCACCTGCACCTCAGGCTCCAGCTCGACCCCGAACTTCTCGGCGACCCGGCGCCGGCCCTCCGCCATCAGCGCGAGCACGTCGGCCGTGGTCGCCTCGCCGGTGTTCTCGACGAAGTTGGCGTGCTTCTCAGAGAAGCGGGCGCCGCCATGGCGCAGGCCGCGGCAGCCGGCCGCCTCGAGCAGCCGGCCGGCGGAGCGGCCCTCGGCCCGCTCGTCCTCGGGGTTCTTGAAGGTGGAGCCGAAGGTCTTGATCCCGGACGGCTGCGCCTCGCGGCGGCGTCCGCGCATCGAGGCGAGCGTCGCCTTGATCTCCGCGGGGTCGCCGGGGGTGAGCGCGAAGGACGCGCGGGTGACGACTTCGCCCGCGGTGAGGTTCGAGTTGCGGTAGACGAAGCCGAAGCTGGCCGGCGGGCGCCGCACCGTGCCCTCGGCGGTCGAGACCTCAACCCACTCCAGCACCTCGCCGAGCTGCCCGCCGTAGGCATTGGCGTTCATCCGCACCGCCCCGCCCGCCGTGCCCGGGATGTTGATCCCGAACTCCAGGCCGGACAACCCCCACCCCGCCGCCTTCGCCGCCGCCGAGGGCAGCCGGGCGCCGCCACCGCAGACCAGGTGGTCGCCGTCGCGCTCGATCGCGGTCAGCGCGCCGCCCAGCTTCATGGCGAGTCCTCGGAATCCGTCATCCGCTACCAGGAGGTTCGACCCTGAGCCGACCAGTCCTACCTCGATCTCGTTTTTCTTTGCCCAGGCGAGGAGGGTCACCAGTTCGTCGGGGGACTCGGGGCGGGCGAAGTAGTCGGCGGGGCCGCCGGTGCGGACGGTGGTCAGGCGGGCGAGGGGGAAGTCGATCTCGACGCCTGGAGGTGGTTCGGGTTTGCGGGAGGGAGGATCGGGCGACCCTTCCCTCACGAACTGCGGGGAGGTTCGTTCAGGGTCGCCCGATCCTCCCTTCACCAGGGCCTCCCCGATCCGGAAGACGTCGCCCGCGCCGATGGTGACGAGAAAGCTGCCGGGGGGCAGGGCGTCGATTCGGTTGCCGAGGAAGGCTTCGGCCTTGGCGGCCGTCGGCAGCCAGGCAACGGGTTTGCCGTGGCCGAAATCCGCAGCCGCTCGCGCGACATCCAGGCCGCTCACGCCGGCGAGTGGGCCGACCGGCTCCTCGCGGGCCGGGTAGACGTCGAGGACGGCGATCTCGTCGGCGAGGGCGAGGGCGGCGCCGAACTGGGTGGCGAACACCTTGGTGCGCGAATAGAGGTGCGGCTGGAAGACGGCGACGAGGCGCGGCGGTTCCAGTTCGCGCAGCGCCGACAGCGCGGCGCGGACCTCGGTCGGGTGGTGCGCGTAGTCGTCATATATACGGACCCCGCCCCGTTCGCCCTTGACCTCGAGCCGCCGACGCACCCCGCGGAAGTCCGCAAGCGCCGCCGCGGCCCGGTCGAGGTCGAAGCCAGCCGCGCCGAGCGCCGCCAAGCAGGCCCGAGCGTTGAGCACGTTGTGGGCACCTGGCACCGCCAGATCAAGCACCTCCGGCCCAGGCGCGTCCGCTGAAAACTCCACCAGCTCCGCGCTGGCCCCGGCCTCCGCCCCGCCCCCGTGAGCGTCCGCCGGGCGTCCCTCCCCGGGAGCCCCCGCCGAAGGCGGCCCGGGGAGGGACGCCCGGCGGACGCCCGGCCCGACCAGATGCGCGCGAACCTCCTCGACGGCGCGCCCCTCACGGCTCGGCGCCGGCAGCACGGCGACGCGGGCCTTGCCCGCGAAGCCGGCGAACGCCTCGATCAGCGGCTCCAGCGAGCCCCACTTCGAGTGGTGGTCCATCTCGACGTTGGTGACCACGGCGATCTCGGGGTCGAGGCGCAGGAAGCTGCCGTCGGACTCGTCGGCCTCGGCGACCACCCACTCGCCCTCGCCCCAGCCGGCGTTGGCGGGCGCGCCGTCGGGGCCGAGCCCGGGGACCTCGCCGCCGACGAAGAACGCCGGGTCCTCGCCGAGGCCGCGCAGCGCCCAGACCGCCATCGCGGTGGTCGTCGTCTTGCCGTGGGTGCCGGCGATCGCGATCAGCCGCTTCTCCGCGCACAGCTCGGCGAGCAGATCGCCGCGGTGGATGACCTTCTGGCCCCGCTCGCGGGCGAGCGCCAGCTCCGGGTTCTCGCCGGCGATCGCGGTCGAGACCACGACCTCGGCGCCCTCCGGCAGATTGGCGGCGTCGTGGCCGATGCGCGGCTCGAGCCCCGCCGTCCGCAGGCGCTCCATGTAAGAGGACTCGCTGCGGTCGCTGCCGGTGACCGCCGCCCCGAGCCCGGCGCACACCACCGCGAGCCCGCTCATCCCGGCCCCGCCGATGCCGATGAAGTGCAGCCGACGCCCGGTCCAGTCCGCGCCGCTCACCGTTCCGCCTCCCCATCGCGCGAACACCCTGTCGATTTGTCACCCAGAGGGTGACAAACGTACGGGGAGTTGACCCCGGGCCGCTCCGCCACCGTGCGCATCATCGCGCCGCCGCCGCCAAGACCTGGTCGGCGATCACGCGGGCCGCGTCGGGCTTCGCCAGGCCGCGGGCGGCGGCGCTCATCCGCTCCAGGCGCACCGGGTCGCCGAGGATCCCGCCGACCTCGGCGAGCAACGCGGAGGGATCGAGCTTGTCGTCGTCGACGATCGTCGCCGCACCGGCCCGCTCCATCCACCGCGCGTTGGTGCGCTGGTGGTCGGCGGTCGCGTGCGGGTAGGGCACCAGGACCGCCGGTCGACCGGCGGCCGTGAACTCGAAGACCGAGCCGCCCGAGCGTCCCAGGATCAGGTCCGAGGCCGCCAGCACGTCGCCGAGGTTCGGTTCGTACTCGATCAATCCATAGCCCTCCTTATATGGAGCGCGGTCGAGGCGCTCGCGCAGCGCCGCGTGGTCGCGTCGCCCTGCCACGTGCAGGACCCGGAAGTCCCGCCCCTCTCGCTCGGCGAACGCCTCGACCGCGGCGAAGTTCACGGACCGGGCCCCGAGACTGCCCCCGACCACCAGCAGCGTCCGCTCGCCCTCCCCGATCCCGAACCGCGCCCGCGCCGCGCCGCGGTCCGCCGCCAGCACCGCGTCCGGCACCGGCCGTCCCGTCACCATGTAGGTCTCCCCCTGGCGCCCCTCGATCGGGAACGCCAGGCACACCCGCCGCGCCCGCCCGGCCAGCAGGCGGTTGGCGAGGCCGAGGTGGCTGTCGGCCTCGGTCAGCACGAGGGGCTTGCGTCCCAGGATCGCCGCCATGCCGGCCGGCGCGGCGACGTAGCCGCCGGCGCCCATCACCACGTCGACCTGCCGCCGGCGCAGCACCGAGCGCACCGCGCCGACCGCGGCGAGCGCCTCGAAGCCCGCCCGCGCCGCGCGCAGCGGATTGCGCCGGTCGATGCCGTGCACGCTCAGGAAGTCGATCTCGTAGCCCGCGGCGGGAACCAGGTCCGCCTCGGCCTTCTCGCGCGTGCCGAGGAAGCTGACCTCGGCGCCGCTCTTACGGAGCTCGTCGGCGACCGCCATGGCGGGCACCACGTGCCCCGCGGTTCCCCCCGCCGCCACCACCACTCTTGGCCCTTCTGGCACCGCTGGTCCTGCTCCTTTCACGCGCGGGCGAGCGCCCGCCTTCGACGACGCGTAGTTTCCCGGACTTGGACGACCGGCCTCCGCCCCGGCCGCGCGCGATGCTCGCGGTGCCGCCGCGGGCGACGTTCAGGATCAGCCCGACCGCGAACAGGCACGACAGGAGCGCCGAGTTCCCGTAGGAGATGAACGGCAGCGGCACGCCGGTCAGCGGCGCCAGCCCCATCACCGCGAAGAGGTTGATCATCGCCGTCACCAGCACCATCGAGGTCAGTCCGGCGACGAGGATCTTGCCGTAGTTGTCCTTCGCCTTCTGGGCGATCCGCAGCCCGGCGAACCCGAACATGCCGAAGAGGCCGACGACGCCGAGGATCCCGACCAGGCCGAGCTCCTCGCCGATCACCGCCGAGATCATGTCGGTGTGGGCCTCGGGCAGGTAGAAGGCCTTCTGCACGCCGTTGCCGATGCCGACGCCGAAGAGGCCGCCGGAGCCGAGCGCGATCTTCGCCTGCGCGGCCTGGAAGCCGGCGCCTTCGGTTTCGGCGCCCGGGTGCAGGAAGCTGGTGAGGCGCGCCATCCGATAGGGCTCGATCAGCGTCATCAGCAGGATCCCGACGACGATGACGAGGCCGATCTTGCCGAGGTCGCGCGGGGCGACGCCGGCGGCGATCAGGGTGGCGCCGACGGCGAAGGCGATCACCATCGTCGTCCCCATGTCCGGCTGCAGCATCACCAGCAGGCAGGCCGCGCCGGTGACGAGGAGGATCGGCATGAAGCCCTGGATCGAGCGGACCCGCTTCGGTTCGCGGGCGAGCATGTCGGCGGCGTAGAGGACGAGCGCGACCTTGGCGAGCTCGGAAGGCTGGATCTGGAACGAGCCGCTGCCGATCCAGCGGGTCGCGCCGTTGACGCTCTGGCCGGCGCCGAGCACGACGACCAGCAGGAAGAGCGACCCGGCGAGCAGGACCGGCGTCGCTTTGCGGATCGCCAACAGGCCGTGACGGGCGGTGAAGTGCATGATCACGAGGCCGACCGCGCCGACCAGCAGCGTGCGCTGCAGGTAGTAGGCGGAGTCGGCGAGGCCACCGTTCTGCAGGACCTGCGTGGTCGATGAGGCCGAGAAGACCATCACCGCGCCGAAGGCGAGCAGGCAGAGCGTCGCGGTCAGCAGCAGGCTGTACTCGGTCGAGACGGCGCGCGCCTTCGAGCGCTTGCGCTTCTGCTTCGACTTCGCCTTGACGCGCCCCCGGCCGAGGGCGACCGACAGACTGCTCATCCGCGCTCCGCCTCGAGGTCGGCGACGAGCTGGCGGAAGCGCTCGCCGCGCGCTTCGAAGTTCGGGAAGGCGTCGAAGCTCGCGCAGGCGGGCGAGAGCAGGACCACCTCGCCGGGGGCAGCGGCCACGGCGGCGGCGCGGACCGCGTCCTCGAGGTCGGCGGCGCGGCGGAGCGGCACGCCCGCCTCGGCGAGCGGCGCCAGTTCGGCGGCCATCCGCTCGGCGGTGTCGCCGAGGAGGTAGACGGCGACGGCGCGCTCGCGCAGCGGGTCGAGCAGCGGCGCGAACGGTTCGCCCTTCTCGCTGCCGCCGAGGATCGCGTGGACGCCGCGGTCGAAGCTGCCGATGCCGACGATGGCGGAGGTGACGTTGGTCGCCTTGGAGTCGTTGACGAAGCGGACCCCGCCGATCTCGGCGACCGGCTCCAGCCGGTGCGGGACGCCGCCGAAGCTGCGCAGGCCGGCAACGACCGCGTCGCGGTCGATGCCGAAGGAGAGCGCCGCCGCGGCGGCGGCCATCGCGTTCTCGACGTTGTGCTCGCCGGGGATGCCGAGCTCGGAGGTCTCGATCAGCGGCTCGCCGTCGTAGAAGATCGTCCCCTGCGCCACCGCCACCTCGCAGTCGGGCGAGCCGCCGCGACAGAACCCGACCCGGCGCGCGCAGCCGCCGAGATCGACGCCCGCCAGCGCGGGGTCGTCGCCGTTCCAGACCGCGACGTCGTCGTTGCCCTGGTTGGCGAAGATCCGCAGCTTCGCGTCGAGGTAGGCCGGGAGGTCGCCGTGGCGGTCGAGGTGGTCGGGCGCCAGGTTCAGGAAGACGGCGCCCTCGGGACTGAACAGGCTCGTGTCCTCGAGTTGGAAGCTGGAGGCCTCGCAGACGACGGTCGCGTCCGGCTCGATCTCGCCGACCAGTCCCGCGACCGGGACGCCGACGTTGCCCGCCACCGCGACCGGCTCGCCGGCGCTGCGGAAGACGTGGCCGAGCAGCTCCACCGTGGTCGTCTTGCCGTTGGTTCCGGTGACCGCGAGGAAGCGGTTGGGCAGGGCGCGCCAGGCGAGCTCGAGCTCCCCGGTCACCTCGATCCCCCGCTCCAGCGCCGCAGCGATCACCGCCGCCTCCCGGGGAACCCCCGGGCTCTTGACGACAGTGTGAGTGCCCTCGAGCTGAGCCAGTCCATCCGTATCCAGGGTTACTTCGACGCCGAGCGCCGAAAGCCCTTCCGCGCCCTCCGGGTGGCCGGAATCGACCGCGCGGACGCGCTCCCCACGAGCGGCAAGGAGCCGCGCAGCCGCCTGGCCCGAGCGGGCGAGGCCGACGACGAGGAACGGCCCGCGCGGCAGCGGCGGTCGCACTTCCTTGGCAGGGATGAGGGACATAACTCCGATGTTCGCCCCTGCGGCCCCGGCCCCTGCGCCTGACTGCGAAACGAGGCGGTCCCGCCGCCGGGACCCCCGAGTCATCCGCGTTTCGGGATCCCGGCGGCGGTCGATCCCCGCCTCGGATATTGCGCTTCTGGCCCCCTTGCCTTCGCGCGCTCCCCATTTTTTGGGGGAGCGGATTCACGTTAATTCGATCGCGTCGCACCGGTCAAGGAACCTAATCGGAAGGCCTACGTATTTTTGTGTAGGGGGCGCGGGGGCGCGCGGGCGATTCGGGGGTTCGGGCCGGCCGCACCACTTCGGGCCGGGCCGTCCGCATTACTTCGGCCCCGCCGTCCGCGCCACTGCGGGGCGCCGGCGGCTGTCCTGGGCGCCTCATGGGGGTCCTGGCAGGCTGTGACCCCCATGAGGCGCCCAGGACGGGAGGGGTGCGGGGGAGAGCCGGTACAGGGACGTTGCGAAGTCGGACTTCCGTGAGGGTGATGCGCGGGAGAAGGCACACCTCCGGCCGACCGGGGGCCGTCAGGGGCGGATCGGTGACGAAGACGCCGGGAACGTCACACGCCCGGGCGCCTTCCGTCCCTTTCCGGGCCCGGATCGAGGGTCCCCCGGGGTGCGGTCGTCCTAACCGACCTATAGCGCCGGTTAGGACGACCGCACCTGCGTGCGTGTTGGACAACACGGGAGAAAGCGTGGGCTTCCCACGCCCTCCGTGACGAGGTCCCACCTCCGTCACGGATCGGTGACGGATCCGTCCCGGTTCCCCAAGCTTGCGCGGTAAGACATGCACCTCATCCAGAGGGCCTTCTGCTGCCCGAGCAGCCCGCAACCGAGATGGGCGTGGAGCGAGCGTCTTTAGGGGCAAGACTGGCGCCGCGCGCAGGCGGCGCCCTGTAGCAGAACTACACAACCTGGCTGATCCTGGCCTCGGACGCAGCCCATAAACGAGCGCAGCCCGCGACCATTGAGGGCGCGGGCTGCGTAGAAGAACCGGCGGCGACCTACTCTCCCAGGGGGTTGCCCCCCAAGTACCATCGGCGCTGAAAGGCTTAACTGCTCTGTTCGGAATGGGAAGAGGTGTCTCCCTTTCGCTATGCACCACCGGAGATTTGCGAGACGCTCGGTGGTCCTTGAAAACTGCACACGCCAAGTGTGGGTAGAAGATAAAAATATCCGTCAAGCCCTCGAACCATTAGTACCGGTCAGCTACGCCCATTGCTGGACTTCCACTGCCGGCCTATCAACCTGGTGGTCTACCAGGGGTCTTACTCCCTTTAAGGGATGGGAGAGTTCATCTCGAGGACGGCTTCCCGCTTAGATGCTTTCAGCGGTTATCCGTTCCGTGCGTAGCTAAGCTGCGGTGCCCTTGGCAGGACAACAGCTACACCAGAGGCACGTTCATCCCGGTCCTCTCGTACTAGGGATGACTCCTCTCAACTCTCCAACGCCCACAGCAGATAGGGACCGAACTGTCTCACGACGTTCTGAACCCAGCTCGCGTACCGCTTT